>JALHNV010000102.1 GCA_022843325.1 Pseudolabrys sp. | reverse complement strand
CTGGCGATCCGCGCCGACAAGGACCACGCCGCGGCGATGCAGACGCATGGCATCAAGCCGATCGATCTTCTGGTGGTGAACCTCTATCCGTTCGAGGAGACCGTCGCCAAGGGCGCAGCCTACGACGACTGCATCGAAAACATCGACATCGGCGGACCGGCCATGATCCGCGCCGCGGCCAAAAACCATCATGATGTCGCCGTGGTGGTCGAGCCGTCTGACTATGCCCGCCTGCTGTCTGAAATGGCGGCGCGCAGCGGCATGACCTCGCTCGAACTGCGGCAGCGGCTGGCGGCCAAGGCCTATGCGCGCACCGCGGCGTATGACGCCGCGATCTCGAACTGGTTCGCGAATGCCCTGAAGGACGACGCGCCGGACTACCGCGCCTTCGGCGGCAAACTGATCCAGGCGCTGCGCTATGGCGAGAACCCGCACCAGAACGCCGCCTTTTATCGCGCGCCGGGCCAACGCGCCGGCGTCGCATCGGCGCGGCAGGTGCAAGGCAAGGAGTTGTCCTACAACAACATCAACGACACGGACGCGGCCTATGAATGCGTCGCCGAATTCGATCCGGCCCGCACCGCCGCCTGCGTCATCGTCAAGCACGCCAATCCGTGCGGCGTGGCGGAAGCCGGCACGCTGGTGGACGCCTACAAGCAGGCGCTGGCCTGCGACTCGACGTCGGCCTTCGGTGGTATCGTCGCCTTCAACCGTACGCTCGATGCCGACGCGGCGCGCGCGGTGACCGAAATTTTCACCGAAGTGATCATCGCGCCCGACGCCACCGACGAGGCCATCAGGATTGTCGCGGCGAAGAAGAACCTTCGGCTCCTGCTGGCCGGTGGCCTGCCCGATCCGCGCGCTTCCGGCCTCACGGTAAAGTCGGTGGCCGGCGGCCTGCTGGTGCAGTCGCGCGACAATGCGGTGGCCGACGACATGACGCTCAAGGTCGTCACCAAGCGCGCGCCGACCGAGGCCGAACTCAACGATCTTCGATTCGCCTTCCGCGTCGCCAAGCACGTCAAGTCGAACACCATTGTCTATGCCAAGGGCTGCGCCACCGTCGGCATCGGCGCCGGGCAGATGAGCCGGATCGACTCGGCGCGCATCGCCGCCCGCAAGGCCGAAGACGCGGCGAAGGAGATGAAACTCGCCCAGCCGATGACCAAAGGTTCGGTGGTCGCGTCAGATGCGTTCTTTCCGTTCGCCGACGGCTTGCTGGTGGCGATCGAGGCGGGCGCCACCGCGGTGATCCAGCCCGGCGGTTCGATGCGCGACGATGAGGTGATCAAGGCGGCCGACGAGCACGGCATCGCCATGGTGTTCACGGGCACCCGGCATTTCAAACACTGACGTCGCTGCCGCCCGGGCAGCCTATCCGAGCACCGCGTGTCTCGGGCGCTTGAGTCACCATCCCATTGACGATTGTATTTTAGTTATATACTCTTACTGGTTGTAAGTAATCCCAACCAGTTGGAGTTGCGTCATGGACAAGAAAAGCGCGGCTTTACAGGGCTTCTTGCATAAACAGACGATGTTGGATCTGAACCTCACGCTGGCCCAGCTGACCGAGCGGCTGGGCACCGGCGGCGAGGTCGCGGGCTATACCTTCGCGTGGGACAAGTACGTCTACCACACCTCCGATCTCGCGTCGGAGAAGGGCATCACCGCGCGGCCGATGCGCAAGACCATCCTCGGAGAAGGCGTCATCAATCTCAACGTGAAGATGGCCGACCTTATCTCTCTGGCGCGCGACACCGGCATCGATGAAGTCGCCGGCTACGTCTACACCGAAGACAAGTTCACCTTCATTGTCGCCAGCTTCGATCAGATTGCCAACGTCGCCAACCAGCGATGACACCGGCCGACGTCACCGGCTCGCTCGAGCGGGCGGCGGATGAATGGATCGCCGCCCGTCTTGCGCACTTCGATCCCTTCGTCTGGGCCAGCCGCGAAGAACGCTACCTGCGGCGCAAGGCGTTCGCCGAACTCGCGATCTATTGTCTGGTGCGGCAGAAATTCGACGGCGGCCACGGCGGGACGATCGGCGCCTTTGTCATCGACCGCGTCGCCGAGCCGGGCTTCGCCGACCTGATCCAGCGCGGGCCGCGGCAGTTTCTGCTGTATTCCGCTGCCGTGCTCTATGCTCATGCGCAGGGCCGGTTGACCGCCGAATTGCGCGTGGCGGTCGAGACGGTGTTGAACGGCCGGACGGTATGGAGCTGCGAACGCCCGCCGCATCGCATGCTCGATCTCTGGCACTTCCTCAACGGCTATGGCGACCCGCGGGCGCACCGGCTCGACCGCGACGCGACCGTCGCCGCAAGTTGTCTGACGTTCCCACCCGATCCGGTCGACTGCACCCTGTCGGAAGCCTACGCGCTGACCCACAATCTGCTGTTCCTGCATAATTTCGGCTGCGGCGGCAGCGGCTATCTGGGACGGCCGGGCGGTTTTGCCGTTGACGACGTCATGCAGACCCAGATCGTGCGCTGGCTGGCCGAGCCGAATTTCGACATCGTGTTCGAACTGGTGATGACCGGCCTTTTGGAGAACGCGGTCGATCCACGACTGGCGCAGCATGCGGTCGGGCGGCTACTGCAATCCTTCGACAGCCGCGGCTTCATCGCCGGGCCGCGCCCGCCGGCCAGCGAGACCTTGCCGGTGCCGGCCGTCGTGCCGGACGGCGCCGGGCCGTTCATGGACTGGGCGCTGCACTATCACACCAATCTGGTGGTCGCGTCGGCGCTGCGGATCATGCGCCGCACAGTGCCGCCACACCTGGTCCCGATCGATAGCGGCGCGGTCGATCAACTGGCGCAGGCGCTGACCGATCTGGCGCGCTATGAACTGGTCGCCGGCGCCGCGGCGCTTGTCGACCTCGATACCAATGATCCGCTGCTCGGCCGCATCATTGCCCTGGCGCGCGACTATCTCGCGCGGCAGCGGCGGGGGTCCGGGCTGTATGGCTATTATCTCGACGAGGCCAAGATTCACGCCGGTGCGAGCCGTTCGGACGTGCCTGCACAGCGCCAGTTCGAAGCCGAGTTGCAACGGCCGCTGTCGCAAGAGCTCGACGCGCTGCTGGGACGCTGACGCTGGCGTTATTGTCCCGGGTCTGCAGCGCACCACGAAGCCGTGCTGCGCTGCGCCCGGGACAAGGCTACTCCCGCGCCAGATCGCCGAGCAAACTTGCCGCCACTGACAGCTTCGACACCGTCAGCCCCGAGCCGGCGATGTCGTGGATCGAGGCGCGGATGCGCTCGACCTCCGCCTGCCGCGGCTTGACCCAGGCCTCGACGGCCTCCGCGCCGGCTGCACCATGGCCGACCATGGCCGCGGTGATACGCCGCTCGGCGTCGCCGATCGAATCCAGCGCGCGATCGAGCGCCAGGCGATCGAAATAGTCCGCCACGGCGATGCCCGGTACCGCCGCCGCGACACGGTCGAGCTGAAAGTAGGCCTCGTTGGCGAAATAGGTGGCCGCCACTTCGGCCACCGGCTTCTGGGCACGGTCGGCCACCAGCACAATGTCGGTCGCTGCAGCAAGCGGCGGCAGGCTGGCGATGCGGCGCGCCAGATCGTCCGGCACGCCGGCCTTGGTCAGCGCCGCCATCTGCGCAGCGCGCGCCTCCTGCGCCGGCTTCGACAACGCGGTGTCGAGCGCCGCCTCGACCGCAGCGATGCCGTCGCGGTAATGCGCGACGATGGTCTCAAGCCCCTGCGTCAGATCGACATTACGCAGGAACCAGACCAGCCGGTCGAGCAAGAGATCACGCACCGCTGCGTAGAGATCGAGCTGCGTCTTGCCCGACACCTTGTTGTCTAGGCCGTCGATCGCGGTGTTGAGCGCGACCATTTCATAGCTCTGGCGCACCGCGGCGAAGGCCGCCGCGATCGACGCCGAGGTGGCGCCGGTCTGGTCGCCGATCCGCACGATCAGCGTGGCGCCGCCCCGATTGATCATCGAATTGGTCAGTTGCGTGGCGATGATCTCGCGGCGCAGACGGTGGGCGTCAAGCGCGTCCTGGTAACGCTCCGACATCTCCTGGGGGAAGTAGCGGTTCAACTCGCGGCCGAGATAAGGATCGTCCGGCACGTCCGAGTCGAGCAGTTCGCTGTAGAGCGTCAGCTTGGCGTAGGCCAGCAGGACCGCCAGTTCCGGCCGCGTCAGCGGTTCGTTGCGCTGGCGCCGGTCGGCCAGCATCACCTCGTCGGGCAGGTATTCGACCGCACGGTCAAGCAGACCGCGCTTTTCGAGAATCTGCATCAGGCGCTGCTGGAACCCGAGATCCTCAAGACCGCGCCGCTGCGCCAGCGAGATCGCCAGCGACTGCTGGTAATTGTTGCGCAAAACCAGCCGCGCCACCTCGTCGGTCATGCCGGACAGCAGCGTATTGCGGTCCTTGAGGCTCAAGGCGCCGGACTGCAGCAACGGACTGAGCGCAACCTTGATGTTGACCTCGACGTCCGACGTGTTGACGCCGGCGGAGTTATCGATGGCGTCGGTGTTCAGCCGGACCCCGGACAGCGCCGCCTCGATGCGGCCGCGCTGGGTCATGCCGAGATTGGCCCCCTCGCCGATCACCTTGCATTGGAGCTGCTTGCCGGTGATCCGGATCGGATCGTTGGCGCGGTCGCCGGCCATCTCGTCGGTCTCGGTTGTCGCGCGCACATAAGTGCCGATGCCGCCGAAGAACAGCAGATCGACCTTGGCGGTCAGGATCGCCTTCATCAGCGCCTGCGGCGTCACGCTGTCGCCGACACCGAACAGCTTCTGCGCTTCCGGGCTGAGCCGGATTTCCTTGGAGCTGCGCGGATAGACCCCGCCGCCTTGCGAAATCAGCCCCTTGTCATAGTCCTGCCAGCTCGAGCGCGGCAGCGCGAACAGACGCTGCCGTTCGGCGAAGCTCGCTTTCGGATCGGGATCGGGGTCGATGAAGATGTCGCGGTGATCGAACGCCGCGACCAGGCGGATGGTGTCCTCGCGCAACATGCCGTTGCCGAACACATCGCCCGACATGTCGCCGACGCCGACCACGCTGAACGGCGTCTCCTGGATGTTGACGTCGATCTCGCGAAAATGCCGTTTCACCGACTCCCAGGCGCCGCGCGCGGTAATGCCCATCGCCTTGTGGTCATAGCCGGCCGAGCCGCCGGAGGCGAAGGCATCGCCCAGCCAGAAGCCGTGTTCCGCCGAAATGCCGTTGGCGATGTCGGAGAAGGTGGCGGTGCCCTTGTCGGCGGCGACCACCAGATAGGGATCATCGCCCTCGTGCCGCACCACCGCCTCGGGCGGCACGATGGCACCGTCCGGGGCGATGTTGTCGGTGATGTCGAGCAGCGTCGAGATGAACAATTTGTAGGTCGCGATGCCTTCGGCCTGCACTTCGTCGCGCGTCGCGCCTTTCGGCATCAGCTTCGGCACGAAGCCGCCTTTGGCGCCGACCGGGACGATCACCGCGTTCTTGACCTGCTGCGCCTTCACGAGGCCGAGAATCTCGGTGCGGAAATCCTGCGGCCGGTCGGACCAGCGAATGCCGCCCCGCGCCACCTTGCCGAAGCGCATGTGCACGCCTTCGACCCGCGGCGAGTAGACGAAGATCTCGTACAGCGGCCGCGGCAACGGCACGTCCGTGAGCTTGCCGCTGGCGAACTTGATGGCGATCAGCGCCTTGACGTGCCCGTCTTTGTCGGTCTGGAAGAAATTGGTGCGGATCGCCGACTGCACCGCATTGACGAAGTGACGAAGGATGCGGTCCTCGTCGAGACTGGCGACCGCCTCCAGCGCCTGCTCGATGCGCGTGGCGATGTCACTCTGCCGGGCGTCACGGTCGGCGGCCTCGGCGCGCGGGTCGAAGCGGGCGTGAAACAGCTCGACCACGTCGGCAGCGATGCCGGAATGCTTGACCAGCGTCGTCCACATGTAGTCCTGCGAATAGGGTACGCGGAGCTGGCGCATGAAACGCGACAGCGTGCGGATCAGCGCCACATCGCGCCATCCCAGCCCGCCGGCCAGCGTCAACGCATTGTAGCCGTCGCTTTCGGCCCGGCCGCGCATGACCATCAAGAACGCGGCTTCCAGCCGCGTCTGGCTTTCGTCCAGGTCGATGACGCCGCCGTCGCTGCGCTCCAGCAGCATGTCATGGAACCAGGTCGTCAGGCCGTCGCCGTCAGGGTCGATCTGATGCGTGCGCTCCTCGACGACGCGGAAACCCATGTTTTCCAGCACGGGAACGCGCTCCGACAACGGCAGCGGCCGTCCCAGGCTCCACACCTTCAGTCCCACAGCCCGCTGCTCTTCCTCGCTGCGGTGATAGAAATCGACGCCAAGCGGGCGATGCTCGTTCAACCCTTCGATGATGCGAATGTCAGCGGCGGCGACAGCGGGCGAATAGGTATCGTGGAAGCCGGCCGAAAAGGCGTTGCGATAGCGGGCAAGCAGTTCCTGCGTCTTGTCCGGTGCATTGGTCAACGCCAGCGCCTCGGCGAGCCCGTCGTCCCAACTGCGCACAATGCCCGTGATCTCGGTTTCGAGCGTGGCGCGTTCGACCTCGGGAGTGGGGCCATCGGACCGGCCGATGATGAAGTGGACCCGGACCAGCGGGCCTTCCGGGAAGAATGGATAATAGGCCGACACCCGGCCCTTGAAGGCGCCGGCGAGATACTCGCCGATCCTGACGCGGATCGCGCTGTCGTAGCGTTCGCGCGGCACGAACACCAGAACGGACACGAAGCGGTCGAACCGGTCGCGCCGCGCCAGGACGCGCACGCGCGGCCGTTCGTCGAGCTGAAGGATCGCGAGTGCAAACTCGTAAAGCGTCTCGTCGTCGATCTGGAACAGCTCGTCGCGCGGATACTGTTCCAGCACGTTGGCCAGCGACTTGCCGGAATGGCTGCCGGCGTTGAAACCGGCACGCTGCTCGATGGCGGCGATCTTGCGCCGCAGATACGGGATGCCGTGGGCGTTGCGGGTATAGGCGGTCGAGGTGAACAGACCGACGATGCGGAATTCGCCGACCAGGCTGCCGGCCGCGTCGAAGCGCTTGACGCCGATGTAATCGAGATGCACGCGCCGGTGCACCCGCGCATAGACATTGCCCTTGGACACGATCAGCAGCCGCGGCTCGTTCAGGAACGCCATGATCTCCGGCGTAAATTCGAGCAGGTCGTCGCCGCGCTTGAGCACCCGCATGTCGCGCGAGCGCATAATGCCGAAGCTGCTGTCGAAGTCCGGCGTCAGGCCCTGGCCGTCGACGGTATAATCGCGCAGGCCGAGGAAGGTGAAGTTGTCGGCCAGCAGCCATTGCAGGAACTGGATCACCTCGGCGATCTCTTCCACCGGCAGCGGCGGCGGGTTGGCCTGCAGATCGGCGACCACCGCATTGACGCGCGCCAGCATCGGCCGCCAGTCGGCGACCGCGATACGGACCTCGCCCAGCACGGTCTCGAGGCTGCGCACGATCTCGACGCGCGCCGCCTCGTCTTCGATCGGCTCGATGTGAATGTGGATGTAGCTTTCGCGCCCGCCGGACGCCGGATCGGGCGCGCCCAGCGCCACCAGCGGACTGCCATCGCGGCGCACGCCAAACACCGGATGCGCCACCAGCCGCACCTCGAGCCGGCGGTCGGCCAGTTCGGCCATGACCGAGTCGACCAGAAACGGCATGTCGTCGTTGACGATCTCGATCACCGAGACGTTACGCTGGTCCGCGAGCGCGACGATGTCGCAGCGCAGCTTCGCCGCGTTCGGCTCACGGTCCTTCAGAAAGTCGTACGCGCGCTCGGCCAGCATGGCGAGGTCGGCGGGGCTGTAGCGCACCACGTCTTCCGGCACCGTATGGCCGAAAAGCTGCGCGACGAAACCGCGCGGCATCTCGGGCCGGCGGCTGGCGAGGTCGATGCCGGCGTCCCCGATCGCCGCATGGGCGGCAGCGACATCGTCACGGACGGTGCGTTCAAGCATCAAAGAACCTCGCGCAGTGGGAGAGAATCGGTCGAGGCGGAAGGTGAGTCTTCACCTTCCGCGGCGGGCCGTCGAGATCAAGGCAACATTTATCGACGGCGCCATGACAGGCCGGGGCGGGCCGCGTTTTGCTGGACCCTAACTGGCTGAAGGACAAGGCGAAAGCAGGGCCGGCGCGGATATCGCCGCGAGCCGCGCCGGTGTAGGCTGGCGTCGCGGGGCAAGGACCACCGAAAACACCACAGGGGCGGGCAATGGCCAAGGCGAACAAGCCGATCAAGACGGCGACGAAGAAGGTGGCGGCGCGGAAGTCCGACGCTTCCGCGAAAGCCGTCCCGGTCAAATCTCCTCCGGCCGGTCCTGACGACGCGCCCGTGATCGCGCTCAACCTGCCCGCGGCGAAACTGTCGCCGGCCATGACGGCCTACTTCAAGAAGTGCCAGGACAGGCTCGGCTTCGTACCGAACGTCCTGGTGGCTTATGCGTTCGACAGCACCAAGCTCGAAACCTTTGTCGCGCTGTACAACGATCTGATGCTGGGCGAGAGCGGGCTCAGCAAACTGGAACGGGAAATGATCGCGGTCGCGGTGTCGTCGCAGAACCGCTGTTACTATTGCCTGACGGCGCATGGCGCGGCGGTGCGTCAGTATGCCGGCAATCCGCTGCTCGGCGAGCAGATGGCGATGAATTACCGTGTGGCGCGCATTTCCAAACGCCAGCGCGCCATGCTCGATTTCGCGGTCAAGCTGACCGCGTCGCCCGGAAGCGTGGAAGAAGCCGACCGCGAACGCTTGCGCCGCGCCGGATTTTCCGACCGCGACATCTGGGACGTTGCCGCCGTCGCCGGTTTCTTCAACATGTCGAACCGCATCGCCAGCGCCACCGACATGCGGCCCAATACAGTGTATCACAGCCAGGCGCGTTAACCGTTGCCGTCGCAGGCGGGGACGACAGCAGGAGTTCTGCCGGCATGACTGTCATCGCCCGTTTTGTTTCCTTCACGGTCGCCCTCCTGTGCAGCGCCGGCGCTCTGGCGCAATCCGAGCCGCAACTCGACTCGGCGATCACCGCGATCCCGCCAGCGCAGTCGGTCAATGCGCGCAATGCCATGGTGGTGGCGCAGGAGAGCGCCGCCGCCCGCATCGGCGTCAGTATCCTCGACCGCGGCGGGAATGCCGTCGACGCCGCGGTGGCGGTCGGCTTTGCGCTGGCGGTCACTTATCCGCGCGCCGGCAATCTCGGCGGCGGCGGCTTTATGGTCATCCACCTCGCCAAGGACAATCGAAACATTGCCATTGATTATCGCGAGACCGCGCCGAAGGCGGCGACGCCGGCGATGTTCCTCAATGACAAAGGCGAACCCGATCCGGCAAAGTCGCGCGACAGCGCGCTGTCGATCGGTGTGCCCGGCACGGTCGCGGGACTGGCGCTGGCGCATCAGAAATACGGCTCGGGCCAACTGACGCTGGCCGAACTGATCGCACCGGCAATCAATCTCGCCCGCATGGGCTTCATCATCCGGGACGATCTGGCCGATTCGTTGCCGCGCGCTCGCGACCGTCTGATGCGATGGCCATCGTCGCGCGTATTCATGCGCACGAGCACCGAGACCTACGGCAATGGCGACCGCCTGATCCAACCCGATCTCGCCGACACGTTGCGGGCCATTGCCGCCACCGGCCCCGACGCCTTCTACCAGGGCAGCATTGCCACAAGGATCGCCAATGCCGTTAAGCGGGCCGGCGGCATCATGACGGTCGACGATCTCAAATCGTACCGCGCCATCGAACGCCCGGTCGTGCGCGGCACCTATCGCGGCTATGACATCATTTCGATGCCACCGCCCTCCTCCGGTGGCGTGCATCTGATCCAGATGCTCAACATTCTCGAAGGCGACGATCTCGCCAGCCTTGGCCGGGGCGCACCATCGCTGCATTTGCTGATTGAGGCGATGAAGCGCGCCTACGCCGACCGCGCATTGTTCATGGGCGATCCGGACGCGGTGAAGATGCCGCTTGCAGGGCTGATGTCAAAACCCTATGCGGCTTCCTTGCGCAAAAGCATCGGCGACCGCGCCACCCCCGCGGCGGAACTGCGCGCCGGCAAGCCGGCCGATTTCGAAGGCCGCAACACCACACATTTCTCGGTCATCGACCGCGAGGGCAACGCGGTGTCGAACACCACGACGCTCAACTTTTCCTTCGGCCTCGGCCTGGTTGCCGACGGCACTGGCGTGCTGCTCAACAACGAACTGGACGACTTCACTGCCAAGGAAGGCGCCTCGAACGCCTATGGCCTGGTCGGCTTCACCGCCAATCTGCCCGGCCCGGGCAAGCGGCCGCTGTCATCCATGACGCCGACCATCGTGTTGAAAGACGGCAAGCCGTTCCTGGTCACCGGTTCGCCCGGCGGCAGCCGCATCATCACGGCGGTGTTGCAGGTCATCACCAACGTGATCGATTTCGGCATGCCTGTCGCAAACGCGGTCAGCGCGCCGCGCCTGCATCATCAGTGGCAGCCGGATCAGGTTTTTGTCGAACCGGGCTTTGCCCCGGCCGTGCTTGAGGCGCTGGCGGCCCTGGGCCACACCATCACGCCGGCGCGCCCGGCGACGGCGGCGAATTCGATTGAGGTCGTGCCGAAAGCGGAGTTCACGCCCCAGACTTATGCCGGCGCCGCAGACCGCCGCACCCGCGGCTCGCTGGCGACGGGGTTTTGAGGGCAGACGTCACTGCCTGCCTTGCAGCATCTCGTACCGCACCGGATTGTCCGGACAGACATCGAAGCCGCATTCCAGAAGCGTCGCGGCGGCGTTGGCGGCGGTGATGACAATCATCAGCCACACCGCGGCGACGGCGAAGGCGGGCGGCCGCTGCGCCGCGATCATGGTTTCAAACTGGCGTTCGAACAGCAGGACGAGAGCGATCAGCGCGATCGCCACGGCGAAGATGATCGCCGCCCAGGAATAATAATGCAGGTCCAGGACTGCCGTGCCGTAGCCGGGGTCGCCGGGCAGGATGTGCAGCATCACCTGGCGCAGCGAGATGCCGAAGCCGGCCAGCGCCGCCAGCAGGCTCATCGCGTAATGGCTCGGCCGCGGACCGAAGCGGATGTTGAGGATCGGGCCGACCGCCAGCGCCACGAAGGCCACGCGTTGCAGCAGGCACAGCGGACACGGCAGCTCGCGCCACAGCACCTGAAGGACGAAACCCATCAGCAGCACGACGGCCAGCGCATACAGCGCCAGAGCGTTCAGAAGGATGGCGGTGCGCGCGGTCATGGGGTCGGCCTAGAACGACAGTTTCAGCGCGCCGGTGGCGTGATGGAAATAATCGGCGACCGTCAGCGCCAGGGCGACGGCGAACAGCGTGCCGGCCAGCAAGCGCGGGCCGAACCACGCGGCCAGCATGGCCGCGAGAAACAGCACGAAGAGGATAGCCTGGTCCATGTCGTCCGCTTTGCTCCAGCGATTGCGCCGGGATCCTAGCACGCCGAGGACCGCAACTGCGTACACATTAGTGAAAATTCCGCCCCTTCGGCATGACGGCTTCCGGTAGCGCGCCAAGGCCGAGCTCATCCGCCAGCGGCCGGCTGTCCTTGAACAACGTAACAAGTGTGTCGCCTGAGCGCGGATGGCGATGGCGGTCAGGCGCCGGGCGCTTGACCTCGTCGGGGCGCACGGTCGCATCGATGCGCACCGCATCTTCCGACAGCCTGCGCAGAAGAGGCGTGAGGTCTTCGATCTGTTCGGCCACCACATGGATGACACCGGACGCATTTTGCAGCGGGCCGGTCACGCCGATCAGCCGAGCACCGAGCACGATCGGACGAAACGCCTCGAATGTTCTGGACCAGATGATGACGTTGGCGATGCCGGTTTCGTCCTCGAGCGTTGCGAAAATAACGCCCTTGGCGGTACCGGGGCGCTGACGCACCAGCACCAGCCCGCCCACGGTAACGCGGCGTCCGGACGGCACCTGGGCAAGCTGTTCGTGCCGGAGAATCCCGCGGGCGGCGAAATCGGCGCGCAGGAACGACACCGGATGTGCCTTCAAGGACAAGCGCAGATGCCGGTAGTCT
>JALHNV010000101.1 GCA_022843325.1 Pseudolabrys sp. | reverse complement strand
GCCGCGGCGTCACCGGCGCGGCGGCGCTGTGGCCTCGGCGCGGGGCCGGGGCGTCGGCGGCGCGGCCGCTGAGGCGGACAACCGGCATCGGCGGACGGCGGAAGAGGGGGACCAGGGGCATGAGTAGGAATATATGCTGGGGCAGAGGGTGGGGCAAAGGCGCTTTCTTTCTTACCCTCCCCTGGAGGGGGAGGGTCGGATCGCTTGAGCGAAGCGCCGTAGCCCGGGTGGAGCGAAGCGTAACCCGGGGTCTGCTGGCGCCGGCCCCGGATTGCGCCGCCGGGCGCGCTGTCGCGCGGCCCGCCGGCTCCATCCGGGCTACGGGCCGGGGCCGAGCCCGGTGTACTCTTTGTGCCTGATCGACAACCGCGCCGGGTCGCCCCATATACGCAGCATGAAAAAAATCGGCTTTCTCTCCTTCGGTCACTGGACCCCGTCGCCGCATTCGCAGACGCGCACCGCCGCCGACGCGCTGCTGCAATCGATCGAGCTGGCGGTCGCCGCCGAACAGCTCGGCGCCGACGGCGCCTATTTCCGCGTCCATCATTTCGCCCGTCAGCTCGCCTCGCCGTTTCCGCTGCTGGCCGCATGCGCCGCGCGCACGTCCAAGATCGAGCTCGGCACCGCGGTGATCGACATGCGCTACGAGAACCCGCTCTACATGGCGGAGGACGCCGGCGCCGCCGATCTCATCGCCCGCGGCCGGCTGCAGCTCGGCATCTCGCGCGGCTCGCCGGAGCAGGTGATCGACGGCTTCCGCCATTTCGGTTACGCGCCGCCCGAGGGCATGACCGACGCCGACATGGCGCGCCGGCATACGGAAGTGTTTCTCGACGTGCTGCGCGGCCAGGGCTTCGCCAAGCCGAACCCGCGGCCGATGTTTCCCAATCCGCCGGGCCTGCTGCGGCTCGAGCCGTTCTCGGACGGCCTGCGCGAGCGCATCTGGTGGGGCGCCGCCACCAACGCCACGGCGGAATGGGCGGCGAAACTGGGGATGAATTTGCAGTCGTCGACGCTGAAGATCGACGAGAGCGGCAAGCCGTTCCACGTCCAGCAGGCCGAGCAGATCCGGCTGTATCGCGACGCCTGGAAAGCGGCCGGGCATGCGCGCACGCCGCGCGTCTCGGTGTCGCGCTCGATCTTCGCGCTGGTCGATGACCGCGACCGCGGCTATTTCGGCGGCGGCTCGGAGGACAGCGACCAGATCGGCCTGCTCGGCGGCGCCGAGCGCGCCATCTTCGGCCGCAGTTACGCGGCCGAGCCGGATGTGCTGATCGCGCAGCTCAAGCAGGACGAGGCGATCGCCGAAGCCGACACGCTGCTGCTGACGGTGCCGAACCAGCTCGGCGTCGACTACAACGCGCATGTCATCGAGGCGATCCTCAAGCACGTCGCGCCGGGGTTGGGCTGGCGCTGAGGCGCGAGGCCGGCGCTAGCGCACCAGCTTCTCCAACGCCCGCTTCAGATCGTCCGGCAGCGCCACCGGTTTGCCGCTGGCGCGGTCGACATAGACATGGACGAAATGGCCCTGCGCCGCGGCGCTGTCATCGTCGCCGCGGAAGATGCCGACCTCGTAGCGCACGCTGGACGTGCCGAGATGCGCGACGCGCAAGCCCGCGCGCACCGTGTCGGGAAAGGCGATGGGCTTGAAATACGTGCAGCGCGTCTCGACCACCAGGCCGATGGTGGCGCCGCCGGCGATGTCGAGCACGCCTTGCGCGATCAGATAACCGTTCACCGCGGTGTCGAAGAACGAATAATAGACCACGTTGTTGACGTGGCCGTAGACGTCGTTGTCCATCCACCGCGTGGTGATGGCGGCGAGGTGCGGGAAGTCGGCGATGTTGAAGGGCGTGGGGCGGTCCATGATCAAGCCGCTCGTCCCCGCGCATAGCCGTTCGAAGAACGGCGTTCTTTCAGAGCGCCTATGAGCGGGGACCCAGAATTGTCGGCTGAGGCGCCTGAGTTTGCCGCCCTGGGTTCCCGCTTGCGCGGGAACGAGCGGAGTCTGGATCGCTGCATCATGATAATAACTACGTATCCGAACTGGCCGCCGACTTCACCGCCTGCGGCTTGGCTTGCGCCCTGGCCCTCGGCTTCGCCGCCGCCTTCGGCTTCGCCACCTTGGCCACCTTCGCCGCCTGGGCTTTGACCTCGCCGCCTTCCAGCACGCGGCCGTCGATATCGGCGATGCGGCCGACGCCGGTCAGCGCCATGGTGACGCTGAGTTCGTTCTTGAGAATGTCGATGGCCTTGGCGACGCCGGCCTTGCCGCCGGCGCCCAGCCCGTAGACGTAAGACCGGCCGACCAGACAGGCGCGCGCGCCGAGCGCCAGCGCCCGCATGATGTCGGCGCCGGTGCGGATGCCGCCGTCGAACAGCACCTCGGTATCCGAGCCGACCGCCTGCGCGATGCGCGGCAGCATCGATATCGACGACGACGTGCCGTCGAGCTGGCGGCCGCCATGGTTCGACACCACGATGCCGTCGGCGCCGAGCGTCACCGCCATCTTGGCGTCATCGACGTCGAGGATGCCCTTGATGATCATCTTGCCCGGCCAGTAGTCGCGGATCCACTCGACGTCCTTCCAGTTCAGCGCCGGATCGAACTGGTCCTGCGTCCACTTGGCCAGCGAGTTGACGTTCTCCATGCCGGGCACGTGGCCGGAGATGTTGCCGAAGGTCTTGCTCTTGCCCTTCAGCACGCTCCACGCCCAGGCCGGCTTGGTGGCGATGTCGATGACGTTCTTGATGCGGAATTCCGGCGGCACCGTCATGCCGTTCTTGACGTCGCGGTGGCGCTGGCCGAGCACCTGGAGATCGACGGTGAGCACCAGCGTGTTGACCTTGGCGGCGAGCGCGCGGTCCATCAGCTGCTTGGAGAAGCCGCGGTCGCGGATGACGTAGAGCTGGAACCAGAACGGCCGGCCGGTCGCTTCCGCGACATGCTCGATCGAGCAGATCGACATGGTCGACAGTGTGAAGGGAATGCCGGCCTCGTGCGCCGCTTCCGCCGCCAGGATCTCGCCGTCGCCGTGCTGCATGCCGCACAGGCCGATCGGCGCCAGCGCGAAGGGCAGCGCGATCTTCTGGCCGAGGATGGTGGTGGACAGGCTGCGCTCCGACACGTCGACCAGCACGCGCTGGCGCAGCTTGATGGCCTCGAGGTCGGCGCGGTTGGCGCGCAGCGTGTACTCGCCATAGGAACCGCTATCGGCATAGTCGAAGAAGGCGCGCGGAACCCGGCGCCGCGCCAACGTCCGCAGATCGTCGATGGAGGTAATGCTCTTCTTCATGGTCCCGGCCCGGAAATGCTGAAAACGACGCCATTCCGGTTAGCACAGGGGCAGGGGGCGGCGAAATGGCTGTCGCCGGCGCGTTTTCCGGTAATCTAGTATGGAACCGGTGGTTAACCCCGCACGGTAATGATTTGTCACATTTTTTGCAGTAAATGCTGGTCCCTGGCCCTATAGAACAGCGAGACTCTCTATCGGGCGTTCAGGGGCAATTCATGGTTCGTCGCTATTTCGGCACCGACGGCATTCGCGGCCGGGCCAACAAGGTCATCACGCCGGATCTGGCGCTCAGGGTCGGCCAGGCGGCGGGCCTGATCTTCAAGAATGGCGACCACCGTCACCGCGTGCTGATCGGCAAGGACACGCGGCTGTCCGGCTACATGATCGAGAACGCGCTGGTCGCGGGCTTCACCTCGGTCGGCATGGACGTGCTGCTGACCGGCCCGATCCCGACGCCGGCCGTCGGCATGCTGACGCGCTCGATGCGCGCCGATCTCGGCGTCATGATCTCGGCCTCGCACAATCCTTACGACGACAACGGCATCAAGCTGTTCGGGCCCGACGGTTTCAAGCTCAACGACGCGGTCGAGGTGCAGATCGAAACGCTGCTGGATTCCGACCTCGGCAAGCAACTGGCCAATAGCGGCGATCTCGGCCGCGCCAAGCGCATCGACGGCGTGCAGGACCGCTACATCGAATTCGCCAAGCGCACGCTGCCGCGCGCGCTCGACCTCGCCGGCCTGCGCGTGGTGATCGATTGCGCCAACGGCGCGGCCTACAAGGTGGCGCCCGGCGCGCTGTGGGAACTCGGCGCCGACGTGGTCCCGATCGGCGTCGATCCCGACGGCTTCAACATCAACAAGGACTGCGGCTCGACCGATCTCGGCGCCATCTCGCGCAAGGTGCGCGAGATGCGTGCCGACATCGGCATCGCGCTGGACGGCGACGCCGACCGCGTCATGATCGTCGACGAGCTGGGCCGCGTCGTCGACGGCGACCAGCTGCTCGCGGTGATCGCCGAGTCGTGGAAGGAAGACGGCAGGCTGCAGGGCAACGGCGTGGTCTCGACCGTGATGTCGAACCTCGGCCTCGAGCGTCATCTGCAGAGCATCGGCCTCGACCTCGTGCGCACGCCGGTCGGCGACCGCTACGTGCTCGAGCGCATGCGCGCCGACGGCTACAATGTCGGCGGCGAGCAATCCGGCCATATCATCATGTCGGACTACACCACCACCGGCGACGGCTTCGTCGCCGCGTTGCAGGTGCTGTCGGTGGTCAAGCGCCACAACAAGCCGGTCTCGGACGTCTGCCACCGCTTCGAGCCGCTGCCGCAGATTCTCAAGAACATCCGCTACCAGGCCGGCAAGCCGATGGAGAGCGCCGCGGTGATCTCGGCCATCGCCAGCGCCGAGAAGAAACTCGGGCAGGGCGGCCGGCTGCTGGTGCGCCCCTCCGGCACCGAACCGGTGATCCGCGTCATGGCCGAAGGCGACGACAAGGCGCTGGTCGAGCAGGCGGTCGACGACGTGATCGAGGCGCTGGGCAAGGTCGCGGCGTAGATCCATCGCGCGGCGCCGTAGCCCGGATGAGCGCAGCGAAATCCGGGGCAGGCCTTTCCGTATCGTGATGCCGTTCCCGGGTTGCGCTTCGCTCCACCCGGGCTACGGGCTGCGTGTTGCGTTTGTAGCCCGGATGAGCGCAGCGAAATCCGGGGCAGACCTTTCCGCACCGTGATGCCGTTCCCGGGTTGCGCTTCGCTCCACCCGGGCTACGGGCTGCGTGTTGCGTTTGTAGCCCGGATGAGCGCAGCGAAATCCGGGGCAAGCCTTTCCGCATCGTGATGCCGTTCCCGGGTTGCGCTTCGCTTCACCCGGGCTACGGGGCCGCGTCTTGCGTTCGTAGCCCTGATGAGCGCAGCGAAATCCGGGGCCAGCCTCACGGCTCGCCGAAATTCATCATTGATTCCCCGGCATCGCCCGCCCAATCCACCGGCAACACGCCGCGCCGGACATAGATGTGGAACGACGAAGAGGGCCAGTCGCGCACCCGGCTCACCAGCCCGTGTTTCACCGGATTGTAATGCACATAATCGACATGCCGCGCAAAATCGGTGTCGTCGCGAATGGTGTGCTCCCAGAAGCGCCTTTGCCACAGCGCGTATTCGCCGGTCCGATGGCGCGCGACCGGAATGCCGGCGTCAACCAGCCGATGCGTGAAGTGCGCCTTGATGCGCCGCCAGCGGCCGGAAAAATCGGCGTCGTCGGCCGGCAGCGTCCAGATCGCATGCAGATGCTCCGGCAGGATCACAACGGCATCGACGGTGAAAGGACGCTCCTGCCGCACGATGCGGAACGCCGTCCGCAAGGCATCGACGTGATCGATCAACGCCGAAGACGAGCGGTCGGCGAGCGTGACCGTGAAGAAGTAGGTGCCGCCCGGAACGATATTGCGCCGATATCGAACCATCCGGGTATGTTACTCCCAAGTTGCGCTTCGCTCCACCCGGGCTACGGGGCCGTGATGTGTCGCCGTAGCCCGGATGAGCGCAGCGAAATCCGGGGCAAGCCTTTCCGTATCGTGATGTTGTTCCCGGGTTACGCTTCGCTTCACCCGGGCTACGAGGCTGCGCTGTGAAATGCCCCAGCCTTGTGCGCACTTGCACGCGGTCCTATCTACCCCCCGCGCGTCACGCGTCTTCCTCCCACCAGAAACATCCCGATGAGCGTCGCCTTCACCAAAGAGGAAGACACCGAAGCCGCGGCGGCGTATCTGCCGGAGCGGCCGATTTCGCCGCATCCGAATCTCGTGACCGAGCGCGGTCTGGCCCAGCTCGATGCCGCGCTGGCGTCGGCGAAAGAGGCCGTCGCGCTGGCGCAGACCAATGACGACCTGAAAACAGATCGCACGGCGATGTCGCGCGCGACCCGCGACCTGCGCTACTACACGGCGCGCCGGGCGAGCGCCCAGTTGTTCCAGGCCAGCGGCGCGCCCGACCTTGTGCAGTTCGGCCGGCGCGTGACGTTCCGGCGCGATGACGGACGCACGCAGTCGTTTCGGATTGTCGGCGAGGATGAAGCCGACGCCGCGCAGGGATCGATTTCGCACGTGTCGCCGATTGCCAGGGCGCTGGCCGGAAAGCGCGTCGGTGACATCGTGCCGCTCAACGATGCCGAGCTGGAAGTGCTGTCGGTCGACTAGCGGGCCCGTCCGCGGGTGCCGCCGCCCGCCGGTGCGGCAATGTGGACCGTGCGGCGCTTGTGGACGGCGGCCGGCGGCCCGGCCTGCGCAACAGGATTTTGCAGCCGCGGTAAGTCGTTCCGTTGTCTGTGATTTATTGGTTGCAGACGCGACCGGGCTGTCGCTCAAACGCGAATAGCTGTTTGTTTTCAATAGTTTACAACAATTCTAAAGTGCGTTTTATTTTGACTCGGCGCGCCGGAGCCGATAGCCAATGACCCATCAGCGGTGTGGGGACGCGACCGGCGGCTTGATCCGGGTCGCCAGAACGCCGCCGGGGGAGCTGCGCTGCGATGATCGTCTGTTCCTGCAACGTGCTGAGCGACCAGGCGATCCGCACCGCCTGCTCCAAGGCCGCGCCGCGCACCGCCGGCCAGGTCTATGGCTGCCTCGGCTGCAGCGCGCAGTGCGGCCGGTGCGCCCGTACCATCCGCAAGATCATGGACGAAGCGCTGAGCGTCGCCGCCGCGTGTCCGGTTGGCTGCGCCTGCGCCGCCCATCCCGCCAAGGGCTCCCAGGCTCTGGGTTGATCCCGCTTTCCGGGTTGAAACGTCGCAGTCGTCCGGTCCGGCCCGCGGCCGCCGCTATAAGATGTGCTTAAGTCTGTCGTAAGATTGTGCTGCCGACACAACTCGCTTTATGTGATATATCTCTTTGGACCGGCCATACTGCGCGTGGCTACGACCGCCCGGCCGAGAGCGGCAATGTCCGATGGGATGCGTGCATGACCAAGTACCCTCACCACGACGGCGACAACGTCACGAAAATGCCGGGCAAGCCGTCCGACGGTGCGGCGCCGGTGCTGGAGTTTCCCGGGCCCGCGCCGGCCGCGAACGCGGTGCCCAAGGCCGGCGGCCCGGAAGATCCGCGCATGAAGGAAGCGCTGCGGCTGGTCGAGGCCTTTCTCGCCATCGAGGATCCGGCCGCGCGCGCCGCGCTGGTGACGCTGGCCGACCGCATGGTCAGCCATGACTGGCTGCGCACGGTGCAGAAGCGGTGACATTAATATACCGGCCTGGGCCGTGGTCCGGTGGCGCTATCCGGGGGCTGCCTTGCCGAATCGTTGATGTGTTTCCCGGGTTCCGCTTCGCTTCACCCGGGCTACGGCGCTGGGACAGTCGTTCTTTTGCCTTCCCCCGGCGCTAGTTTAGAACTATATCAAACTAGCAAATCGGACACAAAAAGGAGCGCGCCTCATGAAGGGTGATGCAAAAGTCGTCGAGTACCTCAACAAGGCGCTGCGGCACGAACTGACGGCCGTCAATCAATACTGGCTGCACTACCGGCTGCTCGACGACTGGGGTTTCAAGAATCTCGCCAAGCAGTGGCGCAAGGAATCCATCGAAGAGATGGAACACGCCGACAAGCTGATCGCGCGAATCATCTTCCTCGACGGTTTCCCGAATCTGCAGGTGCTCGACCCGTTGCACATCGGGCAGAGCGTCAAGGAAGTGCTGGACTGCGACCTGGCCGCGGAAATTTCCGCGCGCGCGCTTTACCAGGAAGCTGCGACGCACTGTCACGCGGCCAAGGATTACGTCACCAAGGATCTGTTCGAGAAGCTGATGGCCGACGAGGAACATCACATCGACTTCCTCGAGACGCAGCTCGATCTCGTCGCCAAGCTCGGCGTTGAGCTGTATTCACAGAGCCATATCGGCAAGCTGGAAGACGGCGAGTAACGCGCGATGCGGCCGCTGCCGCAATCGTAACTCGTGTGTTAATCACGGACGCAAACGGCGCGGACAAAAGTTCCGCGCCGTTTTTTTTACGCGCATCCGTTAACAAGCGTAGTTAAAAAACAGGGTTAAGAGCCACTTAACGATTTACTGCCATCGTCCTCTCATCACTCCCGCGCATGTGTGCGCGTACGAGCACGAAGGGTAGTGCGATGGCTTACAAGACTCTGACGACCGCGGCGATTTTGTTGGCGTTCGCACCACTGGCGACGGCGGTCCACGCCGCCGATTATCCGCAGCCGCAACCTTGCTACGATCCCGCGCTGATCGCCGCCGGCCGCGCGCCTCCGGGCGCCTTTCCCTGCTACGTGCCGCCGCCGCCGGTCGTGATCGAGGAGTTCTCGAGCTGGTATCTGCGCGGCGACATCGGTTTCACGAACCAGCAGCTCGGCAACCTGACCAACATTCAGGACACCAACTTCCAGGTCACCAATGTCGGCCTGGCCTTCGACGCCTCGCCGCTGTTCGGCATCGGCATCGGTTACAATTTCAATGAGTGGCTGCGCTTCGACCTGACCGGTGAATACCGCTCGAGCGCCAACTTCCACGGCTCGCAGATCATCACCAGTCCGGGCGGCACGATCACCGACGAGTATTACGCGCGCAAGAAAGAGTGGCTGTTCCTGCTAAATGGCTACGTCGATCTCGGCACCTGGCAGGGCTTCACGCCGTTCGTCGGCGCCGGCGTCGGCTTCTCGCACAACACCATCGCCAGCTTCCAGGACATCTGTACGCCGTGCCCCGGTGGCGGCGTCGCCTTCGCCGAAGACACATCGAAGTGGAACTTCGCCTGGGCGCTGCACGCCGGCCTTGCCTACAAGGTGACGAAGAACTTCACCGTCGAACTGGCCTATCGCTACGTCAATCTCGGCAACGCGGAGTCGGGCGACATCTACACCTATCTCGGGACCAACAATATCGTGAACCCGATGAAGTTCGAGAAGCTGACATCGCACGACATCAAGGTCGGCTTGCGCTTCAACTTCGACGGCCTGAGCATGTCGCGTCCAGCCCAGTACTACGCGCCGGCGCCGCAGCAGTATTACGCGCCGCCGCCGGTCTATGCGCCGCCGCCGCAGCAGACTTACGCACCCGCGCCGGTTTATGCGCCGCCGTCCTATGCGCCTCCGACCTACGGACCGCCGCTGCGCAGCAGAGGCTAGGCGACACGCCCGCGCGGTTAACGGCCGCGCGGTCATGGTGAAAATACATGGTTAAGCGCCGCTTAACCGTCATGCGTCAGGATCGATCGCGGGTAGCGGGGAATTGTGGTCATGGGCTGGTTGCGGACTTTGGTTGTTGCGGGTGCTGCCTTGAGCCTGTCCGGTCCGCTGGCGCGCGCCGCCGACATGCCGCGCGATTATCTGCCGCCGCCGCCGCCGCCGCGTGTGGTCGATGTGATCGAGTCCTCCGGCGGCTGGTACATCCGCGGCGACCTCGGCGGCACCTGGGGCACTGGCGGTACGCCGCAGGCCAACGCGCCGCTGCCCAATCCCGGCGACAACAGATTCGGCAAGGGTTTCACCGGCGGTCTCGGCGTCGGCTACAAGAGCCGCTGGCTGCGCACCGACTTCACCGCCGATTACATGGCGCCGATGCAATACACCGGCACGATGTTCACCGCCGGCGACACCACCGCCAAGCTGCAGGCGAGCACGGTGCTGTTCAACGGCTACCTCGACCTCGGCACCTGGTATCGCATCACGCCCTATATCGGCGCCGGCGCCGGCGCCGCCTATGTGCGGGCCAACGAATATGCCGCGCCGTTCTTTGCCGGCGACAACGCCCGCCAGCAATGGAATTTCGCCTGGGCGGCGATGGCGGGCCTCGCGTTCCCGATCGCGCCCAATGTGCAGGTCGACGCCGGCTATCGCTACGTCAATGCCGGCGACATCGGGGTCGGCGGCAACGCCATCGGCGGCATGACCTTCAAGAATATCGCCGCCCATCAAGTTCGTGTCGGTTTGCGTTGGAGCTTCGATGACCTTTACATCCCGCGATAGCGCACTTCCCCGGCGTCCGATGATTGCGGCCGCGCGCGGCGTCCGGCATTGCACGGTCACGGCGGCGGCACTGGCGGTGATGCTCTGCAGCCAGGCGCAGGCTGCGGACATGCCGGACGAAACGTTTCTGCGCGGCTCTTATACGACGGAGCGGTCGACCGGCGGGGTGAGCTGGGACGGCATCGTCCTTGGCGGGCATATCGGCTATTCCAACCTGAGCACTGATTTTTTCGACCGCACCGTGGAAGCCACGACCAGCAGCAAGTCGTTCGGCGGGTTCGTCGGCTATAACATCCAGGTGGACGAGCTCGTCCTGGGATTCGATGTCGGCTATAACCGGTTGTCCTCGATGCAGATGACGGCCAACGGCTTGGGCGGCGTTTTCTCGTCGTCGCTGAAGCTCACCGACTATGCGACCTTCCGCGGCCGTGCCGGCTACGCCTTCGGTCAGTTCCTGCCTTATGCCTTCGTCGGCGCGGCGGTCGGCCGTATGAACTATGCGACGCGTGTGGCCGGCATTGTGACCGACAGCCGCGACAACGCGTATTCCGGCGGCTTTGTCGCCGGCCTCGGCCTCGACGTGGCGTTGATGCCGAACGTGTTCCTGCGCGGCGAGTGGGAATTCGTCGCGTTCTCGGAAGTCGGCGGCACCAGAAGCAGCCTGAACACCGGACGCGTCGGCGTCGGGTTGAAGTTCTAGGGGTCGCCCCTCGAGGGCCACGGGCTGCGGGCAACGAATTTTCTCGTAGCCTGGATGAGCCAACGGGTCCGCGCGAAGCGCGCCCCGATGATAAACTCCGCGAAATCCGGGGCGGCCTTTCCGTAACGCGATGTCGTCCCCGGGTTGCGCTTCGCTCCACCCGGGCTACCAAAGGCCGGTTGACGCCGCCGGTCAACAGGACTATCTCCGCCAGTGGGACACCTCTCCCCAACGAGAGGCTGCTATCTGGAAGGATAGATGATGACAGCGACCAAACCCGGCATGCGGCCGGCAGTACCGCATTTTTCGTCCGGCCCCTGTGCCAAGCGCCCCGGCTGGACCCTTCAAGCCCTCAAAGACGCCGCGTTAGGACGTTCGCACCGCGCCAAGGTCGGCAAGGTGAAGCTCAAGCGCGCCATCGATCTGACCCGCGAGATCCTCGAGGTTCCGGCGGATTACCGCATTGGCATCGTGCCGGCCTCCGATACCGGCGCGGTGGAGATGGCGATGTGGTCGATGCTCGGCGCGCGGCCGGTCACCATGATCGCCTGGGAATCGTTCGGCGAAGGCTGGGTCAGCGATGTCCAGAAAGAGCTGAAGCTCAAGGACGTCACGGTGCTGAAGGCGCCCTATGGCGATCTGCCCGATCTCAGCAAAGTCGATTTCAGCAACGACGTGGTGTTCACCTGGAACGGCACCACCTCGGGCGTGCGCGTGCCGAACGGCGACTGGATCGCCGCGGACCGCGAAGGCCTCACCATCTGCGACGCCACCTCGGCGGCGTTCGCGCAGAAGCTCGACTGGGCCAAGCTCGATGTCGTCACCTTCTCCTGGCAGAAGGCGCTCGGCGGCGAGGCCGCGCACGGCATGATCGTTCTGTCGCCGCGCGCGGTGGCGCGGCTGGAAAGCTACAAGCCGGCCTGGCCGCTGCCGAAGATTTTCCGCATGACCAAAGGCGGCAAGATCAACGAAGGCATCTTTGTCGGCGAGACCATCAACACGCCGTCGATGCTGTGCGTCGAGGACTATCTCGACACGCTCGACTGGGCGAAGTCGGTCGGCGGCCTCAAGGCGACCATCGCGCGCTCCGACGCCAGCGCCAGGGCGATCGCCGACTGGGTCGAAAAAACGCCGTGGGTCGCGCATCTCGCCAACAAGGCCGATGAGCGCTCCAACACCTCGGTGTGCCTGAAGGTGGTCGATCCGGCGGTGACAAGTCTCTCCGGCGACGACCAGGCGGCGTTCGCCAAGACGCTGGCCGGTCTGCTCGAGAAGGAAGGCGTCGCCTACGACATCGCCTATTACCGCGATGCGCCGCCGGGCCTGCGCATCTGGTGCGGCGCCACCATCGAGAGCGCCGACGTGAAGGCGCTGCTGCCGTGGCTCGACTGGGCTTTCGCCCAGGCCAAGGCGGGGCTGCAAAAGGCGGCTTGATCCCTTTCTTCCCTCTCCCCGC
>JALHNV010000100.1 GCA_022843325.1 Pseudolabrys sp. | reverse complement strand
CGTCGTCTTCTCCCGCGGCGCTGGCAGCCGCCCGCCGCCGGCCAGCGCCAGCGCGACGGCCCTGACGTCGGCGACGCGCCGGCCCCAGCCTTTGCCGAACACCGGCCAGGTGCGCAGCGATTGCAAGAAACGCAGCCGCTCGTCGCAGATCGCCCCGACCAGCGCCGTCGCATCCGCGGCGCGCGCGGCCGCGATCACCGTATCGTTCACAACGCTGCTGCTGTCGGGCAGCCGCAACACGCGGCGCAGCACCTTGCCGCTGCGGCCGGTACCGGAATTCACGCCGTAATCGAACACGGCATAATCGACGCCGGCCGGCAGCGCGTCGCAGCGTTGCGCATCCCAATATTTGAGACGGTAGATGCGTTTGGCAGCGTCGAGGGGCATCGCCTTGATGTCGGCGGCAGTGCCATCCGCTTTCAGGTAGCGGCGGTAATCGTGAATTGTGATGCCGAATTTGGTCGGCCCGCCCGGATCGGACGGATGGTTGCTGTAGCCGCCTTCGTGCAGCAGCAACCGGCGCAAGGCGCCATCGTAGCTGGACGATGCCATGGTCTGTCTCCGACAATGAGATGATTGCGCCGCACGCCGAGGCGGCATCAGACGTCAAGGGTCAGGCATACTGCCCGCCGGTCGCCGTGGTGCCCGCCACGTTGCCGGGGAAATGGTTCGCGCCCTTGCCGAACGTATTGATCACGCCGTTAAGCTCTGCCGTGTAACGTTTGCCGGTGATGGTACCGGTCACGTTCCACGTTGCATTCCACAGGGCGTAGACCCCACCATTGTTGGCCAACACGAACTGGCCAAACGACAGCGCTCCGTTGAGCGTTATCGTGCGGTTGGGGCCGTCGATGACGCCGCAGGTTCCCAGCAGAATATGACTGAGCGCAGCACCGCCGCTGATAACGCAGTCGCCGAGTACCGTGACGGCGGCGCCGCTGGCGCATTCGATCTGAGATCGGGACGTGGCGGCGAAGTTCAGGTTGTCGATGAACACGTGGGCCCTCGCGTCCGCGTGGATCAGGGAGCCCGTGCCGCTGCTTTCGATCTGGAGATGACGCAGCGCGACGATGGCGCCGGTGGTAATCCGCACGGTCGGATACGTGCCACGGACGATGACATTCGCCGGCGTCACCGGGTTGCCAAGGATTTCGAGCCGGCCGCCGCCGACGAGCGGCCGTTCAACATGCACCGGGACGCCGCCGGTCGCATAAGTACCGTCGGCGAGCTGGATCGTCACGTTATAGCCATTGCTGTCCACCTGATAGGTCTTGGCAACCGCGGCGGCGATCGTCTGCAATGGCGCGCCGGCGCTGAGGCCGCTATTCGCGTTGCTGCCGCCCGGCGCGACGTAGTAAATGCGATTGGCCTGCAACACATCGCGCACGCCGCCGGACGGAAAGCGCGGCCGTCCGGTCACGCGATCGATGACGATGGCATCATGCCACGCACTGCCATCGGGGCTCACCTTGAAGCGGAAATCGTCATCACCCATAAGACCGATCTCGGCGCGCCCGGACCAGTCCGATTGCATGAGGAGCGACAGCACCTGGGCCGGCGCTTCCTTGTTGAGCGTATAGCGCAGATCGCCGTCGCCGCCCTCGCCGACATATTTCGCCGTCCACAGAGCCTTGTTGAGCTTCGCGGCGAAGGGATTGCCGGCATCGGCCGTAGTGCCGATGCCGAGCCGCGTCAGATTATGCAGCGCGCCAGGTGCCGCGACGGCGTCGACCCAGGCGCTGCCGGTCCAGGCGACCAGCGCGCCCTCATCCAGAACATAGGCGAGCCAGCCGGGCTGCGGCATGCAGAAAAGCCAGTGGCCGTCCTGCCAAGCCGCGACGGCCTGGTCGTGGCCCGCCCAAGCGCCGGTCGCATCCGCCGCGACCAGCCAGCGCTCGCCGTCGCCGGGCGAGGCGGGTGCCGCCGTCAAGTCACGGTCGAGCACCGCGATCTGGACCAGCGCGTCGAGCAACAGCAACGCTTCATTATGGGTGACGTGTTTCTGCGCCTGCGCGCCGTCGATCAACGGCAGCGCCAGCCGAGGCGTATCGGTCATGAGAAAGGTCCCTGTTGCGAGATCACAGTGCCAGCACCGCTGCGGCGGCAAAACCGCGGCCCACCGTCGCCGAGAGCTGGACGACGCGCACATCGAGATGGCTCTGCGGCACCCCGAAGTCGGCAATCTCGTCCGCCGCAGCGTAAAGCACCGACGGTGTTGCCGCGTCTAGCGTTCGCACCACCGATGCGCCGGACATGATATCGACCATATAGCGTTCGCTGGATTCGCCGAGCGGCACCTCGCCTTCCCAGCTGTCGCCGTCGATGCGGGTGCGGCGTTTCCAGCGGATGGTCACCCCGCTGCCGTCGCGATGCGCCTTGAGTTGCACCGGCGTCAGCGGCTTCAGCGCGGTGGCGTGCGGCGTCACCGTCATCGCGAGCGCTGTTGGATCGGCGTAGTCACGGCTGGCCGCGACGGCGCGCAGTTGCATCGGACGCTCCAGCGCATCGGCGCTGGTGGCAAGAACCACCAGATTGCGATCGAGCAGGACGAAGGGTGCGCCCGCCGCCAGCAGCGGCGATATTGCTCGTTCGCTGCCGGCCTGCCCGCGCAGCAGCCGTGACACTTTATAGGTGCGCGGCCCGATCAGCTCGGCGTGCGCGAACTGGATCACCTCCCAGCCGCCGCTGGCATGTTGGACCGCTGCGGCATTGGCGCCGGAGAACAAGGCACCGTCCGAAACAGAAGCCAGCGTACCGCCGAAGAGCTTCACCTCGACGCCGGCGCGCTGCCAGCGCGCGGCATCCGCGGCCGGCAGTTCGCTGAGCGTCTCGCCGACGGAGGCAGGCGCCAAAGCCGTCGCCAGCCGGGTGTAGCTGGCGCCGTCGGTTGAATGCCACACCGCCACCGGCCCGGGCCATGGATCGGCAAACACCGCCAGCCGCGCCAGCACCGGCGTCAGCTCGCCGGGCAGCGCCGGCAGGTCAAGCACCCGCGCGTACACCGGCCCGGTTGGCGCCGGCAGAACCGGCACGCGGTGAACCGCGGGTCCGAGCGCGAGGTTAAAGACATCCGGATTGATCGAGCGCGCCCGCACGGCCCGGCTTTCGGCGTCGGCGATATCCTGCAGCTCGATCAAATGCCGCCGGCCGTTGACGCTGAGCCCGATGACGTCTCCCGGCGTCAGCGCCAGCTGGCTCGGCGGCAGCGCGAACGCGGCGCGCTCGCGGCCGGCCCACAGGTCCTGCAGCCAGATCTCGGCGCGCCGTTCGGTCTGCCGGCCGCCCGAGATCATCGCCACGTCGGCGCGGGCGCTCCGGTTTGAACCGCCAACCAGGCGACGCGATGCCGCCGCGGCGCGCTGATAGTCGGTGCCGACATCGGTGAAGCCGATCGCGACCTCGCGCGGCAGATCGCTTTCCTGCGCTCGCGTCAGCCGCGCCGGCGGCGCGTCGTCTGGCAGAACAAGATCATCTTCTTCAAGCTCGGCCCTGGTCGCGCCGCCGCGCTGGCGGAAGTGCAACAGGCCCTGCTGTTCGATGGCGTCGAATATGAACGCCAGCGCCAGTGGATCGATCATGGCGCGGGGCGCCATCGGCCGGTCGATAACGTAGCCATCGGGGCCCTCGCCCAGATCGCGCGTGTCGAAACCGTCAACGCCGCTGTCAGTGAGAATGCTGGCAACCAGCGCATCGAGCGGCGCGCCGCCGAAGCGGCCGGTGAGCCAGTGACCTGTCTCCCAGTTCGGCGCGTCGCCCCAGATGCCGGCCGCGGCCGGAAAAACCGGAAACGGCCGCGCGTCCCAGGCCCACAGATGGATGGTCTCCGGCGTCACCATGTGCCCGCCATAGAGCGGCGACACCGGGTTGAGCGCGGCATCGCCGAAGGCCGGATCGAAGGCGCCGAGCATCGCTTCCAGCATGCGGCGCTGAATCAGGTCGTCGCGCGCGCCGATGGAGAAATACGGCACATAAGACTCCGACGACTTCGGATCGGGGAACACGCTCGGCTGGTTGGCGCCCTTGTCGACCGCGGGACAACCGATCTCGGTCAGCCAGATCGGTTTCGACTGCGGCACCCACGCGGTCGGGCTCGGCAACTCGACGCCGCCGACGCGCTCGACATGCGGTTGCGACCAGAAATTCCACAGGTCCTTCTGTCGATGGATCCACGGCTTGCCCAGGCCGTCGGTGATCGGCGTGCGCGTTTGCGCGGCGCGGGCAACGGCGTCGACATAATACCAGTCATAGCCCTCGCCGCGCTGGAGATTGCCGGCAAGATAATCGGTGCGGTACGGACTGTCGGTCAGCGCCAGGTCGAACTGGCTGCCGTCGTCGCGCCAGTCCGCCAGCGGTGCGTAATAGTCGATGCCGATGCAGCCGATGGATGGCGACGCCCACAGCGGATCGAGCGGAAACCGCACTTCGTTGGCGGCCGGATCGACGACGTGCGCACCGTATTCGGTCCAGTCGGCGCCGTACGTGACCACCGTGCCGGGGCCGACGATGCCCTTCACCGTCGCCGCCAGCGCCACCAGTGCATTAACCGCCGGATAGACGCCAGACCCGGCGCGCACCCGCGTCAGCGCGCGCAGTTCCGACCCGATCAGGAAGGCATCGACGCCGCCGGCCGCCACGGCCAGCGAAGCATAGTGCAGCACCATCCGATCGTAGTTCCAGATGTCACTGCCGCCGGAGAAGAAGGCGTTGACCTGATCGGCCGCCGCCGCGGTGCCGTCGGGCGAGCCCGGCCGGCCCGGCGCTGGATCGCAGGTGATGCGGCCGCGCCACGGATAGTTCGGCTGCGACGCCGCGCCGGTCCACGGGTCTGTCAACGTGTTGCCGGCCGGAATGTCCATCATCACGAAGGGATAGAGCGTGACCTTCAGCCCACGCGCTTTCAGATCGGCAATCAGGTTGAGCACGCTCTGGTCGGATGGCGTCCCGCCATAGGCGGCGCGGCCCTGATGCCGGGACACCAGATAGGCGCTGCCGCGATCCGACACCCCGGCGACCGACCAGAGCAGCGGCGTGGTAGACTTCTCGCGGCTGTCGATGCCCGGCATCACGCGACATTGGCCGGCGCGCAGATCGGTGCCGAACCAGGTGACGACAACGGCGACGCGTTCGAGATTGGGCGCGACGGCCTGCAGTTCGTCGAGCGAGGCGGCAATGTCGGATTCTGCATGCGACACGTGGCGGTTCTCCGCCGCGTAGTGGCCCGGGCCCATCACTTGCACCACCGTCGACGGCTCGTAGCCGAATTCGGTGGCGCCGGGGATCAGCGAGATCGCACGCGTCATCTGCTCGAGTTTGCCGATCGCGCGCACCACCTCGAACGACAGTTGCGGAATGCGATTGCCGAAATCGGCCAGCGGCAGCCTGTCGAACACCACGTAAGCCAGGCCGCGATAGGCCGGCGCGATCCCTTCCTTGGCAACAATCAACGGATCGGCCGTTTGCGTTTCATCGCCCTTGTAGATGCGAACATTGACGCCCGTGAGATCGAGCGGCTTGCCGTCCGCCCAGATTCGCAGCACGCCGCTGATCGGTCCCTCGCAAAGCCCGACCGCGACATTGCTGAAATAGGAATAGGTCGTGGTCGTTGTCGTGACCGACGATCCGCCGCCGGTGCTCTTGCCACCGCCGGTCGTCTCGCTGCTGGTGGAGGCCACTTCCTCGAGCTGCGTTGCCCAGATCACCTGCCCCGACAATCGCGCGCGGCCATAGAGACGCGGGATCGGCGCGCCTTCGGTCGATGCCATCACCTCGACATTGGCCAGACGCGGACCTTCCACCGCGCGCTCGCGATGCGTGGCGAACAGCGCCTGGTCGATGGCCGCGCCGGCCAGCGCGCCGGCCATGCGCCCGGCCACGGCGCCGGCCGGACCGAACACCGCGCTGCCGGCGGCGGAGCCCGCCACTGATAAAAGAAGTGAGGCCATCAGTCGGTCATTCCCGGAAACCGGAAGGCATAGGCCAGCCGGCGACGCCACCACGGCGCGATGGCGACTTCGGTGACCGCGGCGCCGTCGTGGGCGTGCGCCATCGTCTCGGGCCCGGTGACGATAGCGGCGTGCTTGGCCGGCAGATGCGCGCGCCAGCGGAACAACAACACGTCGCCTGTTGCAAAGGCGGTGCGGTCGATCGGGATCAGATGCCGCGCGGCGGCATCCGCCAACGGCTCGCCCGACGCCGCCTCGGCCCAGTCCGGCGCATAAGGCGGGGTGCGTTCGGGCTCCTCCCCGACCACGGCCCGCCAGACGCCGCGCACCAGTCCCAGGCAATCGCAGCCGACGCCCTTGAGCGAGGCCTGGTGGCGGTACGGCGTGCCGATCCAGTCGCGAGTCTCCGCGACAATCAGGCTGCGGGTGAGATTCATCTCGGGCTCTTCAGGTCTGCAAGCTGCCGCCGTCGTTCCCGGGCTCGCCCGGCACCGGATAACTCAGAGCGAAGTCATTGCCGGGGATGTGCGGGAAGCCGCGGAAGTTGACGGCGTTGCCGAAGCGGTCGCGGCACGTGGCAAAGCGCTTGTCGCAACCCGCGGTGACGGTGAACGTGTCGCCCGGCGCGATCGGTTGCGGCATGGCCTGCCACAGCGCGAGCGTGACGCCACCGGCACTGGTGTGCTGCTTCACCTCGACACTCAAGCCGGCATTGCCGCCGCCGGTGAAGGTGAGCCTGCCGCGGCTGAACAGGCCGCTGGCAAAACCGCCGAGGCCGGATGCGGTGAAGGCGGATGTCGCGGTCAGCGCCACCACGGTGCCGCTGCCGGCATAAGCGGGATGGCTGAGAGCGACGCCGCAGCGCGCGTCGCCGAGATCGGCGGCGCAGGTGGCGGTGTAAAAGCGTCCGCTGTCCTGGTTCAGCCGTTCGCTGAGGCCACGCATTTCCGCGATGAAGGCCGCGCCGTCGCGCCGCACCTCGCCAAGCGTCCCTTTCGCCAGCAGCAGCCGCAGCGTTGGTTCGCGCCAATCGACCAGCCACAGTTCGACCGCCGCACCGTCATAATACCCGGCGGCAAGGTCGTCCTCGTTCAGCGTGTCATCGGCCAGCGCGCCCGACAGCTCCGAACCGCCGGCCGCCAGCCCCAGCTTCTGCATCACTTCGCTGCCGGTCAGGCCACGGCCGGCGCGGCACGGCGTATCGTCGACCTGCACGTCCTCGTCGTGATCGGTGAAGCCCTGCCGCAGCCCGTCGCGCCGCGTGATCAGCCAGCAGCGGCACAGAGTCGTGGCGCCGGACTCGAGCCGGGCCTGCAGGGCGGCGGGGATAGAGCGCATGAGGCTTTCCTTCACCCTCCCCTGGAGGGGGCGGGGCGGCGCGAATTGACCAACGCGAAATGTGAGCCGGGGTGGGGTGAAGATTGTTCAGGTCACCCCACCCCGCCACTCGCTAACGCTCGTGGCGACCCTCCCCCTCCAGGGGAGGGTAAAGAGCTACGGCCTGATCTCCAGCAGCGGAATTTTCGGGATTGCACCGGCGGCGAATGCGGCCATGTCGACCTCGAGATAATCCGTGTCGAAGCGCACCGGCACGTCGAACAGAAATCCGGCCGTCACAACTGCACCGCTCGGTGGAATATGACCGGGCAGAAACGTCACGACGCCGGTTGTCGGATCGATGGTGACATCGGTCAACGCCGCGACCTCGACGCCGTCAACTGCCACCCGCACGCTGCCCGCGACCGGCTTCACAATCGGCCGCAGGTACGGCGCATGCACCGCACCGTAGGTTTTGCTCAGCGCGAAGGCGGCCATCGTGCCATCGCCCGTACCGATGGTCTGATCCAGCGCCGTCACCGCCGCGCCCGGCGCAGCGGACGCGTGGTCGAGCCGGTCGCGCCAGCGGAAACCGTACAGCCGGCCGCGCCGCTCCTCGAAGAAGGCCACGGCCTGCGACAGCGCCTCGAACGTCTTCACACCATAGCCGGCGTCGTAGCGCCGACGCGAATGGACCCAACGGGTGTTGCGCTCTTCGCGGCCGGAGCCGAGCGTGACAATATCGGTGCGGCGCTCCGGTCCGCCAGCGCTGCGCAGCGCGATGTCGAGCGGAAACAGGATCTCGTGGAACGCTGTCATCAGAAGCTCCGCTGCCCGCGCGCCACCGCGCGCGCGACCTGCCCCGTGATGTACGCCTCGGAGCGGCGAAAACTCTCCACATCCGGTGTGGCGATATGCACGGTGATGCTGGCCGCCCTGCCCTCGCCGCTGATGGCGACGCCGAGGCGCCCGCCGGTGCCCCGCGTCAGCGGCATGATCGCCTCGGGTCCGGCTTCACCGGCGAGACCGACGCCGCCACTCATCAGCGGGAAATATGTCGGCGTGCCGATGACGCCACCGGCCGCGAATGGCGTGATCGCCGGCGTCGCGCCGAGCAGGCCGTTGAACACCGTCTGCAAGCCACCACTGTCCTGCGTCAGCGGCTTGAGCGCCTGCGTCAGCGCCAGGCGCGACAGCCGCAGCGCCACCGCCTTGAGCACGTCGTCGAACTGCCTGCCGCCGGCGCTGGCCTGCGCGAACGCCCGCGTCATGGCGCTGGCGAAAGATGTCGCGCTGAAGGCCAGATCCCGCGTCCGGCGCTGCGCCTCCTCCATCGGAGCGATCAAGCCGCTCGCCGCGGACTCAGGATCGTCGAGGTCAACGAAGCTCATCGGGGTATCTCGTCATCAGGTTCGTGAGGGCGTCGCGGTCGAGTGGCGCGCTTCGGCCGGTCACTGCCGCAATGGCGTAAGCGAGTTCGCGCGGCGTCATGCGCCAGAACTGCTCCGGCGAAAGCTTCAGCACGCCGAAGCCGAAGCCGATCGCCTGTTTCCAGGGAAACGGCGTCATGCCGACGCATCGCCAAACGTGGCTGCGATCAGATCGGCGGCGATGCGCACATAGCCCTGCGCGCCGCCCGCAACCGCCATCGCCGCAACATCGTCGTCGCTCGCCGCCTCGCCCGCACCACGCAAGCCGGCGCCGATGATGCGCGTCAGGTCGCGTGCCGTGAGCCGGCCGGTGCCGAAGCGCTCGGTCAGCGCCACCAGGTCGTCGGCGCCGAAGGCTGATTCCAGTTCGGCCAGCGCGCCAAGCGTCAGCACCAGCCGCCGCCGCGCGCCGCCGATCTCGGCCTCGATCTCGCCGCGATGGATATTGGCCATGCGACCGCCCCTAGTGCGCCGTGAAGGTCAATTCACCCGCCGACTCCAGCGCCACCTCGTAGGTGACTTCGCCATTGTGCTCGCCGGCAAATTCCAGGTTCGATATTTGAAAGGCGCCGGTGACGGTGCCGAAGTCGGGAATGACGACCTGATAAGTCTTCACCGCGCCGTCGAAGAAGGTCTGCCGCATCAGTCCGTCGGTGGCGGCATCCTTGAACAGGCCGCGGCCCGAGACCGCCGCGCGCTTGACGCCGGCGCCGTCGAGCAACTCGCGCCAGCGGTTGGCGCTCTCGGCATGCGTGATGTCGACGGTCTCGGCGTTGAAGGCGATGCGCCGCGAGCGCAAACCGGCGACGGTGACGAAGCCGGCACCGTCAGCGATCTTGACGAGCAGGTCCTTGCCTTTCTGGGCGGTCATTGTGTCTTTCCTCTGCAGAACTCACACCGGCTCGGTAACGGCACGGAAGCGCACCAGCGCGTGGTACGTTCGGCCATCGGCCTCGCGGCGCACGTCGGCCACGGCAAACCGGAAATTGACCAACGCGTGGTCGGTGAGCGCCAGCGGCGCGTCATCGAGCGCCTGCAGCAGCGCGCCAGCAATGGCGTGCGCCTCGCGGTGGCCGCCCTGCCGCGACCAGGCATGCAGCGTCAGCTGATGCTCCTGCGCCGGTTCGCTGCCGGCGGCGAAATCAGCGACGCGCGCCTCGCCCAGCGTCACATAGGGGAACGCGGCGCCGCGCGGCGGCTCGTCGTAAACCTTGGGCCCGCCGAGCACGGCGGCCAGCGCCGCATCGGCAACGAGGGCGTCATGCACGGCGGCACGCAGCGCGACCGAAGCAGGCGTCGGCATGATCAGTCCTCGCGGGTGTCGGCGTCGATCTCGAGAAAGCGACGGTCGGCGCTCTCGCGCAGGGCAACGATGCGGTAGACGCGCGCGCCATCCTGAAAACGATGGCGCGTGGTGATATCGCCGCGCGCGCGAATGACGATACGGTAGCGCGCCGCGCTGGCGAACCGATCCGCCTCGACATCGCCACGCAGGCTGATCGGCGTCACCTGCGCCCACAGAGTGGTCACTGTCTGGTAGCTGCGGGTGACGCCGCCGACGCCATCGGCGCTGTCCTGCGCGGCCTCCAGCAACAGCCGGCGGTTCAGATGTCCGGGGCCGGTCATAGCGACAACATCCGGTACGGCGCGATCAGGGCGCTGACAGTCGCCGGCAGGACCGTCGCCGGCCCGCTCACGCCGCGGTTGTCGTACCAATGCGCCGTCAGCAGCCGGATCGCCTGGCGCAGCGGCTCGGGCACGTCGGAAGCGACGTCGCCGTAGCCGAGCGTCACGTCCAGCTCGATCCCTGCGGCAAGCCGCCCGGGCGCCGGCATCGCCCACGGCACGAACGACAGCGCGGACGCCGCCATGTCGGAAACGAAGGCCTGCAGGTCGATGGCGTGCGCCACGTTGTTGAAATCGTAGACCCGCGCCGCGGTCAGTTCGCGCAACGGGGCGGGCCGCACGGTCAGCCGACCGTCGTCCGGCCAGCGATCCAGCGTCAGCCGCCAAGCCTGCGTGATCAGGGCACGGCGCGTCTGCGCCTCGATGTGGATACGCGCGCCGGCCACCAGCGCAGCGATGGTCTCGTCCTCGGCGTCGTGCTCGACGCGCAGGAACGCCTTCGCCTCGTCGAGCGACAGCGGCTCGGCCGCCGGCGCGGTGAGAAGGATGGAGGGCATTGTGAAGTTCCTGATGTGCGGCGAACTCGCTTCCCTCTCCCCTTGAGGGAGAGGGACAAGCGCGAACGCGGATCCGCCGTTGACAAAAATCTCATCTCGGGGCTGATGCGGCGCATGCGCATCGTCATCGCCCTCACCGCTCTGCTGTTCTGCACGCCTGCCCTCGCCATCACCGGCAGCGCACCGCCGGCCACCGGCTGGGCAGCGCGTCCGATCGTCATGATCGTCGATCCGCGCGGCGACGTTTGCACCGGCACCGCGTTGACCGCCGACCTGGTTTTGACCGCGGCGCATTGCGTGACGCGCAAGATCGCCTACGAGGTCAAACCGTATCAAACCGGCCAGGCCATCAAGGTGGCGTCAGTGACGCTGCATCCGCGCTTCAGCATGACGGCTTACGCGGCCGCACGCGCCACCGCGGACGTCGCACTCTTGAAGCTGGCGGCGCCGTTGCCCGACATTGTCGCGCCGGCCACGCTCGCCGAAGCGCGCCGCGTTGCCGCCGGCGAGACACTGACCATCGCCGGCTTCGGCGTCACCCGCGCTTTTACCGATGTCGGCCTCGGTGTTCCGCGGATGGCCAAACTTACCGTCACGGGCAACCCCGGCTCGCTGCAAATCAGGCTGCACGATGCGGCGACGCGCGAGCAGCGCATCGGTCTCGGCGCCTGCACCGGCGATTCTGGCGGCCCCGCGTTCGACGGCGACGCGGCAGCGGTGATCGGCGTGGTCAGTTGGTCGACCGCGCCCGGCAACGATGAAGGCTGCGGCGGCCTCACCGGCATTACGCCGCTGCTCGGCTACCGCACCTGGATTGTCGAAACCGCCCGTAAACTGGGCTCGACGTTGGCGCCGTAGCGCCGCGCCGTCCCGCAAAACGTTCGTCATCCATGACCGAAACGTGCATCTGCGACGAATTGATCGCGGTATTCTTGGGCGCCCGCTCGGCATCGCCGCGCACGGGAGGCATACGGCACGAAAAAACGTCGGTGCGGTGTTTTCGCAACGGTCCGGCAGCGCCGCATTAACCGCCGTAAACACTGGACAAGTTCGGATTCTTATTGACATGGCGAAAGCCATGCCGCCGTGCGCATGCACGCCATGCAGCCCTTTGCCCCAATCTCGCCATGCTTAACCTTACCCGGTTATCTTACCGGCCGAACTTGGTCGCCATTCCGCGACCGGGCTCATAGAGCTTGGGCCGTCGGCTTGGTGTTGGTGAAGCCGGACAAACAAACGGGGAAGTTCCGCGGTGACAAGCCGCTCCAAACGAGATCGGATTTACATTGTTCAAGCACGCAACATTTATCGCCGGCGCCATTGTCGCCACTGTCATTACGACCAGCGCCGAAGCGCAGCAGCGCCGGGCTGGTAACGCCGCCGGGCAAGCCACCATCGTTTGCGATCAACGCGGCTGCTCCGACCAGGTCGTCGCAGGCCGCGCCCAGGCCGGCCGTTCCGCGCAGGCTCCGGCATCCCGCACCGCCCGCGTACGCAACACACGCCGCGCTTCCGCCATGGATGCCAACGGCAACACCGTGATCATCGGCGGCCGTCCCGCCGGTTGCCCGCATCGCTATTGCGGCTGTGAAGCGTCCCGCCATGTGTTTGGCAAGATCCGGCCCGAGCTCAATCTCGCCTCCAACTGGATCAAGTATTTCGCCCGCACATCGCCGGCTCCCGGCATGGC
>JALHNV010000099.1 GCA_022843325.1 Pseudolabrys sp. | reverse complement strand
TCGCGCTGGCCTCGGTCAAGGCGGCCTTCAATGCGCGCCACGGCGGTGTCTCGGGGCTGGCGCGCATGGCGCACGATCTCTTGCTGCGCTCCTATCTGGAGAGCGACGAGAGTCACGAAATGTCGGCCTCGTTCGCGCAGAAGCGCAAGCCGGACCCGTCGAAGTTCGGGCGCTGACCATGCGTCCGTCGCTGACCCTGCATCATCCGGCGCTGGCGAAGCGCTATTACGCCGACGGCGTCTGGCAAAACGACACGTTCTACGGTCTGCTGCGCGACCACGCCGCGCAGCGCCCGGAGGGCGTTGCCTTGCGCGATGGGCGGCAGCAGCTGACCTGGCGGCAGCTGCAGGCCTGGGTCGATGGCGTCTCCGCCGATCTGCACCGTCGCGGCATCACTGCCGGCGACCGCGTGTCGATGTGGCTCGGCAACCGCGCCGAAGCGCTGGTGATGTTTCTGGCCTGCGCGCGCAACGGCATTGCCTGCAACCCGTCGCTTCACCGCACCTATAATGCCGGCGACATCGTGCCGCTGCTGGACCGGCTCGATGCCAAGGCGTTGCTCACCGAACCGGGTTGGGGCGCCGACGGCAAACCCGACGAGGTGGCGGCGACACTCCAGCAGGCGATGTCGCTGAAGCGCGTTTATGTGCCGGCGGACTTTCCGGGGCCGGGCAAGGCTGCGACCGACGCCGTGGAGGACCCCGACAAGGTGCTCTATCTCGCCTTCACCTCCGGCACGACCGGGGTGCCGAAATGCGTGATGCATTCGGACAATACGCTGCTCGCCAATGCCCGCGACATGGTGCGCGACTGGCAGCACGGGCCGGGGACCAGGCTGCTGTCGCTGAGCCCGCTGTCGCATCACATCGCCTGGGTGGCGGTGGCGCAATGGCTGGTGGCCGGCTGCACCTTGATCACCGACGATCCGCCGGCCGGCATGACGCGTCTCGGCTGGATCGTCGAGACCCAGGCGACTTACGTCATGGGCGTGCCGACGCATGCGATGGACGTGCTGGCAGAGCAGCAACGGCTCGGCCTGCCGCGCCTCGGCGCCGTCGATATCTTCTACATGGCCGGTGCGCCGATCCCGCCGTCGGTGTGTGAGGCTTTCGTCCGCCAGGGCATCAAGCCGCAGAACATATACGGCATGACCGAGAACTCGTCGCACCAGTACACGCATCCCGGCGACGACGAGGCCACCATCATCTCGACCTGCGGCCGCGGCGGCAAAGCCTATGAAGTGCGCATCTTCGATCCCGCCGACGAGAATATCGACCTGCCGGCCGGCAGTGTCGGCCAGATCGGCGGCCGCGGGGGCGCTTTGATGCTGGGCTACTTCGCCAACCAGGCCGCCACCGAAGCGAGCTTCAACCGCGACGGCTGGTTCCTGTCCGGCGATCTCGGCGTGCTGGACGACAAGGGCAACCTCAAGATCGAGGGCCGGCTCAAGGACCTGATCATCCGCGGCGGCCACAACATCTATCCGGCGCATATCGAGGCGCTTGCGCTGCGCCACCCGCAGGTTCAGCGTGTCGCCTGCTATCCGGTGGCCGACGAGCGGCTCGGCGAGCGCGTTTGCATTGCCGTGATCGGCGATATCGGCTCCGACGCGCTGCTGGCGCATCTCGCCGCGCAGGGCCTGTCGAAATACGACATGCCGGAATACTTTTTGAACGTGGGTTCTTTTCCGCTGACCGCGAGCGGCAAGATCCTCAAGCGCGAACTGGTCGAGATGACCAGACAAGGCGCGCTGGCGCCGGCGGCGATCCGCTGGACCGCGCAAGCGAGGGCCGGCTGATGTCCGTCAAGCTCGAACAACGCGACGATGTCGCCATCCTTACTCTCGACCGGCAGGAGGCGCTGAACGCGCTGTCCTTTGCCATCATCGATGAGATTGAACAGGCGATCGACAAGGTCGCCGGCATGCCGGTGCGGGCGCTGATCGTCACCGGCGCCGGGCCGAAGGCATTCTGCGCCGGCGCCGACATCAAGGAATTGCGGCACCGCTCGCTGGCGCAACAGCGCGCCGGTATCGAGCGTGGCCAGGCGGTGTTCGCCAGGCTCGACACGCTGAAGGTCGCGTCGATCGCCGTCATCAACGGCTACGCTTTCGGCGGCGGCCTTGAACTCGCATTGGCCTGCACGTTCCGGCTCGCCACCCGCAACGCCAAGATGGGCCTGCCGGAAATCAAGCTCGGCCTGACGCCGGGCTATGGCGGCACGCAGCGGCTGCCGCGCGTGGTCGGCGAGGCCCGCGCCCTGGAGATGATCCTGACCGGCAGGACCGTGGACGCCGAGGAGGCGCTGCGCATGGGCCTGGTCAACCGGCTGGTCGACGGCGAGGCGGTGGAGGCGGGGCTCGCCTTCGCCCGCGAGTTCACGGTCTACAGCCTGCCGGCGCTGAATTTCGCGCGACAGGCGGTGCAGCGCGCGCTCGATGTGCCGGTCCACGAAGGCCTCAAGATCGAGGCCGATCTCGGTTCGCTGGCGTTCCGCACCGCCGACGCAGAGGAAGGCATGGCGGCGTTCAGCGACAAGCGCAAAGCGGCATTCCGCGATGAGTAAGGGCACCATCATCGTCACCGGTGGCAGCCGGGGTATCGGTGCGGAAATCGCCGCCGATCTGGTGCGCCGCGGCTACGCCGTGGCGGCGCTGTCGCGCAGCGGCGAAGCCACGGCCGGCCGCGGCTACCGCTGCGACGTGGCGGATGAGACTTCGCTGAAGGGTGCCATTGCCGCGGTGGCCCAGGACGGGCCGGTGATTGGCCTGGTCAATAACGCCGGCGCGCACCACGCCACACCCAGCCACCTGCTGTCGGTGAAAGAGCTCGACGACACCATGGCGCTGAACCTGACCGCAGTGATGGTCGCCTGCCGCGAGGTCTATCCGCACCTGAAGGCCGCCGGTGGCGGCACCATCGTCAACATCGGCTCGTTCTTCGACAAGCTGGGCGTCGCCGAGAACATCGCCTATTGCACCTCCAAGGCCGCGGTGGGCGCGCTGACGCGCTGTCTCGCGGTGGAGTGGGCGAAAGACGGCATCGCCGTGGTCGATGTCGCGCCGGGCTATGTCGAAACCGATCTCAACCGCGACTTCCTCGCGCGCGACAAGGTCAAGAGCTGGCTGCAACGCCGCGTCCCGGTCGGCCGCGCCGGCATGGTCGACGAGGTGGCGCGGCTGGTCGGCGCTATTTTCTCCGAGAACATCAAATATCTGACCGGCGAGACCATCTATCTCGACGGCGGCCATGGCATGAACCACTGATGAGAATATTTGAAACCCAGCGGCAGCATCGGCACTGGTCGGAGGACGAGCGGATGGTGCTCGACCAGGTGCAGCGGCTCGCCGACGAGCTGATCGCGCCCAACGCCGCCCGTTACGACGAGAGCGGCGAGTTCCCGTGGGACAATATCCGCGCGCTCAACGAACTCGGCTGCAACACCATGTTCGTGCCGGAAGCCTATGGCGGCGCGCCGATGGCGTACCGGCTCTACCTCGAGGTGGTAAAGATCGTCTCCGCCGCCTGCGCCTCGACCGGCATCATCTACGCCACCACGTTCCACGGCCTGAAGCCGCTGATCGACGTCGGCACCGAGGAGCAGAAGGCGCGCCTGCTGCCCCGCATCGCCGAAGGCGGGCTCGGCGCGCTGGCGATCACCGAGCCGAATGCCGGCTCCGACGCCACCGGCATGACCACCAGCTTCACGCCCGACGGCGATGACATCATCGTGCAGGGCGGCAAGACCTTCATCAGCAACGGCGATGTCGCCGACCTGATTTTGCTGTTCGGCAAGTGGTCGGAGATTTCGGATTCGCGGAAGTCGATTTCGGTGCTGGTGTTCGAGAAGGACACGCCCGGCTTCGAGGTGCTGCGGCTGGAGGACAAGATGGGGCATCGCGCTGCCTCGACCGCGGCGCTGGCCTTCAACGCCTGCCGGGTGCCGCGCGCCAACCTGCTCGGCGAGCCGGGCGGCGGGCTGAAGCTGCTGCTGGCGTCGCTGAACAAGTCGCGGCCGAGCGTTGCTGCGCATGCGCTCGGCATCGCGCAGGCGGCCTTTGGCGACATGATCGCCTACATGAACGATCGCGTGCAGTCCGGCAAACGCATTGTCGACTTCCAGGGCAACCAGTTCATGGTGGCCGACCTCGCCACCGATCTGGCCATGGCGGAATGCTGGCTCGACTATGTCGCGTCGCTGGTCGAGAGCGGCGGCCAGGATTTTGGGCTGGAGGCGTCGATGGCCAAGATGCGCGCCTCGGACCTCGCCATGCGCATCGCCACCGAGGCGGTGCAGATGCATGGCGGCTACGGCTACTGCAAGGACTACCGCGTCGAGCGGTTGATGCGCGACGCCAAGATAACGCAGATTTGGGAAGGCACCAACCAGGTGCATCGTCAGTTGATCGGCCGGAGCTTTGCCAGAAAATGAGTGCAGCGATCAAGACGGTGGGGGTCTGCGGCGCAGGCGGCACCATGGGCGCCGGTATCGCCATTGTCGCCGCCCGGTCCGGCTACAACGTGGTGTGCTACGACACCGCGGAAGCCCCGCTGGCCAAGACGGTCAAGCAGACCGAGGGTTTCTTCCAGAAGTCGGTCGAGCGCGGCAAGATGACCGAGGCCGACCGCGACGCCGTGCTGGCGCGGTTCGAGCGCACCACCGACATCGTGCGGCTGGCCGCCTGCGACCTGGTGATCGAGGCGGTGTTCGAAAATCTGGAGGTGAAGCGCAATCTGCTCGCCCAACTGGCGGCGGTGTGCCGGCCCGACACCATCTTCGGTTCCAACACCTCGACGCTGTCGATCACTGAAATCGCCTCCGGCTGTCCCAACCCCGAGCGCGTCGTCGGCATGCATTTCTGCCTGCCGGCGCAACTGATGAAGCTGGTGGAGATGTCGCCCGGCATTCTCACGTCCGATGCTGTGTTCAAGGCGGCGTGGGACTGGACGCTGGCCTGCGGCCAGATCCCGGTGCGGACGCAGGACAAACCCGGCTTTATTCTCAATGCGCTGCTGGTGCCATTCAACAACGATGCCATCCGCGCCATCGAGGCCGGCGTCGCCGACGCCAAGAGCATCGATACCGCGATCAAGGTGGGGCTCGGCTACAAGATGGGCCCGCTGGAGCTGATCGACCTGATCGGCCTCGATACCCAGGTGCGGCTGTGCGAGGCGTTCTACCCGATCACGCTCGACCCGCGCGCCGCCTGTCCGCCGCTGCTGCGGCGGATGGTGGCGGCCGGTCTGCTCGGCCGCAAGTCCGGCCGCGGCTTCTATAATTACGACGGCAACGCCATGTTCGGAGCCTGACGCCATGTCTCACGCGATCATGACCTATGCCATCCAGCAGCAAGGCGACAGCCGCTCGTTCCCGGCGGGCGATGCGTTTCTTACCGGCGCTACGAAGGATGCCGACGTGGTGCTGCATCTCGGTGCGCCGTTCAAAGCCGATGCAGGCAAGAAGGCTGTGCTGGTCGAATTGAACGCCGAGTGCCTGGCCGAGCATGTCGATGAGGCGGACCCGTCGTGCAAAAACGTGCTGGGCTTTGCGCGCTACCGTAACGGCGGCGATGCGCCGTCGAAGCTCATCGAACTGGTGCGGTTGCCGGTCACCGACGCCGCCGCCATCGACGCCGCCAAGGCGGTGTTCGAGGCGGCCGGTTTCACTGTGGTCGTCTGCGCCGATCAGCCCGGGCGCATTCTCGACCGGCTGCTGCGGCCGAAATACAACGCGGCGCTGCGCTTCCTCGACGAGGGTCTGGCCACCGCGCAGGACATGGACACCACCTGCAAGCTCGGCCTCGGCTATCCGGACGGCCCGATCGAGCGCGTCATGCGCGGCGGGCTGAAGCATCATCACGACGTCACCCGCGCGCTGTTCGAGACCTATGGCACGGCGGCCTATGCGCCGCCGCGGCTGGCGGTGGCCGCCGCCAAGCGCGGAGCGCGCTGATGCGCCCGCTCGCCGGCATCACCGTGCTCGATTTCTCGACCCTGCTGCCGGGGCCGATGGCGACGCTGCTGCTGGCCGAAGCCGGCGCCGAGGTGATCAAGATCGAGCGGCCGGGACGTGGCGAGGAGATGCGCAGCTACCGTCCGGCCTGGGGTACCGACAGCGTCAACTTCGCGCTGCTCAACCGCGGCAAGAAGAGTCTGGCACTCGATCTGAAGAACCCGGCCGACCGCGCCAAGCTTGAGCCGCTGATCGCCCGCGCCGACGTGGTCATCGAGCAGTTCCGGCCCGGCGTCATGGCGCGGCTCGGTCTCGACTACGACACGCTGGCGAAAAAGAACCCGCGCATCGTCTATTGCGCCATCACCGGCTACGGGCAGTCCGGGCCGAAGCGCGACGTCGCCGGCCACGACCTCAATTACATCGGCGACAGCGGCCTGCTGGCGCTGTCGATGGGCCCGGCATCGCATCCGGTGGTGCCTCCGGCGCTGATCGCCGACATTGCCGGCGGCGCCTATCCGGCGGTGATGAACATTCTGCTGGCCCTGCGCGCCCGCGACGCCACCGGCCGCGGCTGCCAGCTCGACATCGCCATGACCGACAATCTGTTTCCGTTCATGTACTGGGCGATCGGCGATGGCCTGGCCGCCAATGAATGGCCCGGCAACGGCACCGCTCTCGTCTGCGGCGGCACGCCGCGCTACCGGCTCTATGCCACCAGCGACGGGCAGGTGGTGGCGGCCGCGCCGATCGAGCAGAAGTTCTGGGACGAATTCTGCGAGCTGATTGGGCTCGATGCCCCCTTGCGCGACGACAGCCGCGACATGGCGGCGACCACGCAGCGCATCATCGCCATCATCGGCGCGCAGCCGGCCGACCACTGGCGGCAAAAGTTCACCGGCCGCGACTGCTGCTGCAGCATCGTCGCCGACGTCCGCCAGGCATTGGACGATCCGCATTTCCGCGCCCGCGGCGTGTTCGACCATGTGCTGGTCAATGAAGCCGGTGCGCGCATGCCGGCGCTGCCGGTGCCGGTCGACGCGCAGTTCCGCGCGCCAGTGACCGAACCTTCTTCCGCCCCGCCGCTGGGCGCCAACAATGCCGAGTTCAACGCATGAAAGCTGTCGTGGTCCGCGAGTATGCGCCGTTCGACCAGATCAGTGTCGGGGACTTGCCCGATCCGGCGCCCGGCACGGGTGAGGTGGTGATCGACGTCAAAGCGGCGGAAGTGAACTACCCGGACATTCTGGTGATCGGCGGCCAGTACCAGATCAAGCCGCCGTTGCCGTTCGCACCGGGCAAGGCCGCGGCCGGTGTGGTGTCGGCGGTCGGCGAGGGCGTGACATTGCTGGCGGTCGGCGATCGCGTCAGCGCCCAGGTCGAATACGGCGCCTATGCCCAAAAGCTGCGGGCGCCGGCGATCAATGTCTATCCGATGCCGGACGGCATCGACTTCGCGCAGGGCGCAGCGCTGGGGCTGGTGTACCAGACCGCGCATTTCGCGCTGATCGAGCGCGCCCGCATGCAGCCCGGCGAACGCGTGCTGGTGCTGGGCGCCTCGGGCGGCATCGGCGTTGCCAGCGTGCAACTCGCCAAGGCGCTGGGTGCCGGCACGGTCATCGCGGGCGTCCTGGGCGCCGGCAATGCCGAGATCGCGCGGCAATGCGGCGCCGACACCGTGATCGACCTCGGCGCCATCGATTTGCGCGACGGCCTGCGCGAGGCAGTGCGGGAGGCGACCGGTGGGCACGGCGCCGACGTGGTGATCGATCCGGTCGGCGGCGCGGTCAATGCGGCGGCGCTGCGGGCGATGGCGTGGCGCGGCCGCATGGTGATCATCGGCTTTGCCGCCGGCGAAATCCCGACCATCAAGGCGAATTATCTGCTGGTAAAGAACATCGAGGTGTCGGGCCTGCAATGGTCCGACTACCGCGACCGCACGCCGGACTGGGTCCGCCGCGTGCAGAGCGAGATTTTCGATCTGGCGGTCGCCGGCAAGCTCAACCCGGTGATCAGCCGCCGCTTTCCGCTCGACGGTTTCAAGGAGGCGCTGGCGCTGCTACGCGACGGCAAGGCGCAGGGCAAACTGATCCTCGAGGTGCCATGATGGCAGCCTTGTCCAACGACAGCATCGTCGCCGTGATCGGCGCGGGCACCATGGGCGCCGGCATCGCGCAGGTGGCGGCGACCGCCGGACATAAAGTCTTACTCTATGACGTTGTCGAGGGTGCCGCGGCCAAGGCCGTGGCGCGCACCGCGGCCGCATTGGAAAAGCGGGTCGCCGACGGCAAGCTCGACAAGGACGATTGCGCAGCCATTGTCGGCCGCATGGTCGCGGCGAAATCCATGGACGATCTCGCTCTGGCCGCGCTGTTCATCGAGGCGATCGCCGAGGACATGGACATCAAGCGCGGGCTGTTTGCGAAGCTGGAGAAGCTGGCGCGGCCGGATGCGATCCTCGCCACCAACACGTCGACGTTGTCGGTGACGGCGATGGCGGCCGGGCTGGCGCGGCCCGAGCGGGTCGCCGGCATGCACTTCTTCAATCCGGCGCAGGTGATGAAGCTGGTCGAGGTCATCCGCGGCATGGCCAGCGATCCGGCGGTGCTCGACACCATCGAGGACACCGCCAAGGCCTGGGGCAAGGTGACGGCGCGCAGCCGCTCGACGCCGGGCTTCATCGTCAACCGCTGCGCCCGGCCGTATTACGGCGAGGCGCTGCGGCTCCTGGAGGAGGGAGTCGCCGATCCGGCCACGCTCGACGCCATCATGACCGAGGCCGGCGGCTTCCGCATGGGCCCTTTCGCGCTGATGGATCTCATCGGCAACGACATCAATTACCGCTCGACCCGCTCGGTGTTCGAAGCCTATGGCGCCGACCCGCGCTACCGGCCGTCGCTGATCCAGCAGGAAATGGTCGAGGCCGGCTGGCTCGGCCGCAAGACCGGCCGCGGCTTCTACCGCTACGACAGCAAGGACGCCGCGCCTTCACCGGCCAGCGAGCCCAGGGCCGACGGCAAGGCGATGGCTTTGCCGGACGGCTGGGAATCTGCGCCGGTCGAACTCGGGCCGGTGACGCTGATGCCGACCGACGGCCGCCGCGCCGCCGATGTCGCGCGCGACCTGAATCGCCCGGTAGCGGTGCACGATCTGCGCTTCGACACCGCCAGCAAGCGCGTCGTGATCGCGCTGTCGGCCATGTCGGACGCGCCGCGCCGCGATGTCATCGCCAGCCTGCAGGCCGCCGGCTTCATCGTGACCGTGGTCCCCGACTGGCCGGGGCTTGTCGTCATGCGCACCGTCGCGATGCTGGCCAACGAGGCCTACGAGGCCATGTTGCAAGGCGTCGCCGATGGCGATGCCATCGACCGCGCCATGAAGTTCGGCGTCAACTATCCGCGCGGGCCGGTCGAGTGGGGCCGCATGGTAGGCCTTGGCCGCATCGTCACGGTGCTCGACGGCATCCATGCCGTCACCGGCGATCCGCGTTATCGCGTCGCGATGAACCTGCGGCTGGCAGCGCGGGACGGTGGACCTTCTTCACCTCTCCCATAGGGAGAGCGGCGTTGGTGCTGCGATTTCAGCGTTCGGCAAGCCTGGCAAACAGCCGGTCCGGCTTCAGCGGCAATTCATAGAATCGCACGCCGGTGGCGTCGCGGATGGCGTTGGCGAGCGCCGGCGCCACCGGATTGTACGGGCTCTCGCTCATCGACTTGGCGCCGTAGGGTCCGAGCCTGTCATGGGTCTTGGCGAAAAGCACCTCGGTGCGCGGCAGGTCGGCCAGCGCGGGAATGTGATAGGTGCGGAAACTTGGCGTGGTAACGCGGCCCCCGCCGTCGACGATCACCTCCTCGTACAAAGCCGCGCCCAAGGCCTGCGCCACGCCGCCCTCGATCTGGGCGCGGCACTGCATCGGGTTGATCACGGTGCCGGCGTCGGCGGCCTGCACGCTCTTGAGGATGCGGACCTCGCCGGTGACCGGGTGCACCGCCACCCGGAAGCCATGGACGTTGAACGCGACCGAGCGCGGAATGCCCGTGGCGGTGCCGGTCGCGGTCAGTGCGACGCCCTCGGCGGCGGCCTGCTGGTACAAGTCCGTCAGCGCGATCGGCGTGCCGGCGCAGACCACGGCGTCGGCGGTCAGCGTGCAGGCGTCGCGCGCGGTCCCCGACGCGCGGGCGGCAAAGTCGAGCAGGATATCGCGCAGCGCGTTGGCCGCGATCTCGGTGGCGCGACCGCCGATCACCGTGCCGGTCGAGCCATAGGCACCGGTATCGTGGCCGCCATGATCGCTGTCGGATTGTTGCAGCCGCAGCCGCGCCGGCGTCGTCTTCAGCGCCGTCGCCGCCACCTGAAGATGCACGGTGGTGGTGCCGTTGCCGAATTCGGCTGTGCCAACGGTCATGTCGTAGCCGCCGTCGGCGTTAAGTGAAATCACGGTGTCTGAATAATGCCCGCCGGGCGGCACCGTGCAGATCATCGTCAGCGCGGTGCCCTGACCGGTCCGCCAGTCCGGTGATGGAGGTTTTTCGCCGTCGTCCCGCTTCAGCGAGGTTTCCACAAGATCGAAGCACTGGTCGAGGCCGTAGCTGCCGTAGATGACATCGTCGGACGGCGCGTGCGATCCGGCCATGGGGTCGCCGTCGCGCACGGCGTTGCGGCGGCGGAACTCGAGGCTGTCCATGCCAATGGCGCGGGCCACTTCGTCGATCGCCGACTCGATCGCGAAATTCGTCTGCGGCAGGCCGTAGCCGCGAAACGCACCGGCCGGGACTGTATTCGTGTAGACGGCGACGCCTTCGGCCTTCTTGTTGGCGCAGACGTACACGCTGAGCGCTTCCGAACAGGCATGTTCCAGCACCGGACCGCCGTGATTACCGTAGGCGCCGGTGTTGGACACCACATTGAGCTGCATCGCCGTCAGCTTGCCGTCGCGCGTCGCGCCGATTTTGACCCGCATGCGCATCGGGTGCCGCGTGGTGGCGGCGATGAACTGCTCCTCGCGGGTGAATTCGAGCTGCACGGGCTTGCCGGTCTTCAGCGCGCAGAGTGCGACAACGTCCTCGACCAGCATTTCCTGCTTGGCGCCGAAGCCGCCGCCGACGCGCTCGCAGAACACCCGCACCTGGGCTTCGTCCATGCCGAACACGCGGGCGACCTCCTGCCGCGTCAGAAACGGCACCTGCGTCGAGGAGCGGATGTTCAGTTTTCCGGTGTCGTCGACCCAGCCGATGGCGGCCAGCGTTTCGAGATGGGCGTGCTGTACGCGCGGCACATAATAGGTGCCCTCGTGAATGACGTCGGCGGCGGCAAAGCCGGCGTCAACGTCACCGGCGCCGCCGTCAACGCTCCAGACGATGTTGCGGCGCGGGTTCTTCAGCGCCGGGCCCGGGTCGAGATCGTGGATCACCGGCGCGCCCTCGCGCAAAGCCTCGTCCGGATCGAACACCGCGTCGAGGATCTCGTAATCCACCTTCAGCGCCCGGCAGCCGGCCTCGGCCGCCGCCTCGGTGTCGGCGACGACGGCGGCAAAGCGCTGGCCGATGAACCGCATGACGCGGTCCAGCACCAGCGTATCGGGCGGATCGATGCTGAGCACCTGATGCCGCGCCGTCGAAAACAACGTCGGCGGCGAATCCTCATAGGTCAGCACGGCCGTGACGCCCGGCACCGCCAGCGCCGCGCTCTTGTCGATCGAGCGGATGCGGGCATGGGCATGCGGCGAACGCGCCAGCTTGATGTGCAGCAAGCCCTCGGGCACCACGTCGAGCGTGAAGCGCGCTTTCCCGGTCACCACATCGGGTCCGGCCGGGGCCGGCACGTTATGGCCGCAGGCGTCGCCTGCCGCCGCGTTCTCGATTTCATGCCTTCCCGCAATGGCGTCGTCGATGGCGCGATAGCCGGTACAGCGGCACAGATTGCCTTTCAACGCCTGGCCGAGATCGGCGCGCTGCGCCTGATTCAGGGCCGCAGCGGTCATGATCATGCCGGCGGTGCAGAAACCGCACTGAAAGCCCTGCGCGTCCAGGAACGCCCGCTGCATGGGATGCAGGTCGTTCCCCGTCGCGAGCCCTTCGATGGTGGTGACCTCGCGGCCGTCGGCGCGGAACGCCGGCACCAGACAGGAATGCACCGGCTCGGCATCGAGATAAACGGTGCAGGCGCCGCAGTCGCCGGCGTCGCAGCCTTTCTTGACGCCGAACATCCCGAGCTCGCGCAGGAAGGTGCGCAGGCACTGGCCGGCCGATGGTCGGTCGGCGAAGTCCTGTCCGTTGACGCGAAAGCTCATCGCGGCGGCTCCGCGCTTAGTTCGCGGCGGATCTCTTCGGCGAAATGCAGCGTCATGTGCCGCCGCCACGCCGGCAGGCCGTGGATGTCGTCAAAGTAGGCCGTGATGTCGCGATCGATACGGGCGCGCAGGTCGTCGGCCGACGGCATCGTCTCGAAGACAAGCTTGAACGGCCGCGGCGTCGACGCCGTCACGGTGAGAACGAAGCCTAAGTCTTTCGCCGCGTGCGTGCCGATCAGCAGCGCCGCCGAGCGGCCGACCGGCGACAGCGAAATCTGTCTGAAGGCCGTGCGCCGGGCCAGCGCCGCCGCCGGAATGTCTATGCGCCGCAATATCTCTCCGGGCTGCAGCACATTGCGCTCGGGCCCGGTGACAAAAGCGGCGGCATCGACGCGGCGTTCGCCGCCATTGGCGGTCCAGACGGTGCAGACGCCGTCAAGCGCGGCGGCGAGTGCAATCATCGGCCCGGCCGGCAGCGCCAGGCACAGATTGCCGCCGACAGTGGCGGTGTTCCAGACCTTGAACGAAGCGAGGAAGGCGCGGCAGCACTGGCCGATCAGCGGTGCCGCGGTCCATTCCACGGGGGCGGTGAAGGCGTCGAGCTCGGC
>JALHNV010000098.1 GCA_022843325.1 Pseudolabrys sp. | reverse complement strand
AAGGCGATGAAGGCGGCGCTGGAAAGCGCGATCAGCTCGCTGTACGGCCGCTGGTAGACGACCTCCAGGCCGATCACCACCGTCGGGAAAATCAGCAGCACGAAGTGGTCGAGCGCGTGCGCCCAGTTCAGGAAGACGATGGAGCGTTTGCGGGCCGCGTCGTCGGCAGCGGTGGCGGCAAGGCTGGCGGTCGGGTTCATGCGGTATTTCTGAAGGTCAATGGCACAGGCGGATTTTCGCCCAGAGTCGCACTATAGGCTTGCCTTTTGGCGACGTTCGGTCGATTTTCGTCGCCAGAGGGCCATCCCATGTCCGAGCGCGTACCGGTCTACCGCCAGAACCTGGACGATGCGCCGCGGCCGGTCGCGGTGATGGCCCGGGCGCTCGAGCCCGGACACAGCATCCCCCTGCACATGCACCGGCGCGGCCAGTTGCTGCATGCGGTCGCCGGCATCATGCGAGTCGAAACCGCCGAGGCCGCCTGGATCGTGCCGCCGGCCCGCGCGCTCTGGCTGCCGTCGCAGTGGCCACACAGCGTCACCATGCGCAGCCACGTCGAGATGCGCACGGTCTATATCGACGCCGCCGCCTGCGCGGCGCTGCCCAAGCAGCCGGTGCTGGTGGAAATTTCCGGGCTGTTGCGCGAACTCATCCTGGCGCTGCTGGAAGAGCCGGCGGACTATGCCGAAAGCGGCCGCGGCGGCATCGTCGCCCGGCTGATGCTGACCGAGCTGGCGCGACTGCAGGAGCGCCAGCTCGACGTGCCAATGCCGCGCGATGCGCGGGCGCTGCGCGTGGCCCGCGCCCTGCTCGACAATTCCAGCATCGACCACGGCCTGGACCGCTGGGCCGACCAGGCTGGCGCCAGCCGTCGGACGCTGGCCCGCATCTTCCGCAGCGAAACCGGGCTGGGCTTTGCCGAATGGCGCGCCCGGCTGCGCGCCATCGACGGGCTGGCCCGCCTGTCCGGTGGGGCCTCGGTCGCGGAGACCGCCGCCTCGGTCGGCTATGCCAGTCCCAGCGCCTTCTCCGCCATGGTCCACCGCACCTTCGGCAGCCCGCCGCGGCGATTGAAGCAATCGGGATAGGCCGCAACCCGAAATTGCAACATCGGTTGTGGACAACACTCCGACATCCCGCTTTAGTTGCATTTAATCTCGGCAGGTTGTGCCGGGCCTTGCGGGGCGCGGGGGCCTCGATGGTGTTTGGAAGGCGCGTGTGCGCGGCGACAATCATCGCCGCAGCCTTCATTGTCGTCTGGGTCTGCGTATTGGCCGGTATCGCCCGCGCCGACGAAGACGAGTCACGTAAAATCATCTTTTCCGGCCGCGACTTCTGGCGCAACGGCGTCTTCGCCCATGGCGGCCTGCTGCTCGCCCCCGGCGGCTTCGAGCAGGACGGCCTGATGCTCAAGCTGCTGCTGTCGTCCGGCGCCTACCGCTATTACGCCCAGAACCTCGGCCGGCAGGTGACCGGTGCCGAAGGCAAGGCCCAGTTGCTGCCGGGCTGGCGCATCAAGCGCGGTAATGCCGAGATGAAATTCTTCTTCGGACCCGAACTCCAGTATCACTATCTGACGCCCGACGATCCGGATAACCGGCTGCGCGGCCGCTCGTTCGGCCTGCGTATGGCCGCCGAGCTCTGGCATGAACCGACGCCGCGCACGCTCGTTGCCGGCGACGCGTCGCTGTCGTCGATCGCCGCCAGCCACGCGGCGCGGCTGGGGCTCGGCGTTCTGCTGTCCGGCCACATGCTCGAGCCATTCTACGCCGGACCGGAGGTGCAAGCGTTCGGCGCCGGCCGTTATCGCCAGATCCGGATCGGCGCGCACATCACCAGTATGAAGACCGCCGAAACCGAGTGGTCGGCTGCCATCGGCTGGGCGCGCGATTCGGACGGGCGCTCCAGCCCCTATCTGCGCATCAGCGTCATGGCGCGAAAATGATACGGGACGTCAGCCGCGGGCGTCGCACAGGAACGTGCGGATCACGCACTCCTTGCCGCCCTCCTTGTAACAGATGCGCAAGGCTTCGTTCTGGCTGGCGCCGAGCCGCGGCGCCTGTCCCCAGCCGTGGGCGCCGCAGGGATCGGTGAAGTCGACCGCGAAGGCCGCACAGCCGCGCTTGATCGTCGTTACCACGCGGCAGCTATCGCCCTGGCACTTCGACTGCGCGACCCGGCGCGCCTCTTCGACACTTGGGAAATCAAAGGCCTCACCGAACGCCCCGCAGGCGCCGATCGCCAGCGCACCGGCGGCCCGCGCGGTGTTCAGCGTCACCATCATCAGCATGGTCGTGGCCAGCAGCAGGCTGGCAACGACAAGAACGCGCATGAAAGGCGTATAGGTGTCCGTCATCGTCCCCTACCCGAACCCGGGTTCCAGCTAAGGGCTGAGTCGCGCCGCCGATCAATGATTCGAGTCTCAGGCGCCTTCGATTTCGGCCTTGACCGCGGACAGCGACTCGGGGGTATCGACGTCGGTCAGCGCCGCGTCGCCGGTCAGCGGCACGTCGACAACGGCTTCGACATAGCTGCCGATCAGATGGCGGGCGCCGATGTCGCCATTGATCGACATCAGTTCGTTAAAGAATCGCCGCGCCCACACCACTGGATTGCCGCGGCGGCCGTCGATGCTCGGCACCACCACCAGCGCGTTGCGCTCCGGATCGAACGCGCCGATCAACTGATCGATCAGCGCGCTGTCGACCTGCGGCATGTCGCCGAGACACACGATGACGCCATCGGCCGTCTCTGGCACCGCGGCGATGCCGACCTTCAGCGATGTGCCGAGACCTTCGGCATAATTCGGATTGTGCACGAACCGCACCGGCAGGCCGCCGAGCGCCGCCTCGACGCGCTCGTGTTCGTGGCCGATGACGACGATCACCGGCTCGGCGCGCGACGCCAGCGCCTGCTCGGCGGCGATGCGCACCAGCGGCTTGCCGCCGATCTCGGCCAGCATCTTGTTGAGGGCGCCCATGCGCGTGGAGCGGCCCGCCGCCAGCACCAGCGCCGCGACGGCCTTGCCCTTCTCCGGAACCGCTTCGGCGCGCAGTTGCGGCCGCGTCACGATCTCCATCAGCAGGCCGCCGACGCCCATGCCGGTAATGTCCGCGCGCGTCACCGGCAGTCCGGCGAGCAGCCGCGTCAGCACCCAGTCGAAGCCGTTTTCCTTTGGCGACCGCGCGCAGCCGGGCGCGCCGATGATCGCCGTACCCTTGATCCGGCCGATCAGCATCAGGTTGCCGGGATCGACCGGCATGCCGAAGTGCTCGATTTCGCCGCCGACGGTTTCGATCGCCATCGGGATCACGTCGCGGCGGTCGGCAATGGCGGACGCGCCGAACACGATCACCATCTCGGCGCCGGCTTTAAGCACGTCGTCGATGGCGCCTGCCAGCGCCTGCTGCTGGTGCGCCACGCGCCGTTCGGCAACGACGGTCGCGCCCGCCGGTGCGAGCCGCGCTTCGGTGACGCGCAGCGTCTTCTCAACCACTTTCGGCGCGAGGCCCGGCAGCAGCGTCGAGACGATGCCGATCTTGCGCACTTTGTAAGGCGCGACCCGGATCACCGGCTTCGCCGTGTTGGCTTCCGCCACGGCGCGGTCGCGCGCGGCGCCCGCGACCGCGAACGGAATGATCTTCACCGTGGCGACCATTTCGCCCTCGACCACCGGCTTGAACGCCGGCAGCGTCGCCAGCGTCACCGCCTCGTCGATGCGGTTGATCCGGTCGACGGCGTCACGGTCGACCACAAGCACGCCGGCGGTCTCGGCAAACAGATTGCAGCGCCCGGTAAAGGCGCGGTCGGCGCGCAGACCATCACCTTTGGCGGCGGCGGCGATCTCGGCTGCGGCCTGGTCCTCCGACACATCGCCCGGCTCCAGCCGCGCCACCACGATCGACGCGACGCCGGCGGCCTCGAGCGCCGCGACTTCCCTGGGGCCGATCAGCGTGCCCTTCTTGAGCACCAGATCGCCCTGCCGGATCGAATGCACCGCGGTGGCGCCTTGCGCATCCGCCGGGGCGACGGGACCGAACTTCATGCGGCTTCTGCTTTCTCGGACTTCACCCGCAGCCGCTGCGTGATCTCGCCGATGATCGCGACCGCGATTTCGGCCGGCGACACCGCGCCGATGTCGAGCCCGATCGGCGAATGAATGCGGGCGATGTCGGCGTCGGTCATGCCCGCTTCCTTGAGCCGGACGACACGCTTGGCATGGGTCTTCCGCGAGCCGAGCGCGCCGATATAGAAGCAGTCGCGCTTGAGCGCGTGCAGCAGCGCCGGATCGTCGATCTTGGGATCGTGCGTGAGCGCCACGAAAGCGGTGTAGTGGTCGACCTTGAGCGGCGGCAGCGCCACGTCCGGCCACTCGGCGATAACCTTGACGTCGGGGAAGCGCTCCATCGAGGCGAAGGCGGTGCGGGGATCGACGATGGTGACGTCATAGCCGAGCAAAAGCCCCATCGGCGCCAGCGCCTGGCTGATGTGCACCGCGCCGGTGATGACGAGTTGCGGTGACGGCACGTGCACGGTGACAAACACCTTGCTGCCGGCGACCTCTTCCATGCCGCTCTTGGCCATGCGCAGGCGCTTCTCGATGGCGCTGCTGAGCGGGTCCTTGGCGATGTCGGCGGCCTTGACCAGCCGCTGGTCGCCGCTGGCGATGTCGGTGACGACGACCACCGCGCGCCGCGCGTCGCGCTCGGCGTTCAGGGCGCTGAGAATGTCGAGGTTCATCGTTTTTCCCTGTCATTCCGGAAGCCGAGCGAAGCGAGGCTATCCGGAATCCATAACCCCTGTTTGTGAATATAGATTCCGGGTTCGCCGCTTCGCGGCGCCCCGGAATGACCGTTATGAGACCTTCTCGACATACACCCGGATCGTGCCGCCGCACGACAGTCCCACCTGCCAGGCGGTCTCGTCGGCGACGCCGAATTCCAGCACCTTCGGCTTGCCGCTCTCGATCACATCGACCGCTTCGGTCACCACCGCGCCTTCGACGCAGCCGCCCGACACCGAGCCGAGGAAATTACCCTCATCGTCGATCACCAGATTGGAGCCGACCGGCCGCGGCGCCGAGCCCCAGGTCTCGACCACGGTCGCCAGTGCGACGCCGCGGCCGTCCTTGCGCCAGGTCTCGGCGGCTTTGAGAATGTCTTCATCGCGCGACAGCATGAGAAATCTCCGTTACCGACGTCGTCATGCCCGGCTCTATGCCGGGCATCCACGACTGACTTCAAGCAAGCAAGGCGTGGATGGCCGGGACAAGCCCGGCCATGACAGAAAAAGTTACGCAACCTGCCTCAACATGGCCTTCGGATCGTGGCCCGCGACTGACGCGCCCGACAGCGCGCGCACCAGTTCGGTCATGGACTCCAGATTGTGGATCGGCCGCAGTTCGTCAACATGCGGCAGCATGGTCCGCACGCCCTTGGCGCGCGCCTCGAAACCCTCGAAGCGCAGAAGCGGATTGAGCCAGATCAGCCGGCGGCACGAGCGGTGCAGCCGGTCGATTTCAAACGATAGCGTATCGTCGCCGTCGCGTTCAAGCCCGTCAGTGATCAGCAGCACCACCGCGCCCTGCCCGAGCACGCGGCGGGCCCACTGCTTGTTGAAGACGTGCAGCGAGGTGGCGATGCGGGTGCCGCCCGACCAGTCGGTGACATGCGACGTGCAGGCAGCCAGCGCCTCGTCCGGATCGCGCTGGCGGATGGCGCGGGTGATGTTGGTCAGCCGCGTGCCGAACAGAAACGTGTGCACGCGCTTGCGGGCGTCGGTGATGGCATGCAGGAAATGCAGAAACAGCCGCGTGTACTGGCTCATCGAGCCGGAAATGTCCAAGAGCGCCACGATCGGCGGCTCCTTCTCGCGCGGGCCGACATATTTGAGGTCGATCAGCGCCCCGCCCGCCTTCATGCTGGCGCGCAGCGTGCGCCGCACGTCGATGATGTGGCCACGCCGGGCCGGCTTCAGGCGCCGCGTCCGCACCAGGTCGAGCGGCAGCACCAGCTTCGCAATCGCCTGCTTGGCGGCGGCGATCTCGGCCGCGCTCATCTGGGCGAAATCCTTGGTCTGTAATATCTCGCGGTCGGACACGGTGAGCCGCGAGTCGATCTCGATCTCGGACTTTTCCTCGCGCTCATTGACGCCGGAAAACAGCGCCTCCTGGATGCGCTGTGCGCCCGGCGGCGGCTTCTTCTCCTCGCCGGGCGGCGCCTCCGGCAGCATCGCCGCGATCAGCTTGTCGATATAGCCGCGCTTGCGGAAGAAAATACGGAATGCCTGATCGAACAGGATGGTGTGCTCGTGCCGCTTCACGAACACCGCATGCAGCATCCAGTAAAAGTCCTGGCGGTCGCCGATGCGGGCGACGTTGACCGCTTCCAGCGCATCGATGACCGCGCCGGGGCCGACCGGAATGCCGGCGGCGCGCAGCGCGCGGGCGAAGTAGAGAATGTTTTCGGCGAGCCGGCCGTCACTGTCTTTACCTCCCCCGCTCGCGGGGGAGGTCGGTCCGGCGAAGCCGGATCGGGTGGGTATTTTCTCAACCATGAAAATGTCGTCTCGCGGGCAAAGCGCACCCCCCTCCCCAACCCTCCCCCGCAAGGGGGGAGGAAGCGCGCCAGCGCAAGCGGTTGAGCTGTTCAATAAGCATGATCACTCCGCCGCCCGCAGCTCCGACTTCACCTCGTCGAGCAGCGCCTTGACCTTGGTGCCGTCGAGCCGGGCGATGTCGTCCTGGTATTTCAGCAGCGCGCCAAGCGTATCCGACACGGTCGCCGGATCGAGCGCCACCACATCCAGCTCGGTCAGCGCGCCGGCCCAGTCCAGCGTCTCGGCGACGCCAGGCGACTTGAACAGGTCCTCCTTGCGCAGCGCCTGCACGAAGGCGACCACCTGCTCCGACAGCTTGCGCGAAATGCCAGGCACCTTGGTGCGCAAAATCTTCAGTTCGCGCTCGGCATTCGGATAGCCGACCCAGTGGTAGAGGCAGCGGCGCTTGAGCGCGTCGTGCACCTCGCGGGTGCGGTTCGAGGTCACGACCACGATCGGCGGATGAGCCGCCTTAACGGTGCCGAGCTCCGGCACGGTGATCTGGAAATCGGCCAGCACCTCGAGCAGGAAAGCCTCGAAGGCTTCGTCGGTGCGGTCGATCTCGTCGATCAGCAGCACCGGGGGGCCGGTCGGGTCGGGATCCAACGCCCGCAACAACGGCCGCTTGATCAGAAAGCGCTCGGAGAACACGTCGTGCTCGATGCGGGCGCGGTCGCCCGCACCCTGCGCCTCGGCCATGCGGATGGCGATCATCTGCGCGCCGTAATTCCACTCGTAGACCGCCGAGGCAATATCGAGCCCCTCGTAGCATTGCAGCCGGATCAGCCGCCGCCCCAGCGCCGCCGACAGCACCTTGGCAATCTCGGTCTTGCCGACGCCGGCCTCGCCCTCGAGGAACAGCGGCCGGCCCATGCGCAGCGCCAGATACAGCACGGTCGCGAGCGCGCGGTCGCCGACATAGCCGGCCTTGGCCAGCAGTTCGAGGGTGTCATCGATGGAGGTCGGCAGCGGCGTGATCGTCATAATGGCCTTGCTTCGTGCGGGCGCGGGGCCGGGCGAAAACCCGGGCGAGAGGGTCGTGGCGGGGACTTTATCCGATCCGTCCGGCAACTTACATGTGGGGATCAACGGCCGCTCCGGCCAGTCAGGATGACCCATGTCAGCCCCCACAATGTCAGCCCCCACGACGCCCGAAAAGGACGCCCTGTTCTCCACCATCGATCCGGGGGTCCGGATCGGCCATGTGCACCTCAAGGTCGCCGATCTGCAGCGCGCGCTGGATTTCTACTGCGGCGTGCTGGGCTTCGAGGTGACCACCACCCGGCCCGGCGCCGCCTTCATCTCGGCCGGCGGCTACCATCACCACATCGGGCTCAACACCTGGGAAAGCCGCGGCGGCTCACCGCCGCCCAAAGGCACGACCGGGCTCTACCACACCGCGATCCTCTACCCGAATCGGCGGCAACTGGCCGACGCGCTGCGCCGGCTGATCGCGGCCAAGATCCCGCTGGAGGGCGCCAGCGACCATGGCGTCTCCGAGGCGCTGTATCTGCGCGATCCGGACGACAACGGCGTCGAGTTGTACTGGGACCGGCCGAAGGAAGCGTGGCCGCAGAAGGCCGACGGCAGCCTGGAGATGTTCACCCGTCCGCTCGATTTGCACGCCTTGCTGGCAGAGCTGGATCGCTAGGGTCAACGCGGCCGCGCCGCGACCGCGTCCGGGCCGATCGCGGCGAGGTCCTTGCAGCCGGTCTGCGCCATGGTGATTTCCAGTTCGGCGCGCAGGATGCGCAGCACATGCGCGGCGCCGGTGGCGCCGGCCGCGGCCAGGCCGTAGGCATAAGGCCGTCCGATCAGAACTGCCTTCGCCCCCAGCGCCAGCGCGGTGAACACGTCGCTGCCGCGGCGGATGCCGCCATCCATAAGAACCGGCACGCGGTTCTCCACCGCCGCCACGATCGGCGGCAATGCGTCGATGGTCGCCGGCCCATGGTCGAGCGTGCGGCCGCCGTGGTTGGAGACAATGATGCCGTCGGCCCCTTCCTCGATCCCCACTATGGCGTCATCCGGCGTCAGGATGCCCTTCAGCAAGATCGGCAGCGTGGTTAGCGAGCGCAGCCAGGCGATGTCTTTCCAGGTCGGCGCGGTGGCGAGCAGCGGTCCGCCGAGCAACAGCGTGTCGTCGTCGACGGGTGCTGCGGCAGGGATGCGCATGCCGCGCAGATTGACCGCCTCGGCGCCGGCCGGCTGCTGAAAGCCGGCGCGCTGTTCGCGGTTGCGAATGCCGTTGACCGGCGCATCGACGGTCACCACCAGCGCCTTGTAGCCGCTGGCCTCGGCGCGCCGCACCAGCGCCGCGGTGAAGTCGCGGTCGGGCTGGATGTAGAGTTGAAACCACAGCGGCGTCTTCGCCGCCGCTGCGATGTCCTCGAGCGGCACGCTCGCCTGCGTGCTGACGATCATGCCGGCCTGCATGGCCGTTGCGGCGACGACCGTCTCCAGCTCGCCCGCCGGGTGAAACAGGGCGTGATAGGCGACCGGCGCCAGCATGATCGGATAGAGAAACGACTGACCGAACAGCGTCAGCCGGGTGTTGCCGCCGCCAAGATCGCGCAGCACCCGCGGCCGCAGGATCCAGCGGTCAAACACCGCGCTGTTCTCGCGCAGCGTCCACTCGTCGGCCGAAGCGCCGGACAGATAGGCGAAGGCGTAGGGCGTCATCCGCTCGCGCGCCAACGGCTCGTAGTCGTTGACCGCGGCGACCGACGCCGGAATCTGCTGTAATTTGGCCAGCGGTGCGTGCATCGGGCGTTGGTCCACTCAGGTGACCGCCCAGTCGCGCAGCAGATTATGATAGAGCCCGGTCAGGCGCACCACCGACGGGTGATCGGGCGTATCGGCCGCAAGGCCTTGAATGGTGTCGTCCAGCTCCAGCAGCATGGCGCGGCGATTGTCTTCGCGCACCAGACTTTGGATCCAGAAGAATGCCGCCAGCCGCGCGCCGCGGGTCACCGGCGTGACCTGATGCAGCGTACTCGCAGGATACAGGATCATGTGTCCGGCCGGCAATTTGACCTGATGCCGGGCGAACTCGCCCTGGATAATCAGTTCGCCGCCGTCGTAATCATCGACGTCGTTGATGAACAGCGTCGCCGACAGATCGCCGCGGATGCGCACCGGCGCGCCCGGCACGCTGAAGATGGCGTTATCGATGTGGTCGCCGTAGGAGCCGGCGCCGGTGTAGCGGTTGAAGCGCGGCGGCAGCACCTTCAGCGGCAAAGCCGCGGCGACAAAGCGGCTGACCAGGCCGAGCCGCTCGAGAATGAAGGAGCTGAGCTTGATCGCAAGCGGGTCGTCCTGCGCCAGCTGCTCATTGGCCTTGACCCGCGCGGCAACGTGGCCGGCCGTGTGCCGTCCATCGCGCCAGTCGGCCGCTTCGAGCAGTGAGCGGAACTGCTTGACCTCGTCGGGCGTCAGCACGCCCGGAATTTCCACCATCATTGCCGTCTGTCTCCTTGCGGGGCGGACGCCCGGCCGCCGCGATGCGGCCGGGCGCCCTTGCGCCGCTAGAAGCGGACGCTGGTGCTGACGCGGAACGTGCGCGGCGGTCCGAGAGTTGCGCGCGCACCTCCCCAGTTGGTGGAGACAGCGTAGGTATCATCGAACACGTTATCAACGTTGAAGCGCAGGTCGACGTTCTTCGTCAGTTCGTAAGACGCCATCGCGTGAACCAGGACGTAGCTCGGCAGCTTGCCGAACCTGCCGTTCGGAATAATGCGATTGGCGTCGTCAGGACGGCCCAGATAAGACGAACCGACATATTGCACCCCGCCGCCCAGCGTCAGGCCGATCGGGAAGCGATAGGTGGTCCAGAGATTACCGGTGACGTTCGGCGTGAAGGCCAGTTCGTCGCCGCTGGTGGTGGTGGCCGTGCCGTAGTCTCCGGCACCGCCGTCTCCGGCCCGCCTGACCGCGTCCAGGTAGGCGCTGTGCGTACGCTCGCTCTGAATCAGGGCCAGCCCGCCGAAAACGCTCCAGGCATCCGTCAGCTTGCCGGCGACGCTGAGTTCGATGCCCTGCACCACCTGCTGGCCATAACCCTTCAGGCTGTCGGCAGTATCGCCCGGATCGCGGCCGATGATCGGCGCATTGGTCTTCTCGGTGCGGAACAGGGCGACTGCCGTCGACAGGCGGTTGTTGAAGAAGTCCCACTTGGTGCCGATTTCATAATTGTAGAACTTCGTCGGGTCCGCGCCGGCGACGAATCCGGGAAAGGCGTTGTCACCGGTTCGAGAAATGTCGGGATTGGAGAGATACGACCCCGGCGGCAGATGAGACACGCCGAACGACGCATAAATGCTGCCGTTCTGCACCGGCTTGTAGACCACGCCGACCTTGCCGCTCACCGTGGTGGCGCTGGTGGAATAGCCGTCAAGCGGCGGCAGCGATGCCCCGGCGGTGGTCTTGTTGTCGAAGCCGACGCGGTAGTTCTCGACACGAAGGCCACCGTTCACCTGCCACTGCTCGCTCAGCTTGATGGTGTCGTAGGCATAGGCGGCAATGGTGTCGATCGTGACGTCGTTACGCTGCGTCGCGGCCGGAAACGCACCAACCGCACGGCCTGGACTGGGATTGAACAGATTGGTGTTGCTGTTGAGCGTGCCGTATCGGTTGGCGGACGACTCCTCGCGGGTGATGTCGATGCCGGCCGATACCGTGTGCTGAAAACGCCCGGTGTCGAACTTTGCCAGCACGTTGGTCAAGTTGCTGATCGAGGTGTTTTCGCGGTCGTAAATCTGCACCTGCGTTGGAACCGTGCTTGGCGCTGTGTAACCGGTGGGCACGGTGTAGCGCGCTTCGCGATCGACCCGCGACCAGCGCGTTTGATTGCTGACGGTGACGTTCTTCGACACGTCGTATTCGAAGCGGGCCAGCAGCGCATCGCTTTCGACATTGTCGTAGTCCGACCGCAGGCCATAGAAGGAATCGCGCGAAGCGCCCGCCGTCCGCGGATCGTAAGTGTCGAGGCCGCGGATGGTTGCGCCGGGCACGCCCCAGTCGGGAACGTCGCGCCGGGTGACATGCTCGTAGGACAGGATGGTACGGAAATCCGTTCCTAGGCCGAAGGCCAGCGACGGCGCGATGCCCCAGGGCTTGTTCTCGGCGACATCGCGGCCCGCAACCCCGCTGCTTTCCAGCAGGCCGTTGAGCCTAAAGGCCGTGTTCGGTGCGATCACCTGATTGATGTCGACGGTAGCCCGATTGCGCGATTTGGAATCGTATCCGTCGAACCCGTGACTGGCCTCGCCGATGATGAAGTTCTGAAGCGTCGGCACCTTGGTGACCATGTTGACGTAACCGCTGGCGCCGCCGCGGCCGTTATCGGCCGACGATCCCTTGAAAACCTCGACACGGTCGACGTTGAAGACATCGCGCGAATAGCTGCCGGAATCGCGCGCGCCGTCGATGTAGACGTTGCCGCTGCCGTCGAAGCCCCGGATCTTGAAATTGTTGGTCGAGGTCGCGAAGCCGTTTTCGCCGGCATCGAAGCTGATGCCCGGGGTATTGCGCAACACTTCCGTCAGGTTGCGCGCGCCCTGCTCCCGGATAATCGCCTGCGGAATGACCGTGACGGTCTGCGGCGTATCGAGCAGCGGCGCGGTCTGCTTGGGCGACGATGCGGTCAGCGTGTTGTAGGAGCCCGACGCGGCCGGACCGTCGACGGTAATCGTACCCAGTTCGATGGCCTGCTGCTGCGCCTGCGCCTTTTCGGCGATTGTCGACAGCGATATGGCCAGGCTGGCCGACAGCGCCGCGTAAGAGATCGACGACCGGAATTGCCGGTCCAGATTGTTTTTCATTTCAGAATGCCCCTTGCCCGTTAACGCGTCGAATGCGTGACGAACTCATGGCAGTCACAAAACGGCAGCAGCAATTGCTATGTTCTGGAATGAATCAAAACAATCAGCACATTGGAATAATTTTTATTTAGAGCCAGTATAGAATTGAGAAAACTTCCCGGCCCTTCAACGGGATGCAGGCGCGCTGGATTTTTCCTTGCGCAGCACGCAGCACACAGCGACGTATCGACGCGCATCCCCCACATTGCTCCGCGCGAACGCCGCTCGACATTCGCCAAGCGAATCGCACGCGTGCGGTAGCGGCGGACCGCCGCGACGAATTCGCCACCGTCAGTGTGCCGCCATGTGAAGGCGAAGACCGGGCTCGTATCGTTGAGGCCGAGAACCCCGGTCAGCCGCCCCAACGAATCGTCGCCGTCGACACCCGCCAGAAGCGGCATGCCGCCGAGATCGTGGCCGGTCAGGTTGGATGGAAACCGCCCAGGTTCTAAGCGGGGTTTACGAATACGGAAGAACAGGCGATGGTCGCGCGATGGGGTATGGGGTACGGCAATGATCCTGCTGTCGAACGGCGGACACAACACGCACCGCGCGGTGCAGCGCTCAGACACGATTATCGTCGGCACGGTCGATGGCGTCGCGGTGCTGAAGCGCTCGGAGGCCGGCTGGTCGGTCGCGCACCGCGCGCTGGCCGGCTGTTTTGTCAGCGCCGTGACGATGGCCGGCGACGGCACGCTGTTCGCCGCCACCCACGGCGTCGGCGTCGCGCGCAGCCGCGACGGCGGCCAAACTTGGGCCTGGGTCAATGCCGGCATCGACCGTCACGATTTGTGGTCTGCCCGCGCCGGGAAACTTCAGGGCAAGGAC
>JALHNV010000097.1 GCA_022843325.1 Pseudolabrys sp. | reverse complement strand
GCCGGCACGTGTGCTGGCCTGGAGGCTCATGCAATGCCGGACGCGCGATACATCGAAGCACGGGTTTGCCAGCTGAATGTGCTGCTGGTCGATGACAATGCCTTCATGCGCCGTATCGTGCGCAGTCTGCTGGGCACCATAGGCGTTAAAAACATTGCGCAGGCCGCTGACGGCATCGAGGCGCTCGAAGCGATCCGCAACGCGCCGCCCGACGTGGTGCTGCTCGATTGGGAAATGCCGTTGCTGAGCGGGCCCGAGGTCGTACGCATCGTGCGCTCGTCGGGCATTTTTCCGACGCCCGATATCCCGATCGTGATGCTGACCGCCCATAGCGAGGCCTGGCGGATTGATGAGGCGATCAAGCTTGGCGTCAACCAATTCCTGCGCAAGCCGGTGTCGGCCACAGCGCTGCGCGATCATCTGACGTCGATCGTCGTCAGGTCCCGGACCAGCGTGGCGCTCAGGAAATACGTTGGCCCGGTACGGCGACCGCCGCGGCCCGGCGCCCCCAGCAGCGGGCGGCCCACGGCCTGACCTTGGGCGCTCCTGGCGGGCGCGAGCTCGGCCATGCGGAAGACCGAGCGACGGGTTTTTACTCGGGTTTTTGCCCCGCCGCAGCCTCAGGTGCTGCCTGCGGTTCGGCCGGCGCAACGGGGTTACCCGTCAGCCGTTCGATCGCGGAGCGCACGGAATCGCCGGTGCTCCGCTCGCGGATCGCGTTCAAAAGCGGCGCCGCCGCTCCCGAGCGGCGGATCAACGCTTCGGGATCCGGCAGCATGATCGGGTCGTCCCAGGAGCCCTGGACGATGAAGGGCAATTCAAACGGCGAGGCTCCGGGCCGGGCGGCTGTGACCAGCATGGCGGTGCCCTTGAGGTCCAATTCGCGCTCGGGGATCGAGGCCGAACCGGCCAGTCCCAGCCGAACGGCGGCGCCATCGATCTTGACCTCCTCGACGGTCACCGTTCCGCGGGTAATCTTCAGGCCGACGGCGATCTTTTCATACGGTGTGCGTCCACTGCGGAACTCGCCGCCGCCGGACAGCGGGCGCCGCTCCAGGCGCCGCAGCAGTTGTTCGACATTGAGCCCGGTCAAGGCACCATTGGTGCCCGACAGTTCGGCGCTGCCGTTGAGGGTTTGGGTGACCGCCATGACGCTTTCCCCGGTGCCCTCGACGTTCAGCGAAATATTGCCTTTGCCTTCGAGCCGGCGCAGGCCGAACAACTGGCCAAGGCAGGTTTCCAGATCGACGTTGACGAATTGCAACTGAGATTTGACGTCGACGCCTTGTTTGAAGTTGGCAAGCGCGAGCGAGCCCTTGATCACGCCGCCATAGGCCTGCGCCTCGCCGACGGTGATCACCAGATGGCCACCCCGCAGGTTGGCCGCGATGGCGGTTCTGCCGACCTTGGCGTTCGACATGACAACTTCAGCGGCTGAAAGGCGCAGATCGAGATCGATGCCGGACAGACCGTCGAGCGTAATGCTGCCGTTGTTCCAGCCCCGCTGGTTGGCGGTCAGCAGCCGCACGGTGGAAATGTAGGGCGACAGGTTGAGCTGATCGGCGGCCAGCGTGCCCTGCAGCGTCTGCCGGCCGTCGGTCGCGAAGGTCAGCGCGCCCTCGGCGGTATTCCCATCGAGTTCGACGTTGACGCCGGACAGGCTGATATTGCCGCCCACGACATTTGTCTGCGCCTTGATGGCGAAACGGCCAAAGCCGCCGCCGGGCAGCGGCTTGCGGCCTGCCCAGTTCATCGCCTCCCGCAGCGACGCGGCATCGGCGGCGACCGTACCTTCGATCTTCAGCGTCGGCTTAACGCTGATCGCGCCCTCGAATGCCGCCTTCATTGGCGCACCGGCGACGCGCAGTCTCAGCCCGGTGCGATTGCCGAGGAGCGCGGCGGAAAAATCCGCCAGCGTCAGGCTCGCATCCACGGGTTGGTTGCGCCAGACGAAGCGCCCGGTGGCGGCGAAGCTTTTCGAAATCGACGGCCAGGCCAGTGAAAAATTGACGTTGTTTATCGTCTCCGTGATGTCGCGCCCATTGTCGCGCACCAGAATCGTGCCGCCTTCAATACGCATTTCGGAGAACGAGGCCGGCCGCGGCGCATTCGGCTTCTGGCTGCGCGCCAAGGCCTCGATCAGACCGGACCAGTTGGAGTGATTATTGGTATCGAGGTCGATGGCGATGATTGGCCGTTCGAGCGAGACATCGGCAATCTCGGCCCGGCCGGCCAGAAGCGGAAAAAAGCTCAGGCGCGCGGTCAGCCGTTCGGCGGTCAGCGCCGGCCGGCTGGGGTCGCCGAGCACGACGTCGTCAAAGCTGACCCGGCCTGACGGGAAAAGCGTCACCGTCGTGGGACCGCGCAAGATCGGTTCCAGGCCGGTGACGGCACGAATTTCGCTCATCGCCTGCACACGCACGGCATCGGCGGAGATGAAATATCCCGCCGCCGTCAGCAGGCCCGCCGCAGCCACCATGACTGCGAGCAGGGCAAAACCCAGGCGTCTGAAGCCGCTCGTTGCCAACAATGAAGAGTTTCCGGGCTGTTAGATGTCGGGCGCTGGCGAACTATATCACCGGCCTGGCCGACGCCAACCGTGGCCGCGTTCTGTGACCCTTTCAAGGCCACGCCAAGGTGGTCTAGCGCACTGACCTTGGGCCGGCGGTATGGGCGACTTCCGCCAGCCGGACGATGTAGACCAGCGGTACAATCCCCGCCGCCACGATCAGCAGCGCCGCCAGCGCGCCCTCCTCGAAATTCCCGCGGGTGGCGAACTGATAAATATAGGTCGACAGGGTTTCGACATTGAGCGGCCGCAGCAGCAGTGTCATCGGCAGTTCCTTGAGGCAATCGACAAAAACCAGCAGCGCGGCGCCGGCCAGTGCCGGGCGCATCAGCGGCAGATGGATGGTGCGCACCAGCGTCAGCGGTTTGGCGCCGAGCAGGCGCGCCGCGTCGTCGAACTCCCCCGAAACCCGCGCCAGCCCGGCCTGCACGAAGCCGATCGGAATGGACGCAAAACGTGCGCTATAGGCAACAACAAGGGCGGCGCTCGAGCCGGCGAGCACAAGGCCGACCTGGGCGCCGGTCAACCGCAGGCTCAGCCAGTTGATCGCCTCGTCGACGCCCACCAGCGGCGACAGCATGCCCAGCGCCAGGACCGTGCCGGGAATGGCGTAACCCATGCTGGCGACTGCAAGGCACGCCACCAGGAAAGGCAGCCGCACCAGCCGCAGCGGCACGGCGGCCGCAATGCCGATCAGAAGCACCGCGGCGGTAGCGCAAGCCGCCAGCGTCACGGTGGTGCCGGTGTGACGGATGAGTTCGACGTCGAACCCGCTCACCAGTCCGCGCTGGATGACTTCGCGCAGCAGGAAGCCGGCCGGGATCAGGAAGCCCAACGCCACTGGCAGCAGGCAGGCGAGCGCCGCGCCCCAGGCGGCGCTGCCGCGCAGAACGATGCGCGTGGCTATGCGGCCGTCCTGCGGCGCCGACTGATAGCCCTGCCGCTTGCGGCCGTAGCGCTCGAGTGCGATCAGCGCGGCGACCAGAACCAGCATCGACAGCGCAATCTGCGCCGCGCCGGGCAGGCTGCTGCGGTTGATCCAGGTTGTGAAGATCGAAAGCGTGAGCGTCTGCACGCCGAGATACTCGCTGGCGCCGATATCGTTCAGCGTCTCAAGCAGCGCCAGCGCCACGCCGACCGCCAGCGCCGGCCGTGCCAGGGGCAGGGTGATATCGCGCAGCAGCCGCCACGGCCGCGCGCCGAGCGTGCGCGCGGCATCGATGAAGACCGCGCATTGCGTCTGGAACATCGCCCGCGCCGCCAGATAGACGTAAGGATAGAGCACAAAGCTGAAGACAAGGATCGCACCGCCGAGCGAGCGGATCGGCGGAAACCAGTAGTCACCGGGCACGCGCCAGCCGAAGATCGCGCGCAAGCTTGTCTGCACGGGCCCGGCCGCGTCGAAAATATCGACGTAGACGTAAGCCGCGATATAGGTCGGAAATGCCAGCGGCAGCGGCAGCAGCCACAGCATCGCCTGCCGCCCGGGAAACTCAAACGTGGTCACCAGCCAGGCTGTCGATATACCGGCCACGGCGGTGACGGCCGCAACGCCGGCCAGCAGCAGCAGCGTCTGCACCGAGGCGACCGGCAGCACATAGGCGGCCAGATGCGGCCAGATCTCGGCGTCGCCGACGACGGCAAAACGCACCAGGCTGGCCAGCGGCAAAGCCACCAGCGTCGCCGCGCCCAGCGCGATGGCGAAGGCAAGCAGCTTGACCGAGGGCCCTAACGCAACGGCCCCGCGCGTGGCGGGGCCGTCAATTCGTCGCTGAACGTCGCTCAATTGTCGAAACCGACCTTGTCTACCAGGTCCGCCGCCGCCTTTTTATGGGTGGCAATCTTGGACAGCGGCATCGGGTCCGCCTTCAGCGTGCCGTAGCCGGCGACCGTCGGGTTGACGGCAATGCCGGTGCGCAGCGGATACTCGTAGTTCATGTCGGCGTACATGTGTTGCGCCGTATCTCCCGCCAGCCACTCGATCAGTTTCATCGCGTTGGCCTTGTTCGGCGCATTCTTGGCCAGCACGACGCCCGACACGTTGACGTGGGTGCCGCCGCCTTCGAAGGTCGGCAGGATGACGCGGGTGGCTTCCGCCCACGGCTTTTGCGCCGGGCCGCCATTGATCATCAGCGCCCAGTAATAGGTGTTGCCGATGCCGATGTCGCATGTTCCGGCGGCCACATCGCGGGCGGTCTCGCGGTCGCCGCCCGACGCCTTGCGGGCCAGATTGGCCTTCAGGCCGCGCAGCCAGGTCTCGGCCTTGGCCTCGCCGTGCTTGGCGATGTAGGCGGCGATCAGCGCGTTGTTGTACATGTGCTGACCGGAGCGAATGCAGATCTTGCCCTTCCACTTCGGATCGGCCAGCTCTTCATAGGTGATCGCGTCCTGCTTCACGCGTTCCTTCGAGGCGTAGACGACGCGGGCGCGCATCGAGATCGCAACCCAGTGACCTTCGGGATCGCGGTATTGCGGCGCGATCACCTTCTCCAGCGCCGGCGACACGATCGGCTGGGTGATGCCGGCCTTCACGGCTTCCTCAAGACGGCCGATGTCGACGGTCAGCAGAACGTCGGCGGGGCTCAGCGCGCCTTCGGTCTTGATGCGCTGCTCCAGCCCGGAACTGGCGGAAATGACGTTGACCTTGATGCCGGTGTCCTTGGTGAAGGCGTCGAACAGCGGCTGGATCAGCTTGCTCTCACGATAGCTGTAGACGTTGACGTCGCCCGCCTGCGCGAGCGCGGCGCCAGCGCCCATCGTCATGGCGATGGCGACAGTGGCGGCCAAACGGACCGGATTGCGCATGGGAAATTCTCCTCGCGGCCTGATAAATCGTATGCGGTGCGGCAGCCGGAGCCGCGCCAAAGGGTAATTACCGCCGATTTATCGATCCGCCGGGGAGAGCGGTCAACTGATTTTCTGCTTATTGTTCAATAGCTTAGAACTATTCTAGTGTACCGGGTGCGGCGCAGCGCGGCGTCGGCGCCGACCTGAAATTCATTGTCGGCCATGGAGTTAGGCGGGCCAGGACGGCCGCCCCCGGCGATGACCGGCGGTTCACGCGCCGACCATGCGACGTTGTGCGCTACCGCAGGCCGGCGTCGGCGATCTCGGCGATCATCTTCTTGATGATCGCCTGGCCGAAGGCGTTGAAGTCCGCGGCCTCGATGACAAAGGCGCCGGGGCCGCCGATCACATTCTGGCGGAAATAGTTCGCCAGGCCCCCGGGCGGATGGGTGTGCTCGGGATTCCACGGCAGCGGGTTGTCGCTCAGGATCGCCAGCGCATTGATGGTGATGTCCTGGTTGTTGGCGTCGTCGCGCGCCTTGGTCACGTCGCGGCCGGAATTGTTGGTGCCATCGGCGGAGACGTCGATGGTGCGGCGCTCGGACGTGAACGGCGCGCGGGCGAATTGCGTCACCGCGAAATCGATGCCGCCGCTGATCGAGGTTCGATCGGCAAACGTGCGTGGCAGTTCCAGCAGGCGGTCGCCGAAGCTCTGCGCGGTCTTCGGCCCGTCGATCATTGTCCAGTCGACAACGACCTGATGGTTGCCAAATCCCGACCATTCGATGAACTGGACCGCGATGCGCCGATGGCGTCCGGCGGTGATGGCGTCGAGCACGCGGCGGTCGGAGATCGCGGCGGCATAGCCAGACCGCTGCAGCTGGAACTTCTGCGAATCGACGCTGCGCGACACGTCGGCGGCGAGCACCAGCAGGAGGTCGACCGGTTCGGCCGCGCGCGCGGGCGTTATCAATGCGATGCAGACAAAGAAGGAAGCGAGGACGGAGCAGAGGAGGCGGCGCATATCAGCCTTTCTCCGTCATCCTGATTAGCGAGCGCTCTGGCGGGAGCCTCATAGAATGAGCGGACACACTCTTCCAGACCTTGGCCGTCGCCCTTCGAGGTGCACTTTCGGGTGACGGAGACGGGCAGAGCTTAACCGATTCAGCCTATTGCACCAGCACGCGGGTGGCCGGGAAAGCCACCTCCACCAAGGTACCGTCGTCGACCTGGCTGGAGATGCGGAACCGGGCGTGATTGGCTTCGGCCAATGCCTTGGTAATCGGCAACCCCAGACCCGTTCCGGTTCCCCGGCGGCGGGTGGCGGTGGCAATCTGGCGGAACGGCTCGAGCGCGGTCTGCAATTCGTTCTCGCTCATGCCGACGCCGGTATCGCGCACCCGGAGGCTGACTTCGTTGTCGTCATTGACCGCGGTGGAGACGATCACCTGGCCGCCGGCGCCGGTGAATTTGATCGAGTTCGACAGCAGGTTGAGCGCGATCTGCCGCACCGAGCGCGCGTCCGCCACGATCGGCGGCAGGTTTGCCGGCAGCGACGTGCGGATGATGACGCGATCGTTGTTGGCCTGCTGCTGCATCAGCGCCACGCACTGCTGCACCATCTCGTTGAGATTGACGCTGACGAAGCTGAGTTCGAGCCTGCCGGCTTCGATCTTCGACAGGTCGAGCAGATCGTTGACCAGCGAGATCAGGTGGCCGCCGGAAGCGTGGATGTCCTTGAGGTACTGCTTGTAGCGCTCGTTGCCGATGGCGCCGAAGCGCTCGTCCATCATCACCTCGGAGAAACCGATGATGGCGTTGAGCGGTGTACGGATTTCGTGGCTGATCTTGGCGAGGAACTCCGACTTGGCGGTAGAGGCGCGCTCGGCCTGCTGGCGGGCGTTGATCAGCTCTTCCTCGGTGCGCTTCCAGGCGGTGATGTCGCGCAGCACGACGCAGAGTTTTTCGCCGTCTTCAATGCGGCCCATGGTGACGTAAAGCGGCACCAGCCCGCCTTGCCGGACGCGGCCGATGGCTTCGCGGCCCGGGTCGAGCATGCGCCCGCCATTGGCGCGGGCCAGCCGTTCGAGATGGTCGACCATGCCGCGCCGGCTCTCCGGTGCGAACAGGTCGCCGAGCGTCATCGTCAGGAGATCGGCGGCCTCGTAACCGAACAGCGCCTCGGCGCTGCGGTTGGCCGACAGCACGCGGCCGGCGGGGTCGAGCACCAGCACGCCGTCGGTGGCGGTGTCGAGGACCGTCTTGAGTTCGTGATTCTCGCTCTCGATCCGGCGCAGCGATGCTTCCATGGCCTTGCCGCGGTCATCGGGCACAGCCTGGGTATCGATCATCAGCACGAGCGCGTTCTCGCCGCTCCAGCCGACACTGAACAGCTTGCCTTCGACCGGCTTCTGCTGGCCGTTGACGGTGGCAATGCTCAGCATCTTGCTGCCGTTCTTGCCGCCGTTCTCGGCGTCATGCGGTGCGGCCGCATCCCGGGTCTCGATGAAGAGGCTGTCGAGGCCGCCGGCTTCCGCCAGCGTTTCGAGCGAATCGTAGCCGGTCCAGTCGAGGAAGGCCCGGTTGGCGTAGAGCAGATTGTTCAGGCGATAGACCAGAATGCCGACCGGCAGGCGATCGAGGATCGGCCGGCCATTGTTGCCGTCCCTGCCGCCATTGCCGACGCCCGGCAACGGCTCAAGCGGCAACGTTTCCAGCGGCGGCGTGTACCGCTCGGCCGACTCGGCGCCAAAGTCGTCCGGCGCTTCGGTCGGTGCCGGCGTCGCCGGCGCGTTCCTGAGCCGCGCGTTGAGTTCGCGCGCCAACTCCTGGAAGGCGCTGTGCTCGCCCGGACTGAGTTCGGGCGCGGCCGCGGTCGGCAGTGGCGGGGCTGTGCGGAAAGCCAGCACGTTCGGCGTTGGCTCTTCCGATTGCGGCAAGACCGGCGGCGCCAACGGCTCGGACGCGACCGTGGGCGGTTGCACACGGCGCTGCTCGAGCGCGGTGAGGCGATCGAGATCGCGGCAGACGCCGAAGCCGCGGAAGCCTTCGAATTCCCGATTACGATCCGACACCGGGAGACCGGACATTTCGACGGCCAGGCGCTCGCTGAAGTCATCGACCGGCCAGTGCACGACCACGCCGCTCCAGGTCGCGCGTTCGGTCAGCGCATCGGCGATCTGCCCCTGCGGATCGAGTTGCAGCGCCTCGGCGATTTCGTCCCACGGCCGGCCCAGCACTGCGGCGGAGGTTTTGGGTCCCAGCAGTCGCGCGAAATCGTCACTGCCGAGCGTGAAGCGCAGGGCTGCATCCATCTGCCAGACGAAACGGAACGGCAGCAGGTGCGCGTGCGCCTCCACGCGGGGACGGGTTGTCCCGGCGGCAGACCCAGCCGTCGCCGCTTCGGTCGCGTGCGCGCCGGCATGCGAGGCGTCATTGCGGCCGACAAAAACCAGCAGCAACGCCACCGCGGCGCTGGCGCCGAGCTTCAGCAGGGCGACGCGGCCGGCAGGGATATCGCCTTCGGCATGGCCATTGAGGCTGGCCTCGCGGGCGAGGGAGGCGGCACCGAGCACAAGCAGATCGCGGGCAGGGCCAAGGCTGTCGCGCGCCGATGCGCTTGCCTCGATCAGTTCGCCATCGGCGGTGAACATGGCCGCGGGCTGCGCCATGTCGGCCAGAATGCGGCGCGCGCGCTCGGGCAGCGGCAGTTCTTTTCCCGCACGTTCGGTTGCAACCACAAGGACGGCGGATGCGTTATCGGACAAGGACAAGCGCGAGCACAGGCAGGTCAGCGGCCCGCCCAGGCTTGCGCCGAATCCGCGCAGGCGTTCGAGGCGTGGGGCAGTGCCGTGCGGGAGCGTCCGGGACAGCCGTGCGATCTGCGCCGCGGCGGGATGTGTCGGCTCGAACAGAAGGGAATCAAGTTGACCCGGTGTCGCTGCATCGAAGATCGCGGCACCAGTCGCATTGGCCCATAGAATCTTGCGGGCGTCCGCGCTCCACAACCAGACCGGCGACGCGCTCAGGGCATGTGCCGAGAGCCGCGGGTCGCTCAGCCAGCCGAGTTGCACCATGGAACTTGTCATCACTTTGTCGCGCGAATTACGGCTAATAATCCATTAATACGGCTGCCATCCAGTCGCGTCCACGCTGCGGCGTGCGCTATGCGCCGCTAAGCCGCGATATCCTTAACGGAGGACGGTTCCAAGACCGGTACCATCCGGTTAGGCTGGGACCGACCGGGTGCCTCGCAAACGACTCAGCCGCCGGCTACCACCGGTACGCACACCAGGAGAACGCAATGGCCAAGAACCCCAATCCGAATTTTGAGATCCCGGCGGAGATGCGCGCCATGGCCGAGAAGGGCGTCGAACAGGCCAAGGTTGCCTTCGACACCTTCGTCTCGGCCGCACAGCAGGCCGTCAACAGCGCCGAAAACCAGGCGGCGACCGCCCGCAGCGGCGCCAAGGAGATGAGCGAGCTGGCGATGCGCTATGCCGAGCGCAATATCACGTCGTCGTTTGAATTCGCCCAGAAGCTCATTCACGCCAAGGACCCGCAGGACCTCACCGCGCTGCACAGCGAGTTCGTCAAGAACCAGATCGCCACGCTGACGGAGCAGGCCCAGGAGTTCAGCAAAACGGCCGGCAAAGTCGTGAAGAAGACCGCCTCGGACTGAGACAAGATACTCAAATCACTGAAGGTTTACGCGCGCAGGACGCGACAGAGTAGCATAATGGTGCATTGCAATATTATTATTGCAATGCACCAAAGTTAATGCTATATCTCTAGGCATAGACCCGACGGGGCGCCAACGGGCTTGGGCGCGTCGATTGAGCGTTTGTGACGGGTCGTGAAACAGGTGCGAACCGAGCCGAGGGCGGCGGTTCGCTGTCAGCCGGACCGCCCTCCGATCTAGGGAAACTCTGTCATGGCCGAATCCACCACGGCTGCCACGCCGAAAGTCAAAGTGAAGCCGGTTACCGTTCCGGTAGCGACCTTCGAGATGCCGAAGTTCGAAATGCCCAAATTCGAGATGCCGAAGTTCGAAGTCCCGAAGATGGAAGTGCCCGCCGCCTACCGCGAACTCGCGGAAAAGAGCGTCGCGCAGACCAAGGAAAACTACGAGAAGATCAAGAGCGCGGCCGAGGATGCGACCGAACTGCTCGAGGAAACCTATGCCACGGCCTCCAAAGGCATGTCCGGCTACGGCCTCAAGGTGATCGAGACCGCCCGCGCCAACAGCAATGCCGCCTTCGATCTGTACGGCGAACTGCTCACCGCGAAGTCCTATTCGGAAGTGGTCGAGAAGACGACCGCCTTCATGCGCGCCCAGTTCGAGACCATGACCGCGCAGACCAAGGATCTTGCCGAGCACGCCCAGAAGGTTGCGGCCGACACCGCCGAGCCGATCAAGGAAAGCTTCACCAGCACCTTCAACAAGGCGGCGTAAGGCGCGACCGCCGACAATCAGGCGGTGCCCTCCGCGCCGCCAGCTAAAGAGCCCGGACGGGGGTTTCGTCCGGGCTTTTTTGCATCTGAAGCACCGGCCACCCGGCGTTGTTAGCGCGCCGGCTCAAGCCGCTTGCCAAACCGGATGGCCGCACCTAGTTTCCCGCCCGCTTGGTGGAAAACCGGGCAATCGCGTGCAGCTGTAGCTCAGTTGGTTAGAGCGCCGGTCTGTGGAACCGGAGGTCGGTGGTTCGAGCCCACCCAGCTGTACCAAGCGCACCACGGCAAAGTTCCCGGCGCCGCGCCGGCGGCGCGCACCTGTTGCAGCGCTGCACTAGCCCGAATCGGTCGAATTGAAGTCTGATCGCTCTCTTTGACACGTGAGGGACATCGCTTGCGATCAACCATGATTCTGGCCGCATCGTTGCTGATCATGCCGGGCAGCGGCGCACTGGCGGGCGACCACGACTGGACCGGCTTCTACGTGGGCGGCAATATCGGTTACGGCAAGGCGCGGGCCAGCGCCGATTACGCCGTTCTCGGCGTACCGCTCCTCAGCGGTTCGGAGGATCTGAGCGGAGCCGTCTACGGCGCTCAGGCCGGCTATAATTTCCAGCGCGGCAAGTTCGTGCTCGGCATCGAAACCGACATTCAGGCGACATCGCAGAAGGCGAGCACCACCCGGGTCTGCGCGACCCTCGCCTGCGGCGTGGGCGTTACCCAAACTTCAGAGGACAGTATCCCGTGGCTTGGCACGCTGCGGCTGCGCGGCGGCATCGCTGTCGACCGCTTTCTGATCTACGGCACCGGCGGCATCGGTTATGGCGCATTCAAGAGCACGCAGACGCTGACGACGATCCTCGGCAGCGTCACCGATCAAGCCTCCGACCAGCGCCCGGCCTGGGTGGTCGGCGCCGGCGTCGAAGCGGCGCTGACGGCGCACTGGAGCGTCAAGGGCGAGTATCTCTATCTCGACACCGGCACCTTCAACACCACCTACAGCCTGCTCGGCATCGGCCTGATCACCCAACAGGCGCGTATGACCGAGAACATCGTCCGGCTCGGCGTCAACTATCGGTTCTGAGCCGCGCGGCAGAAACGAAAACGCCGGCGAGGTTTCGCCGGCGTTTTGCGTTTCAGCCAGGAGCTGGTCTAGCGGTAGGTCGAGCGGCCCTGGTTGCTGGCGCCACGCGGATTGCGCTGCGGGGCGGCTTGCTGGGGCTGCGGCTGGCCACCGCCGAAGATCAGTTCGAACAAATTGGGGCCGCGGCTGTAGCTGTAGCCGTTACCGCCGTTATTGCCCGCCATGCCAGCCGGCATGCGCACCGGCTTGGAGAACGAGATCGGCGGCCGCGCGATGGCGATGTCGGCGACCCGGCGTTCGCTGCCCTTCATCAGGGCGATCATGCGGGCGTCGCGGCCATAGACGTCTTCGCGGAACTGCAGCTTGCCGGCCGCATCGACGAAGGCCGTCTCATAGGTCATGTGCACCCAGATGTTCTTCGGGAAGTTGATGTTGATCTCGCTGCCACCGAACATCTTCTCGAGGCGCGCGCGGGTGTAGTTTTCCTTGGGCATCACCAGCGACAGCAGCTTCTCGCCGTATACCAGCGGATCCTGCACGCGCATGCAGCCGTGGCTGAAGGCGCGCTTGTCGCGGTTGAACAGGTTCTTGTCCGGCGTGTCGTGCTGATACACCAGGAACTTGTTGGGGAAGTTGAAGCGGATGCGGCCCAGCGCATTGGCGGCGCCCGGCGGCTGATAAATGCGCACCGTGCCGTCGGGGCGCTGCTCCATCTTGAGGCCGATGCGGTCCAGCGCGTTCGGGTCTTCCCGGAGGGCCGGCAGGTACTCGTTCTCGATGATCGAGGGCGGCACGTTCCAGGTCGGATTGACGGTGATGAATTTCATCTCCGAACTGATCATCGGCGTCGCCTGGCTCGGCTTTCCGACCACGATCCTGGTGTGCCAGTAAACCTTGTCGTCGTTGTAGAGCGTCAGGGTGTAATCCGGCACGTTGACGATGACATGCGGGTTGCCGAGATCGCGGGCAAACCAGCGCCAGCGCTCCATGTTGACGATGACGACATCGACCGGATCGGCCGAGGGCCCGCGCACGTCGCGCTTCTCGCCGCCGTTGAGGACGCGCACCGTCTGCGGACCGACATTGCCATCGACGCCAATGTCGGACTCGGTCTGGAACGCCACCACGGCCTCGCGCACCGCCTCGTCATACAGCGTGTTGTTCTTGTCGCCCTCGACGTCGAGCCGCTTGCGCAGCGCGATGACGCGGTCATCCCTCATGCCGGGGCGCAGGATCTTGCCGTCCGGAATACGCACCACCGGCGCCGGCTTGGCGTCCGCCGGCTTGCTGATGGCGCCGCCATTGGCGCGCAACTCGGCGAGCTTGGCGCGCAGCGCCTTGAACTGCGGCTGCGGCGGGTTGTAGCTGTCCAGCGCCGCGCCGGCATCGGTCGCGGTGGCGAGTTTGGCCAGCACGTCGGCCGGTTCGGGCGCCTCGACGCGAAACTCGATGTCGTTGGCGACGCGGCTGAAGTGGATGCGGCCGGTCTGCGCGTGCCGGGCGAAAGTCAGCGCCGCGACGGTGAGCTTGAGTTCGGCGTCGGCGAGGGCGTCCGCGGTGGTGACGGAGAAATCGGGCGTCGCGTAGTCTGATGGCTCAAGGCCGACGGCGTCGGCCTGTCCGAGATACGCTGTCACGGCCCTGGCGCGCTCGGTGGCGGCGCCGTTGCCGACCCAGATCGGCGCGAAGTCTCTCGCCTTGTAGAAGGCTTCGATGCCATCGCGTTCGGCCTTGCGGCTGACCGTGCGGTCGAACGACTTGGCGTCGATCAGAGCGCGCAGGCGTTCGGCCACGGCGCTGTCGGCGACGACGGGCGCGGCCTGCTCGGCGGCGGTTGTGTTGACCGGAGCCGCCGGCGCTGCGG
>JALHNV010000096.1 GCA_022843325.1 Pseudolabrys sp. | reverse complement strand
CAACAGCGGCTGGACGACCAAGACCGAGGATCTGGCCGATGGCGTCAAGGTGACCGTGACCACGGCCGACACGGGCCGCATCGCGCGGCTCAAGGGCCTCGGCTTCATGGGCCTGATGGTGCAGGGCGGCCATCACCAGCCGCATCATCTGATGATGGCGAAAGGCCAGTTTCCGATGCACTGAATTCTGGCGCATGGTCGGCCAATGAATCCGGCCTGTCGCCACACCCGTCATGCCCGGCCTTGTGCCGGGCATTCACGTCTTGAATAACGAAATGCAGCACAGACGTGGATGGCCGGGTCAAGTGTCACGGCCCGGGCCGGCCGAAGGCCGGACCCGGTTGCCCGGCCATGACGAGAAAGAGTCACCGTTGGAAGGTGGCCCCTTATGCGTTCTGACCGTACCGTTGTCATTTGTAGTGATAGCGGCATAGGGCAATTTCCAACGTCTGATCTGCCCCCTTGCCGGAAACGCGATAGACCAGCCGGTGTTCACCGGTGATGCGGCGGGACCACCAACCCTTTAACCCGAATTTCAATGGCTCAGGCTTGCCAAGGCCATTGAACGGAGTCTGCTGGACGTTGCTGATCAGATCGTTGATGGCGCGAAAGACCTTTTCATCGGCGGAGCGCCAGGATTGGTAGTCCTCCCAGGCCTGGTCGGTCCAAACCAGCTTCATCTTTATTGGCCGGGCAGGTCCTGCAACTCACGCTCCACCAGTTTCCCTTGCTCGGCGTCGTCAATTGAACGAAGCAGCCGCTCGGCGTTCGCCGGACTTTGGAGCAGATGAAGCGTCTCCATCAGGCCTTGGTATTCGTCTTCGGAGACCATGACGACCGACCGCGCATTCTGCCGCGTGACATGCAGCGGGGTGCGGCTGTCGCACACCTCATCCATGTATTTGGCGAGATTGGCGCGGAGGTCGGTGTAGGAAACGTGGGTCATCGGCTGCCTCGATCGGTTATGTACAATGATATGTACAGAGCCGGTTCATTGCAAGTGCGGCCTACCCGAACCGCGCGCGGTCGTGCGGCGCGGCGAAGTCGAGCTGCGGCCCCACCGGCACGATGCCGGTCGGGTTCACCTTGAGCTGGCTGCCGTAATAGTGCCGCTTGATCTGCTCAAGGCTGACGGTCTCGGCGACGCCCGGCGTCTGATACAGATCGCGCACGAAGTTCGACAAATTCGGGTATTCGTAGATGTGCCGCCAGTTGCATTTGAAGTGCGCATAATAGACGGCGTCGAAGCGGATCAGCGTGCAGAACAGCCGCCAGTCGGCTTCGGTGATGCGGTTGCCGGTGAGATAGCGGTGCTGCGACAGGATCTGCTCGAGCTCGTCGAGCGTATCGAACATGGCGCGGAAGGCCTGCTCATAGGCTTCCTGCGTGGTGGCGAAGCCGGCGCGATAGACGCCGTTGTTGAGGTTCGGATAGACGAGGTCGTTGATGCGGTCGATCTCGCCGCGCAGCGCTGGCGGATAGTAATCGGTGCGGTCGTCGGTGAAGGCGTCGAACGCCGAATTGAGCATGCGGATGATTTCCGACGACTCGTTGTTGACGATCGTCTTGCGCTCCTTGTCCCACAGCACCGGCACGCTGACGCGGCCGGTAAAGCGCGGGTCGGCCATCACGTATATTTCCGACAGCTTGCTCGCGCCGTTGACCGGGTCGCCGGTCGAGCCTTCATCGGTGTTGAAGGTCCAGCCGTCCTGCAGCATGTCGGGCGACACGATCGACAGCGAGATGACGTTCTCGAGGCGCTTGAGCTTGCGGAAGATGATGGTGCGGTGCGCCCACGGGCAGGCCAGCGATACATAGAGATGATAGCGGCCGGCCGCGGCGGCAAAGCCGGCATCGCCGGTGGGACCGGCGCTGCCGTCGGCGGTCACCCAGTGGCGGAAGCTCGAGTTGGGCCGGACGAAATGCCCGTCCTTGGTGCGCTGGCCGTCTTCCTGCCAGATGCCGTCGACAAGCAGTCCCATGCCATTCATCTCCGAAATACGATTGCAACGGCTGATCTGGCGTCCCATTCACCGAAATCAACCGGCTTTTGACATAACAGTGGCGGCCGGGCTTGTCGCGGCCAGTTCCGTCTTTTATGTCGGGTGTCCGATGAGCGAACTCAACCTGACCATTCTGCCGGAAGCCCTGGGCGACGCGCTGGCGATCGAACGGCTGCACGAGCGCACGTTCGGTCCCGGCCGCTATGCCCGCAGCGCCTACCGCATCCGGGAGGGAAGGGGTCATCTGCTGGCGCTGTCGTTCACCGCGCGCATCGGCACGCTGCTGGTCGGTTCGGTGCGGCTGACGCCGATCTGCATCGGCAATACGCCGGCGCAGCTCCTGGGACCGCTGACGGTCGAACCGCCGTTCCGCTCGCGCGGCGTCGGCGGCCGGTTGCTTCAGCGTGCGCTGGCCGAAGCCAAGGCGCAAGGCCAGACGCTGGTGGTGCTGGTCGGCGACGAGCCGTTCTACCAGAAGGTCGGCTTCAAGCGCATCGCCAAGGGTCTGGTGCAGATGCCGGGCCCGGTCGATCCGGCGCGGCTGCTGGTGGCGGAGCTGGTGCCCGGCGCGTTCGATGGCGTGTCCGGGCTGATCCGGCCGGACTGGGACGCGGCCTAGCCGGCGTCGCACAATTTAATCCGGCGCGAGCAGCGGCGGGCTTGAACGGTTCCCGGCGGCGCGCGAAGCTCGGCCTTTCTCCGCGCGTCCTCGCAACCGGGTGCACAGCCATGAAAATCGTTTTGATGCTGGCCGCCGCCACGATGCTCTGGGCCGCCGGCCCGGCGCCGGCCCAGCAGCTCGATCTCGCCACCATCAAGTGCAAGGAATTCGTCGCCAGCGACAAGGAGACGGTCGGCTACATTCTGATGTGGCTGATCGGCTATTACGCCGGAGAAAACGATCCGCCGGTCGTCGACTTCGACAAGATGAAGCAAAGCGGCGGCAAGCTCGGCGCCTATTGCGGCACCAACCCGGAGCACAGCCTGATCACCGCAGCCGATAAGGTGCTGGCGAAGTAATTACTTAAACCTTTGCAAGTCGGTGAGATGCTGCGCGTTGAAAGCGTCCGGTTCAGTCGCGGATAACTTTCGCTGCGCACCCCACCCGATCAGCTTCGCCGATCACCCTCCCCTAAAGGGGAGGGATATGAGATCACCGCCCCTCACGCGCCCAGGTCGCGGCGAGGGCGCCGATCAGCAGCAGCAGGCCAATCAGGCCGGCGAAGATCGGCAGCACGCCGATGCCGCGCACCACGCTGACGTCGCGCATCTTCAGGCCGATCCAGTCCTCGCCCTGGAAGGTGGTGCTGGTGCGCACCGGGATCACCCGCGGCACGGTGAGGCCGGCGGCCGACACGAGGCGGCGGGACTCGCCGCCGGTCGATTTGGCCAGCGCACCGAGCCCGTCATCGGTGGTCGAGGTGACCTGCGCGAATTCGCGCGGATTGGCCGGCCCGACATTGGCGAGCGCGGTCAGCTTGCCGTCGGTGGCGCGCCACAGGCCGAGTTCGTTGGCGGCGACGGTCGAGCGCCACAGGCCGGGCTCGACGGTGCCGAGGGTGAGCGTGCGGGTGGCGCCGCTCGGCGCGGTCAGCGTGATTTCGCCGGCGGTGTCGGCCATGGTCTGGCGCTGCACGGTGATGTCGCGTCCGTTGACGATCAGCCGCAGCGCTTCCTCGTCGAGGTCGGGCTGCTTCATCAGCCAGTGCGACAACCGCCGCAGCAGATCGAGATGCGGGCCGCCGCCGTCATAGCCGCGCGCCCACAGCCAGATATGATCGGACAGCAGCAGCGCGACGCGGCCCTCGCCCTCGCGCGACAGCACCAGCAGCGGCTTGTTGTCAGGGCCTTCCATGACATTGGTGCCGGTGGTGCGCCGGATATCGACCAGCCGGAACCACTGGCTCCAGTGCGGCGGATTTTGCTGCGAGCCCTCAAGGCCGCGCGTCACCGGATGACGCCTTCCGGGCTCGGTGATGCCGGCGCGGAACGGCGTCTCGGTCATCGCGCCGCTCGGCTCGGCCGGCAGGATGGCGTCGAGCGGCGTGCGCCACAGGCTGGTCGGCGAGGCGTAATCGGGACCGGCCGCGATCAGCACGGCGCCGCCGTTGCGGACGTATTTGGCGATGTTGTCGAAATAGACCATCGGCAGCACGCCCTGGCGGGCGTAGCGGTCGAAGATGATCAGATGGAATTCCGAGATCTTCTGCTGGAACAGTTCGCGGGTCGGGAAGGCGATCAGCGACAATTCGTTGATCGGCGTGCCGTCCTGTTTTTCCGGCGGCCTGAGAATTGTGAAATGCACCAGGTCGACCGAGGCGTCGGACTTCAGCAAATTGCGCCAGGTGCGCTCGCCGGCATGCGGCTCGCCCGACACCAGCAGCACGCGCAGCTTGTCGCGGACGCCGTCGATCGAGACCACGGCGCGGTTGTTGATCGGCGTCAGTTCGCCGGGGATGACGGAAGCCTCGACCTCGACGATGTTGGCGCCGGCATGCGCGATCGGCACGCGCACGGTGACGGCGGCGCCGACCGTGACGGTGCGCCGTTCCAGCACCTCGCCGTCGCGGCGAATGGTGACGTCGGCGGTGGCGGCGTTGGCGCCTTCGTCGTCGACGCGGAAGCCGACGGTCTGCGACTGGCCGACGATGCCGAAGCGCGGCGTCTGCGTCAGTACCACGCGGCGGTCGATCTCGTTGGCCTGGCCGGTGATCAGCGCATGCAGCGGCGCGGCAAAGCCGAGCGCGGCGGCGTCGGCCGGCACGTCATGGACGCGGCCGTCGGTGATCATGATGGCGCCGGCGATGCGGTCGGGCGGCACGTCGGCCAGCGTCGACGACAGCGCCGAGAACAACCGCGTGCCGTCGGTCTCGCCGTCGGCGGCGCCGGCCTCGCTGACGCGCACCTCGAGGCCCGGCACGCGCTTGAGCCGTTCGACCAGCGTCGCGGTGGCGGCGTCGGTCTGTGCGGTGCGCTCGCCGAAATTCTGGCTCGGGCTCTTGTCGACGATGACGGCGGCGACCGACGGGATCGGGTCGCGGTCCTCGCGCGTCAGCGACGGATTGGCCAGCGCCAGCACCATGAAGGCGAGCGCGATGCCGCGCACCCAGGCGCCGCGGCTGCGCGCGACCATCAGCAGCACGGTGATCAGCACGGCCGCGCCCAGCGCCGCCCAGACGACGTAGTCGGGCACCAAAGGTGCGAATGAGACGCCGAGGTTCATGGTCGCTCAACCGGCTGTTCTATTTCAGCGCTCCAGACATCGCTTGGAGTCGTCAGGTCTACATCCAAGGGAATCGCAATCGTCCCCGCCATGCAGCCCCATGGATCTTGTTTGACGGACGGCCTTCGGGCGTCGTCCAACTGCAAATTCGGTTTTCGTTTTTCTTTCGGCTTTTTCTTCATCGTCATTGCCCCAGCCGCTCGAGCAGCGCGGGGATATGCACCTGGTCGGCCTTGTAGTTGCCGGTCAGCGCGTACATCACGATGTTGACGCCGGAGCGGAAGGCGAATTCGCGCTGGCGCGGCTCGCCCGGCACCATCGGCAGCATGGCCTGGCCGTCGGGCCGCATGGCCCAGGCGCCGGCCAGATCGTTCGACGTGATCAGGATCGAGGTGACGCCGTCGCCGGCGCGGGCCGGCCGGTTCGGATCGTCCTCGCTGTCGGGCGGCAGCGCTTCGACCCAGAGCTGACCGCCGGTGAAGCGGCCGGGGAAGTCGCGCAGCAGGAAGAAGGTCTTGGTCAGCACGTGGTCGGGCGGCATCGGCTCCAGTTCGGGGATGTCGAGCGACGACAAGATCGCGCGCAACTGCACCATGCCGGGGGCGCGCATTTCGCCGCCCGGGACGGCATCGACCGCGTCGCGGGTGTCGAAGATGACGGTGCCGCCGCGCTTCATGTAGGCGTCGATGCGCTCCAGCGCGAGTTGCGAGGGGCGCGGCGCGCCGGGCGCCATCGGCCAGTAGATGACGGGGAAGAACGACAGCTCGTCGCGCGCCGGGTCGAGACCCATCGGTTCGCCCGGCTCGAGCGCCGTGCGTTGCGCCAGGAACAGCGACAGACCCTGCAGGCCGGTACGGCTGACTTCGTCGACCTCGGCATTGCCGGTGACGATGTAGGCGAGGTGGGTGCGCAGCGTCGCCTTCAGGGCGAATTCGATCTGCGCCTGGGTCAACTGCGTCAGCGGCGGCTGCGGCGCGGCGGGTTGCGCCTGCGCTCCGTCGTGCAGTGCCGAAGCGGCGAACAGGCCGGCGGCCAGCATCGCGGTGGCGGCCCGGCGGCGCGGCCCGACGAGGCGGGCGATGCCGCCGGACAGCAGGAACACCACCAGCGCATCGAGCAGCAGCAGCGCCAGCGCGCCGAGCAGAACCGGTCCGCGCAGGTCGAGCGGTTCGCCGATGCGATAGGCGTCGAGCCGCGCATTGAGCGACGACACGTCGAGCGGCGCCGGACGGTCGGCGGGCGTCAGCGCGTTGACGGCGACCAGTCCTTCCGGCGGGCCATAGAAGCCGGGCGGATGATCGGCCGCGGCGCGGCCGGTGAAGTTGGCCGGGATCGGCTTGGCCGTCGGCGGCGGCGGCGCGAAGGCGCCGAAGCCGTCGAGCACGCGGGTCGGCGGCACCATCTGCGCCGAGCGGGCCTCAGCATTGCTGCCGGCGGTGCCGCCATCGGCGCTGGCCGTGCTGCCAGCCAGCGTGACGATGCGGCGAAGCATGTCGACGAACGCGCCGGACAGCGGCAGGTCGGACCAGCGCGTATCGGCGGTGACGTGGAACAGCACCATCAGCCCCTTGCCGCGGCGTTCGGCGGTGACCAGCGGCGTGCCGTCGGCCAGCGTCGCCCAGGTGCGATCGGTGAGTTGCGCGTCGGGTTCGGCCAGCACCTGCCGCGACACGGTGACGTCATTGGGGACGGTCATGCCGTTGAACGGACCTTCGCGCGAGAACGCGGTGAGCGGCTGCGGCTTTTCCCAGCTCAGGCTGCCGCCGAGAATGCGGCCGCCGCGGCGCAGCCGCACCGGCACCAGATCGTCGTCGGTGGCGCCGGCCAGAAACGGACCGGCGAAACGCACCAGCACGCCGCCATTGTCGACCCACTTGGTCAGCGTCTCGCGCGCCTCGGCGACATTGCCGACATCGGCCAGGATCAGCATCGGCAAATTCTGTTCGAGGAAGCGCGTCACCGCCTGCTGCGGGCCGACGCCTTCGGCGAGCCGCACGTCGGCGAACGGGTTGAGCGCGCGCTGCAGATAATAGCTGGCGCCGATCAAAGGCTGCGAGCGGTCGGCGGCCGAGCCGGAGACGATGCCGACGGTGCGGCGGCGCCAGCGCTTGTCCAGCAACTGCACGCTGCCGGCCGAGCGCTCGCCGACGATGTCGAGCCGCGCCACGTCGTTGCGGATTTCCACCGGCAGATTGATCGCGGCCTCGGTCTCGCGGTCGCCGGCGCCGAAGGTGAACGGCGCCTGGCCGAGCGGCAGGCCTTTCAGATCGATGGCGTTGACCATGCCGGTCAGGCCGCCGCCGGTCTGCGCGCGCAGCACCTTCACCGTCAGCGCGCCGGCGGCATTGTCGGCGCCGGCCAGCGCCAGCGCCGGCGGCAGGCCGCCTTGCACGACCGTCAGCGGCCGCTCGCCGATGACGCGGCGCAGGCCGTCGATAAACACATTGGCGCGGCCGAGATCGACGCCGTCGGCAAGCCAGACCACTTCGACATCCGGCGTGCCGGCGAGAAAGCGCTCGATGACCGGCAAGGCTTCGGCGCGGTCGACGCTGTGCGGCTTGGGCCGCAACTGCTTGATCTGGACGCGGGCGGCGCCCGCCACCGCCATCGACACGTCGCGCGCGATTTCCGACAGCGGCAGGATGGCGACGCCGCGGTTGTCGGCTTCGGCGCGGGCCATCAATTCGTCGGCGGTGCGCAGCCGCGCGTCCCAGGTCGCGGCAGCGGCCCAGCCGTCGTCGATCAGCAGCAGCAACGGCGCGGCGCGGTTGGTGGCGGCCAGCGGCGGATTCCACAACGGCCCGGCGGCGGCAAAGATGCACAGCGCCGCCAGCAGCAGACGCAGCAGCGTCAGCCACCACGGCGTGCGTGCAGGCGTCTCTTCCTTGGGCGCGATGTCGAACAGCAGCCGGGTCGGCGGGAAATTGACGCGTTGCGGGCGCGGCGGCACCAGCCGCAGCAGCCACCACAAAATCGGCAGGCTGAACAGGCCGAGCAGCACCAGCGGTTGGGCAAACGCGAGTGGCAAGCCGCCGATCATGCGGTTTCTTCCGTGGCGGTGCGCGACGGCGGGCGGTGTGGCGCCAGATTGACGCCGGCGCCCATGCGCGCGTGGATCGCAAACAGCAGTTCGGTCGGGCCGCGGTCGGTGCGGTGCACGGTGAAGCTCCAGCCGAACTGTTCGCACTCGGCCCGCAAGGCGGCGCGGTGGTTGGCGAGCAGCGCCTGATAATCGCCGCGCCACATCTCGGCGCGGCCGGCGGTGACGCTGCCCAGCCCTTCGGACTCGGTGAATTCGACGCGGCCGGAATAGGGGAATGTCTCTTCCGCCGGGTCCACTACCTGAACCACATGGCCGCGCGCGCCGTTGGCGGCGAGCTGGCCGATGGTGCGGCGGAAATCGGCGATCGGGCTCCACAGGTCGGACAGCAGCAGCACCTCGGAGAACGGCGCCGGCGCGAAATTCGGCGGCAGGCTCGGCCGCGCGCTGGTGTCGTGCACCAGGGTCTGCGCCACCTTCTCGATGATGTTGCGGTTGGAAGTCGGCCGCATCAGTTCGGGAATGCCGACGCGTTCGCCGCCCTGCACCAGCACCTCGGCCAGCGCGAAGGACACCACCAGCGCGCGGTCGAGCTTGCTCCATTCGGTCAGCGACGACGTGAAGTCCATCGACGGCGAACGGTCGACCCACATCCAGATGGTATGCGAGGCCTCCCATTCGCGTTCGCGGACATAGAGATGGTCGTCGCGCGCGGATCGCCGCCAGTCGACATTCTGCGCCGGCTCGCCATTGGCGAAGTGACGGTACTGCCAGAAGTTCTCGCCCGAGCCGGCGCGGCGGCGGCCGTGCAGACCGTGAATGACGGTGGTCGCGACGCGGCGCGCCTCCAGGATCAGCCGCGGCACCCGCGACGCCAGCTTGCGGCTGACGCCGACGGCCGCCTGGACTGCGACGCCTTCCTTGTCGTTGGGCAGGGCGTCCGCCATTACCCGATGCGCGCCTTCAACTGCTTGATGATGCTGGAGACGGTCTCGCCTTCGGCGCGGGCGGCAAAGGTCAGCGCCATGCGGTGCTTGAGCACGGGCTCGGCCAGTTCGAGCACGTCGTCGATCGACGGCGCGAAGCGGCCGTCGAGCAGCGCACGGGCGCGCACCGCCAGCATCAGCGACTGGCTGGCGCGCGGGCCGGGGCCCCAGGAGATCGCGTTGCTGAGATTGCCGGCATCCGGACCGGGACGCGCCGAGCGCACCAGTTGGAGAATGGCCTCGACCACCGACTCGCCGACCGGCAGGCGGCGCACCAGCCGCTGTGCGGCAATCAGGTCGTCCGAGGTCATCGCCGCCTTGGCGCGGGTCTCGTCGGCGCCAGTGGTGTCGAACAGGATTTTGCGCTCGGAATCGATGTCGGGATAGTCGACGTCGACTTCCATGAGAAAACGGTCGAGCTGCGCTTCCGGCAGCGGGTAGGTGCCTTCCTGCTCCAGCGGGTTCTGGGTTGCCAGCACGTGGAAGGGCTTCGGCAGATCGTGGCGCACGCCGGCGATGGTGACGTGCTGCTCCTGCATCGCCTGCAGCAGCGCCGACTGGGTACGCGGCGAGGCGCGGTTGATTTCGTCGGCCATCAGCAATTGCGCGAACACCGGTCCCGGCAAAAAGCGGAAGCTGCGCTTGCCGCCGGCGTTTTCTTCCAGCACCTCGGAGCCGAGAATGTCGGACGGCATCAGATCGGGCGTGAACTGCACGCGCCGGGCGTCGAGGCCGAGCGCGATGCCCATGGTCTCGACCAGTTTGGTCTTGGCGAGGCCGGGCACGCCGACCAGCAGCGCGTGGCCGCCGGACAGGACCGTCACCAGCGCGCGCTCGACCACCAGGTCCTGGCCGAAGATGACGCTGCCGATGGCGGCTTTCGCGGCCCGCACGTGGACGGCGGTCGACTCCGCCGCGCGTACGATCATGTCTTCCAGCTTTTCGATGCTCTCGCCGCTCGCCGCCGCCATGGTTCAGGTCCCTTTTCGTCGCGCCGTTCGAGCCGCCCGCGACCCGGCGGAATGATCGCTATAAAGCCATGCAACTCCCGCACCAGACTCACGTTCAGGTACGGCCAAGCTTACGCTAACTTTTTCCGCTAGGTTTGCGCGTCACAAAGTTGCGAACAGCCTTTGAAGCATCTGAATTACGTAGGGAAACAATGGCGAAGACAGGGCGGGGCACGCCGGCGGGCGGATTGGACGGCATTGCGGCATCGCTGCCCCGCGAAAAAGGCCTGCCGCCGGTCGAGCGCTGGAACCCGCCGTTTTGCGGCGATATCGACATGCGGATCGCCGCCGACGGGAGCTGGTTCTATCAAAAGACCCCGATTGGACGCCCGGCATTGGTCAAATTGTTCTCTTCGGTGCTCAAGCGCGAGGGCGACAAGTATTTCCTCGTGACACCTGTGGAGAAGGTCGGCCTGGTGGTCGAGGACGCGCCGTTCCTGGCCGTCGAGATGACGGTCGCGCAGGGCGCCGGCGGCCCGGTGCTGCGGTTTCGCACCAATGTCGACGACTGGGTCGACGCCGGCCCCGGCCATGGGTTGCGGTTCGAGCCGGAGGCGGACACCGGCGGCCTCAAGCCCTATGTTCACGTGCGCCGCGACCTGTGGGCCAAAGTGACGCGGGCGCTGTTCTACGATCTGGTCGCGCGCGGCGAAGAGCGCAGCGTCGGCGGCAAGGCGATGTTCGGCGTGATGTCGGGCGGCGTTTTTTTTGCGATGGCGGATGCCGCCACCATGCGGGAGCAGGCCTGATGGATCAGCGTGTCGATCCGGTGACCCCGCTGTCGTCGGCGGAGTTCTTCAACCGCGCGCGCACGCGGCTGACGCTCGACGTGCCGCCCGGCCTCACCGATCCCGGCGTGACGCCGACGCGCGGCGACCATGACGCCGATCCGGTGATGGCGAAGATCGCCGAGGTGCGGCCGATCCGTCCCGCCGCGGTGATGATCGCGGTGATCGACCACCCGGAGCCGACGGTGCTGCTGACGCAGCGTGCGCAGCATCTGCCCAATCATCCGGGGCAGATTTCATTTCCCGGCGGCAAGATCGACAAAGGCGACGCCGATCCGCTGGCGGCGGCGCTGCGCGAGACCGAGGAGGAAGTCGGCCTCGACCGCTCGCATATCGAGCCGCTCGGCTATCTCGATCTCTACATGACGACGCTCGGCTACCGCATTGTGCCGACCATCGCCCGCGTCAAACCGGGCTTCACGCTTACCCTCAATGCCGGCGAGGTCGACCATGCCTTCGAGGTGCCGCTGGCGTTCCTGATGGACATGGCGAACATGCAGCGCCATTCGCGCGACTGGCAGGGCATGACGCGGCACTATTATGCCATTACCTTCGGCGAGCGTTACATCTGGGGCGTGACGGCGGGTATATTGCGGAACCTGTACGCCCGGATCTATCGGTGAGCGGTGCGGCAAAGCGACTTTCGGTCGCCGTCATCGCCGCGAAGGCAGGACATGAAGCCGCTGCGGCGTTGTGTTTGTCGAAAAGATAACGACATTGGTGCCCGACCCGTCCGCTGTCGCGGGCGATGACTGCCGGAGAGCGCGACACATCATGGCCCGTCCCATCCTGATCGAACTGATCCTGTTTCTGACGCCTTTCGCCCTGTACGCGCTGTTTCTGTGGGCGACCCGCGCCAATATCATGGACCCGGAATCCTGGCCGCTGTCGCGGATCGTCTCGCTGGCCATCGTCGCGCTGGTCCTGGTGGTCGGCAGCTTCGTCTACTTCGCGCATTTCAGCGGCGCGCCGCCGGGCTCGACCTACATCCCGGCCCATGTCGACGAGAGCGGCAAGTTCGTGCCGGGGACGACCAGATGACGCGGCCGGGCGCGACGGGGCGGTCGATCTCCGGCGCCGCCTGGCCGCATGCCGCCGGGCTGGCGCGTCTGCTCGACGTGCTCGACCGCGACGGCGAGGAAGCGCGCATCGTCGGCGGCGCGGTGCGCAATGCGCTGCTCGGCGTGCCGGTGCATGAGGTCGATATCGCCACCACGGCGGTGCCCGACGAGGTGGTGCGGCGGGTCAAGGCGGCCGGCTTCAAGGCGGTGCCGACCGGCATCGAACACGGCACCGTCACCGTCGTGGTCGACGGCCATCCGTTCGAAGTGACGACCTTGCGCCGGGACGTCGAGACCGACGGCCGCCACGCCAAGGTGGCGTTCGGCCGCGACTGGCGGGCCGATGCCGAGCGCCGCGACTTCACCATCAACGCGCTGTCGGCCACCGCTGACGGCACCGTGCACGATTACACCGGCGGGCTCGACGATCTGGCTGTGCGGCGGGTGCGCTTTATCGGCGAGCCGCGCAAGCGCATCGAGGAAGACTACCTGCGCATTCTGCGCTTCTTCCGCTTTCACGCCGCCTACGGTCCCGGCGGCCATCCCGACGCCGACGGGCTCAAGGCCTGCATCGCCGGCCGCGCCGGGCTCGACCAGTTGTCGCGCGAGCGTGTGCGCATGGAGGTGATGAAGCTCGTCGTTGCGCCGCATGCCATGCCGACATTGATCGCGATGACGGACGGTGGTCTGCTGCTGCGCGTCTTGGGCGGCGTCAGCTATCTCGCATCGTTCGAGAACCTGGCCAAAGCCGAGGCGGCGGCCGGCTTGCCGCCCGATCCGGTGCGCCGGCTCGGCGCGCTCGGCGTTGTCGTCGCCGAAGACGCCGAGCGGCTGGCGCAGCGGCTGCGGCTGTTCAACGCCGAACACGCGCGACTGGTGTCGATGGCAGACGGCTGGCGGCGCATCTCGCCGCAGTCCGGCGACGCGGCGGCGCGCGAGTGGCTTTACCGGCTTGGGCCGGAGGCATTCACCGATCACGCGCTGCTCGGCTGGGCGCGGTCGCCGGCGTCGGCGCATGACGCCGGCTGGATGGCGCTGGCGACCCTGCCGCAGCGCTGGACCGCGCCGGTGTTTCCGCTGAAGGCGGCCGACTTCATCAAGCGCGGCGTCGCCAAGGGACCGGCGCTGGGCCAGGCGCTACGCGCCGCGGAAGCGGCCTGGATCGCGGCGGGGTTTCCCGACGACGCCGGCGCGCTGGCGGGCATTGCGGATGAGGCGGTCAAGTCATCGTGAGTGTGATGTCAACGGCGCAGCGGTTTAAGCTTCGGTTCTGAACGGGGACACCATGCGCGGGTTCTGGCGCGGCATCGCGATCTTCATGCTCGGCGGCCTGCTCGGCACCGGTTTCGGTGTCGCGCTCGGCTTCTTTCTTTTTCCCTATGTGTTTCCGCCGCCGCCCGCGGTCGAGCAACTGACCGAGGCCGACCGCAGCGAGCGCGTCGCCACCGGCACCTTCATTCACGCCAATCCGTCCGATCCGATCCACTATGGCAGCGGCAAGGTCAGCGTTTACAGGAACGCGGTCTATCTCGAGCCGGACTTCGCGGTCGGACCGGGCCCGGCCTATCACGTTTATCTGGTGCCGAAAGCGAATGTGCGCGACGAGGCGGCGGTGAAAGACGCCATGGTGGTCGATCTCGGCCGCCTGCGCGCCTTTCAGGGCAGCCAGCGCTACCCGATCCCGGCCGGCGTCGATCTGAAGAACTACCCGAGCGTCGTGATCTGGTGCGAGCGCTTCGGCGTGCTGATCTCGCCGGCCGATCTCACGCCGGGGTCCTAGGGGGTCGACAGGCGCAGGATCTCGCCGTCGGCGTGTTCGGTGAGCAGATACAGCGCGCCGTCCGGCCCGGCCTGCACGTCGCGGATGCGGCGGCCGATGTCGATGCGCTCGACGTTCTCCACACGGTCTTCCTTGAGAGTGAGGCGCATCAGCGATTCATTGGCCTGACCGCCGACCAGGAGATTGCCACGCCATCCGGTAAACATCGCGCCGTCGTAGAAAATCGCGCCCGACGGGGCGACCGTCTCTTCGAACACGTGCAGGGGAGACTTCATCCCCTTATAGGAAAGGCCGACGCCGATCGGCGCGCCGGAATAATCCTTGCCGCCGGTGATGAACGGCCATCCG
>JALHNV010000095.1 GCA_022843325.1 Pseudolabrys sp. | reverse complement strand
GTGTTGCGGAGATTTATGGCGCCACCGAAATCTCCGAACGGCACCGCCATCGTTATGAAGTGAATACGGCCTACAAAGGCCGTCTTGAGCAGCACGGCCTGCGTTTCTCCGGCATGTCGCCCGATGGCATCCTGCCGGAGATCGTCGAGTACGAAGATCACCCTTGGTTCATCGGCGTGCAGTTTCACCCCGAGCTGAAGTCGCGGCCATTCGAGCCGCATCCGCTGTTCGCCTCGTTTATCGAGGCGGCGGTGGAGCAGAGCCGGCTGGTATAGCCGTCACTTGTCCGCCTGCATCGCCTCCGGCGTGAGGCATAGCGTGGCCGTAAAGGGCAGATGATCGGATTCGATGCGTGGCAGGACGCGCATGCGGCTGACGGCGAAATGCGACGTGTGGAAAACATAATCCAGCGGATAACGCATCCCCGGCATGCCGGCCGGGTAGGTGTTGAAAAAGCCGCGGCCGCGCCGCGGGTCGAGCAGGCCGCCGACCTCCTTGAACCGCGTCGTGGTCCGCGACCAGGCGACATCGTTGAGATCGCCGAGCACGACGGCGGGCCGTTGCGTCCGTTTGATTTCGCGCCCGACCATGACCAGCTCGGTGTCGCGCGCCGTTGAATCCTGCGACGGCGCGGGTGGTTGCGGGTGCACACCGTAGACATCGATGACGGCGCCGCAGCGCAGCCGCAAACCTGTCTTGATCGATGGCACCTGTTCATCGACCAGATGACGAAAGCCGGGATCGACCAGTTCGAGCCGCGAAAACAGCGCGATGCCGTAACCGTTCGACAGCGGATAAATTTGATTGTGCGGGTACTTGCTTTGCAGCCCCTCGCTGAGCCGCGCGCACCACCATTCGTCGGTCTCGACCGCCAGGATCAGATCGGGGTCGGTGTCGTGAATGAGCTTCAGCAAGGCGTTCGAGTCGCGCGCCTTCAGATAGACATTCGTCGTGAGCAGCGAGAAGCATTCGGGTGCGTCACGCGCCGCGCTTGTGTTGCCGACTTCCAGTGGCGCCAAGGGGCTGTAGCGCCAGACCCAAGACAACTGCCACGCCCCTGCGGCTGCAACGGCCGCCAGCAAGCCATAATCGACAGGCGATAAGGGCCAAGCGAAGATGGGTATCAGAGCCAGCGTCACAAACGCCAAGACCGCCACCTGAAAGCGGGGAAAGTCGAGCACCCGGACCCACCACCGCGTGGTGCGCCAGACCGGCAGCAGGGTGGCGACGACGACCAGTATTGCAATCAGATAAAGTAAAAGCGCGGCCATGGTCGGTGAAATCCGGTCCGTGTAGGCTGAGGAGGTTTAACGACGGGAGAGTGGCGGGGTTCCGCCCGCCCTCCGTTTACACGCATTTGAATTCCAGGCGAGGGAGCCGGCGCGACGGCGCTTTCCGGCTCATGGGACGAGAAAACATGGCGCGCGGGCTCGACCATATCGTCCATGCTGTACGCGATCTTGATGCCGCCGTCGCCGCCTATCGCCGTCTCGGCTTCACCGTTGGCGCGCGCAACCGGCATCCCTGGGGCACACATAACCATATCGTGCAAATGCCAGGCTGCTTCATCGAACTACTGACGCTGGCCAAGCCCGAAAAGCTGGGCGACGACGGTTTCTCGAAACTGTTCGGCGCTTTCAATGGCGATTTCATCGCGCGTGGCGATGGCCTGTCGATGCTGATCCTCGAATCACAGAATGCACGAGACGACGAGGCGGCGCTGCGCGCCGCCGGTTTCGCCGCGTCGGAAGCAATGCGCTTTGACCGCGAGGGCAGGCGCCCGGACGGGTCGGCGGTCAAGGTGGCCTTTTCGCTGGCCTTTGCCGAAGACCGGCACGCACCGGATATCCGTTTCGCCGTCTGCCAGCAGCATTACCCGGAGAACTTCTGGAATCCGACGTTTCAGAAACATGACAACGGCGTGACCGGCGTGGCTGCGGTGGTGATGGTAGCTGACACGCCCTCGCGGCATCGCGACTTCCTGATGGCCTTCACCGGCGCGTCGGCGGCGCGTGCCGACGGCGAGGGCTTCACCATCGAATTGCCGCGCGGCGCGATTGAGTTGACGACGCCGGCCGGGTTTGCACGCCGGTACGGCACGAACGCGCCGGATTGTGCGGGCGGGGCGCGACTGGCAGCCATACGCTTTGTCGGGGGTGGCCCCGCATCCGGCTCGCAGGCTGTGCGGGGCGCCGTTTTGGTATTTGAGAATCGTTGACCGCGCGGCCCGGCCGCTTCATGGTCGCGCCTCGCAAGGACGCTTTCGGTGGACCCAAGTCTGTTGCCCAACGCCCGTGTTTCCGTCGGCGCCGTCCGCTTCGGCAACGATCTGCCGCTGGCGCTGATCGCCGGTCCTTGCCAGCTTGAGAGCCGGGCGCATGCGCTGGAAATGGCCGGCGCGCTCAAGGAAATCGCCGCGCGCGCGGGCGTCGGGCTTGTTTACAAAACATCCTTCGATAAGGCCAACCGCACCTCGGCCAAGGCGGCGCGTGGCATCGGCCTCGACGCTGCGCTGCCGATTTTCGCCGAGATACGGGAGCAGCTCGGACTGCCGGTGCTGACCGACGTGCACGACGCCGCCCAATGCGCGCGCGTTGCGGAAGCGGTCGACGTGCTTCAGATCCCGGCGTTCCTGTGCCGCCAGACCGACCTGCTGATTGCCGCCGCCGCCACCGGCAAAATCGTGAACGTCAAGAAGGGGCAGTTTCTGGCGCCATGGGACATGCAGAACGTGGTGGCGAAGCTCACCACCGCGGGCAATCGTAATGTGCTGGTGACCGAGCGCGGCGTGTCGTTCGGCTACAACACCCTGGTCTCGGACATGCGCGCGCTGCCGATCCTCAAGCGCACCACCCATGCGCCGGTGATTTTTGACGCCACGCATTCGGTGCAGCAGCCGGGCGGGCAGGGCGCGTCATCGGGCGGCGAACGCGAATTCGTACCGGTGCTGGCGCGCGCCGCGGTTGCGGTCGGCGTCGCCGGCGTCTTCATCGAGACGCATCAGGACCCCGACCACGCGCCGTCCGACGGGCCCAACATGATGCCGCTGAAGGAGATGGAGGCATTGTTGCGCAGCCTTGTCGAATTCGACCGGTTGGCCAAGCGCTAAGCGGCGCCGAGGCAAAAAGGACACTATGGGCCGCCAGCTCAATCTGATCGCTCTCGTCCTGTTCGCGTGCTCGATGTTCGTTCGCTCGACCGATCCTGTGGTGCCGCAGATCGCTGGGGAGCTCGCCGTCGATCCGGCCACCGTGGCGCTTTTGACCACCGCCTTCACCTTGCCCTATGCGCTGGTTCAGCCGCTGTTCGGCGCCCTGGCCGACATGTTCAGCAAGGCGCGGATGATGCTGATCTGTCTCTTCGCCGGCAGCGTCGCGACCTTCGTCTGCGGCTTCGCCGGCAACTTCGAAGTTCTGGTCGTGGCGCGAATGGTGGCGGGCCTGGCCACCGGCGGCGTGATGCCGATCGCTTTTGCGCTGGTTGGCGACAAGTTTCCGATCGCGGAACGGCAGGTGGCAATGGGCCGCCTGTTGCTGGCGATCATGTCCGGTAATCTGCTCGGCGCCACCTTTGCTGGGGTGATCGGCGATCTGTTCGGCTGGCGCAGCGTGTTTTTCATGACCGGCGCCTTCGCCCTGATTGCCTTTGCGGCCGCGATCCCCGGCCTTCGCAATCTCACCGAAACCGCCGGCCGCTTCGACCTGTCGACGCTGGGACCCAACTACCGAACCATCTTCAGCAACCCGCTGGCCAAGATTTGTTACACCGTGGTGTTTCTCGAAGCGGTGTTCATGTACGGGCTGTTCCCGCACCTCGCGACGATGCTGCATGACGACGGCGAAACCCGCGCCTCGATCGCCGGGCTGGTCCTCGGCGGCTTCGGCATCGGCGGCGCGATCTACGCCCTCTCGGTATCGCGGCTGCTGCCGGTGCTCGGCGAAACCTGGCTGATGCGCGGCGGCGGACTGGTGATGGGCGTCTGCCTGCTGGTGGTCGCTTTCCGGGTGCCGTGGCCGGTCGAGGTGATCAATTTCGTCCTGCTCGGCTTCGGCTTCTACATGCTGCACGCCGTCATTCAGATCTACGCCAGCGAACTGGCGCCGGCGGCGCGCGGCTCGGCGATGGCGCTGCACTCGTTCTTTTTCTTCATGGGCCACGCGGTCGGGCCGATCGTCTACGGCGTCGGCATGGCGACCGTCGGTGTCACGCCGGTGCTGCTGGTCGGCTCGGTGGTGCTGGTGACGGCGGGCTTCGTCTGCGCGCAATGGCTCAGGCGCGCGCCACCGACGCCGACCTGAAACTCAGCCGCGGCCGCGATAGGGCTGCACGCCCTGATCGGGCACCCAGACGTCCTTGGGCAATTTGCCGGCCTGCCAGAACACGTCGATCGGGATTCCGCCGCGCGGATACCAGTAGCCGCCGATGCGCAGCCATTTCGGCTTGAGCAGGCCGAACAGCCGCTTGCCGATGGCCACCGTGCAGTCCTCGTGAAAGGAGCCCTCCTTGCGGAAGCTGACCAGATACAGCTTCAGCGACTTCGACTCGACCAGATGTTTGCCCGGCACGTAGTCGATGACCAGGTGGGCGAAGTCGGGCTGGCCGGTGATCGGGCACAGCGTGGTGAATTCCGGCGCGGTGAAGCGCGCCACGTAATTGGTGTCGGTATGCGGGTTCGGCACGCGGTCCAGCACCGCCTCGCCGGGCGACGCCGGCATCGGGGTGGGTTGGCCGAGCTGCAACGCAGGAGTGCCCGCCGATTTCTTTGCCAATTTCTTTGCCATGAGGGCTTCTTGCCCGTTTGACGCAGGGCATGACAAGGGGGTTGTCGATCCTGTAGAAGCCCTCGCAATGGCGCATGGCTGGACCCTGCGCACCCTGCAAAGCCCGGAACCGCCCATGACCGCCATCATCGATATTATCGGCCGCGAAATCCTCGACAGCCGGGGCAATCCCACCGTCGAAGTCGACGTTCTGCTGGAGGATGGTGCGCAGGGCCGCGCCGCAGTGCCCTCGGGGGCGTCCACGGGCGCCCATGAGGCGGTCGAGTTGCGCGACGGCGACAAGGGCCGTTACGGCGGCAAGGGCGTGCAAAAGGCGGTCGATGCGGTCAACGGCGAGATCTACGACGCGCTCGGCGGCATGGACGCCGAGGCGCAGGCGCTGATCGACGAGACCATGATCGAGCTCGACGGCACACCGAACAAGGGCAGGCTCGGCGCCAACGCCATTCTCGGCGTATCGCTGGCGGTCGCCAAGGCCGCGGCCAATGCATCTGACTTGCCGCTGTACCGCTATGTCGGCGGCACCGCGGCGCGGCTGCTGCCGGTGCCGATGATGAACATCATCAACGGCGGCGCCCATGCCGATAACCCGATCGACTTCCAGGAATTCATGATCATGCCGGTCGGCGCGCCGAGCTTTGCCGAGGCGTTGCGGGCGGGTTCGGAAATCTTCCACACGCTGCGCGCCGAACTAAAGAAGGCCGGTCACAACACCAATGTTGGCGACGAAGGTGGCTTTGCGCCCAACCTGAAATCGGCCGAGGCCGCGCTCGACTTCGTTATGCAGGGCATCGAGAAGGCCGGCTACAAGGCCGGCGGCGATGTCATGATCGCGCTCGACTGCGCCGCCACGGAGTTCTTCAAGGACGGCGCCTATGCCTATGAAGGCGAGGGCAAGAAGCGCTCCGGACAGGCGCAGGCGGAGTATCTGGCAAAACTCGTCGGCGCCTATCCGATCGTCTCGATCGAGGACGGCATGTCGGAGGACGACTGGGATGGGTGGAAGATCCTGACCGGCCTGATCGGCGACAAATGCCAGCTGGTCGGCGACGACCTGTTCGTCACCAATGTCGAGCGCCTCGGCGCCGGCATCAAGGATGGCGTCGGCAATTCGATCCTGGTCAAGGTCAACCAGATCGGCACCCTGACCGAGACGCTGGCGGCCGTCGAGATGGCGCACAAGGCCGCCTACACCGCGGTCATGTCGCATCGCTCGGGCGAGACCGAGGATTCGACCATCGCCGACCTCGCCGTCGCCACCAATTGCGGGCAGATCAAGACCGGTTCGCTGGCGCGCGCCGACCGCACCGCCAAATACAACCAGTTGCTGCGGATCGAGCAGGAACTCGGGCCGCAGGCGAAATATGCCGGGCGCGGCGCCCTGAAATAGAGGAACGGACCGGCCTTACCGTTAAATGCGCCTTAACGCGGATCACTGACTATGCCGCGTATGGTCACCCACCGGCGCCGCCGCGCCATCCTCACTGTGCTCGGGCTGTATCTGTTTGCCGCCGCTTTCATCGGCTATTTCGCCGTGAATGCGTTCACGGGGAATCACGGCCTGCGCGCCCAGCAGGACATCGACGCGCATTTGACGGCGATGCAGGCTGAATGGTCGCAGGTGCGGGCGGAGCGGACGGCGTGGGAGCGGCGCGTGGCGCTGCTGCGGGCCGACAAACTCGATCCCGATATGCTGGACGAGCGTGCCCGGACATTGCTCGGACTGGCCGATTCCCGCGACGTCGTGCTTCTGCTAAATCCCCGGTAGACGTCGGCCGTCTGCCAGGCGCCGGGCCCGGTGGCGGGCCGCGCACTTTCCGTTCAAAAACGCGGCGAAATACGCAAGCCTTGCATCCGGGCGGCGGCTTTCCCGTGCGTACAAATTGAGCTATTGGGGATTGTCCTACTAAAGTCTTTGCAGTCCACGGAGTGCCAATGGCGGTCGCCCAAAAGAATTCGAGCGCCGACGACAACAAGCGGGCCCCGGCGGCCAAGCTTGCCGACTTCAGCAAGGAACAAGAACTTTCCGCCTATGAAACAATGCTGACCATCCGCCGCTTCGAGGAGAAGGCCGGCCAGATGTACGGCATGGGTTTGATCGGCGGTTTCTGCCACCTCTATATCGGCCAGGAAGCCGTGGTGGTCGGCATGCAGATGGTGCTCAAGAAGGGCGACCAGGTCATCACCGGTTACCGCGACCATGGCCACATGCTGGCCTGCGGCATGGACGCCAAGGGCGTCATGGCGGAACTGACCGGCCGTGCCCAGGGCTATTCCAAGGGCAAGGGCGGCTCGATGCACATGTTCAGCGTCGAGAAGGGCTTCTACGGCGGTCATGGCATTGTCGGCGCGCAGGTGCCGCTCGGCACCGGGCTGGCCTTCGCCAATGTCTATCGCGGCAACGACAACCTTTCGGTGACCTATTTCGGCGACGGCGCCGCCAACCAGGGTCAGGTCTACGAGAGCTTTAATATGGCCGAGCTCTGGAAGCTGCCGGTCATCTACGTCATCGAGAACAACCGCTACGCCATGGGCACGTCGATCGCCCGCGCTTCCGCCGAGGTGAACCTGTCGCGGCGCGGCCTCTCGTTTAACATTCCGGGCGAGCAGGTTGATGGCATGGACGTGCGCGCTGTGCAGGCCGCCGGTGAAAAGGCCGCAGCCTGGTGCCGCGCCGGCAAGGGTCCCTATATTCTGGAAATGTTGACCTACCGCTACCGCGGCCATTCGATGTCGGATCCGGCCAAGTACCGCACCCGCGAAGAAGTCGACAAGGTGCGCTCGACCACCGATCCAATCGACATGGCGCGCGCGCGCATTCTGGAAAAGAAATTCGCTACAGAAGACGTCCTGAAGAAGATCGACGCTTCGGTGCGCGATCTGATCAACCAGGCGGCTGAGTTCGCTACACACGATCCGGAGCCGGACGTGTCGGAGCTGTTCACGGACATCTATCGCTAGGAAGCCGGCGTCATCGCCGGCCCGTCAAAACAGAAAATACCGGGTCAGTGCAGGAAACAGTTTAAGCCCATGCCGATCGACATCCTCATGCCCGCGCTTTCGCCCACGATGGAAAAGGGCAACCTCGCCAAGTGGCTCAAGAAAGAGGGCGACTCGGTCAAGTCCGGCGACATCATCGCCGAGATCGAGACCGACAAGGCGACCATGGAAGTGGAAGCCACCGATGAAGGCACCATGGGCAAGATCCTGGTGCCGGAAGGCACGGCCGACGTCGCCGTGAACACGCCGATCGCCACCATTCTCAGCGATGGCGAGGACGCCTCTGCCGCCCCGGAGAAGAAGGCCGAACCGGCGAAGAAAACCGACTCCGTCGCCGAGCAGCAGAAAAAAGCCCAGTCCGCGCCACCCGCCACCGAAGGCAAGGCCGAGGCGCCCGCGCCCGAAGAAGCCGAAAAGAAAGCTGCCAAGGCGCCCGCGGCGCCCGCCATCCAGACCGCCGCCGACCCCGATATTCCCGAAGGCACCGAGATGGTCACCATGACCATGCGTGAAGCCTTGCGCGACGCCATGGCCGAGGAAATGCGCCGCGACGGCGACGTCTTCGTGATGGGCGAGGAAGTCGCCGAGTATCAGGGCGCCTACAAGGTCACGCAGGGCCTGTTGCAGGAATTCGGCGACAAGCGAGTCATCGATACGCCGATCACCGAGCACGGCTTTGCCGGCCTTGGCGTCGGCGCGGCGCTGGCGGGCCTTAAGCCGATTGTCGAGTTCATGACCTTCAACTTCGCCATGCAGGCGATCGACCAGATCATCAACTCCGCCGCCAAGACGCTCTACATGTCAGGCGGCCAGATGGGCTGCTCGATCGTGTTCCGCGGTCCGAACGGCGCCGCCGCGCGCGTCGCCGCTCAGCACAGCCAGGACTATTCCGCCTGGTACTCGCACATCCCGGGTCTCAAGGTGATCGCGCCGTCGAATGCCGCCGACGCCAAGGGCCTCTTGAAGGCGGCGATCCGCGATCCCAACCCGATCATCTTCCTGGAAAACGAAATCCTCTACGGTCACTCGTCGCCGGTGCCGAAGCTCGACGATTTCGTGCTGCCGATCGGCAAGGCGAAGATCGCGCGTGCCGGCAGCGACGTCACCATCGTCGCCTGGTCGAACGGCATGACCTATGCGCTCAAGGCCGCCGAGGAACTGGCCAAGGAAGGCATCGAGGCCGAGGTGATCGACCTGCGCACGCTGAAGCCGATGGACACCGAGACCATCATCGCCTCGGTCAAGAAGACCGGCCGCGCGGTGACGGTGGAAGAGGGCTGGGCCCAGTCCGGCGTCGGCGCCGAAATCGCCACCCGCATCATGGAGCAGGCGTTCGATTATCTCGACGCGCCGGTGGCGCGCGTGTCGGGCAAGGACGTGCCGATGCCTTACGCCGCCAACCTCGAGAAGCTGGCGCTCCCGACCGTGGCCGAGGTGGTCGAGGCCGCCAAAGCCGTCAGTTACAAGTAGGCGCAAAGCGACATGGCCACCAACATCCTGATGCCCGCGCTGTCGCCCACCATGGAAAAGGGCAACCTTGCGCGCTGGCTGAAGAAGGAAGGCGACGCCATCAAGTCGGGCGACGTCATCGCCGAGATCGAGACCGACAAGGCGACGATGGAATACGAGGCGACCGACGAGGGCACGCTGGCCAAGATCGTGGTGCCGGAAGGCACCCAGGACGTCGCGGTGAATGCTGTGATCGCCATCATCACCGCCGAAGGCGAGGACGCCAAGGCGGCCGGCGCCGCGGCGCCGAAGGCGGCGGAGAAAAAGGACGAACCGAAAAAGGCGGAAGCGAAGCCTGTCGCATCCTCCGAGACGCCTGCGCGGGCTCCTCAGGATGAGGCCAAGAGTTCGCCGCGAGCGCCCAAGCCGGCTGCTCGTTCTGAGGAGGGCGCGAGAGCGCCCGTCGCGAAGGACGCGGGCCAAGGTGGCAGCAACCGCATCTTCGCCTCGCCGCTGGCGAAGCGGTTGGCCAAGGAGGCCGGCGTCGATCTGTCGGCCGTGCAGGGCTCCGGTCCGCATGGCCGTGTCATTGCGCGCGACATCGACGAGGCCAAATCCGGCAAGGGACTGAAACCCGCGGCGGCGGCTGCGTCAGCCGGGGCACCGGCGGCAGGGTCCGCTCCGGCGCCTGCCATGTCCGACAAGCAGATCCTTGGCCTCTACGAGGAAGGTTCTTACGATACCGTGCCGCATGACGGCATGCGCCGCACGATCGCCCAGCGGCTCACCGCCGCGACGCAGTCGATGCCGACCTTCTATCTCACGATCGACTGCGATATCGGCAAGCTGACCGCGGCGCGCGAAGAGATCAACGCCGCCGCCGGCAAGGACAAGGACGGCAAGCCGCTCTACAAACTGTCGGTCAACGACTTCGTCATCAAGGCCATGGCGCTGGCGCTGCAGCGCATCCCGGAAGCCAATGTGAGCTGGACCGAGGGCGCCATGCTCAAGCACAAGCATTCCGACATCGGCGTCGCGGTCGCGCTGCCGTTCGGGCTGATCACGCCGATCATCCGCCAGGCCGAAACCAAATCGCTGTCGGCGATCTCGAACGAGATGAAGGACCTTGCCGCGCGCGCCAAGGCCAAGAAGCTCAAGCCCAACGAATACCAGGGCGGCTCGTCGTCGGTGTCCAACCTCGGTATGTACGGCATTAAGGACTTCACCGCGGTGATCAACCCGCCGCAATCGTCGATCCTCGCAGTCGGCGCCGGCGAGGAGCGGGCGGTGGTGCGCAACGGCCAGATCGTCCCGGCCACCATCATGAGCGTGACGCTGTCCTGCGATCACCGCGCCATCGACGGCGCGCTGGGCGCCGAACTGATCACGGCGTTCAAGCGGCTGATCGAAAACCCGGTGATGATGATCGTGTAGGGGCACACGCGAGGCACGGGATTTAGCCCCCTCGAAGCCGCACCCTGAGAGTGTTAGGATGCCCCTCTAAACGCATGCCGGGCAACGGCAGCATTCAGAGGGAGGCGACCATGCGATCCTTGAGGTCCAATAAAAATCAGACGCGCCGAAACTTGTTTCTGTCCGCGGCGGCGGCGCTTATCGCCCTGCCGTTGATGGCTGGCGCGTCAAGCGCACAACAATACCCCAGCCGCACCATTCGCGTGGTCGTGCCGTTCCCGGCCGGCGGCACCACCGACATGCTGGCGCGCCTTTTCGCCCAGAGCATGACCGAGGGTCTCGGCCAGACGGTGCTGGTCGAAAACGTCGGCGGTGCCGGCGGCTCGCTCGGCGCCGATCAGGTCGCCAAGGCGCCGCCAGACGGCTACACGTTGCTGTTCCACAACCTGACCTTCTCGACCACGACCGCGTCGCTGCAATATGCCGGCCGCTCGCGCCACGACATCGAAAAGGACTTCATCCCGATTTCCGTCGGCGCCTATGTGCCGATGCTGATGCTGGCGCATCCGAGTGTGCCGGCGAAGGATCTCAAGGAATTCGTCGACTACGCCAAGACCGCCAAGGATCCGCTGTTCTACGGTTCGACCGGGCCGGGCAGCATCATGAATTACATCGGCGAGGTGCTCAAGCGCGATACCGGCATCAAGATGGATCACGTGCCGTTCCGCGGCGCCGCGCCATTGGTGCTGGAGCTGTTGTCGGGCCGTATCCAGTTCGGCGGCGATCAGCTCTCGACCTCGTTGCAGCACGCCAAGTCCGGCGCGCTAAAGCCGCTGGCGGTGCTGGGCGTCAAGCGGTCGCCGGCGCTACCCGATGTGCCCACCGTGCGCGAACTCGGCCTCACCAGCCTCGAAATCCAGGGCTGGAACGGCTTCTTCGCACCGGCCGGAACGCCTGACGCGGTGATTGCGCGCCTGCACGAACAGGTCGTGCTGGCGGTGAAAAAGCCGGACGTGCGCAAACGCATGGAAGAGGTCGGCGCCGAGCCGTCCGGTTCGACGCAGGCGGAGATGCGGGCGATGCTGAAAGAGCAGGTGTCGAAGGTGAAGCCGGTGGTCGAGGACCTCAAGCTCATCGTACAGTAACGTGGCCGGTGGCGGTCGCTGGGGCGACGGCGCCCCGGCGTCATGCCACCCGCGCGTTCGTATCGTCAGTGCCGAACAGCACCGCCGCGCTGTCCAGCGCCATCGGCCGGCCGAGGTGATAGCCCTGCGCCATCTGCACGCCGAGGGTGGCGAGCGTCTTGAGTTCGGACGCCGTCTCGACGCCTTCGGCCACGATCTGGCTGCCGGTGTCGCGGGCGAACGCAATCAGCGCTGCCGCCAGCGCCCGCCGCGCCGGATCGAGATCGATGTGCCGGGTCAGCGACATGTCGAGTTTGATGATGTCGGGGCGCAATTGCAGAATGTGCTGCAGGCCGGAATAGCCGGCGCCGGCATCGTCGATCGCCAGCCGGACGCCGCTCTGCCGCAACGGCGCCAGGGCCTTCACCAGCCGGTCGTAATCGGCGACGTGGGCGTGCTCGGTGACTTCCAGCACGATGCGGTCGAGCGGCAGGCCGGCGAACGCCGCCGCGAGGTCGCCGCCGACCACGGTGGCCGGCGAGGCGTTGACCGCCAGGTAGATCGGAGCCGGCAGCGGCGTGTCGAAGGCGCGCAGGGCCATGCGGATGGCGGCGAGTTCCAGTTCGGCGCCGAGCCCGGCTTCCGCCGCTTCGTTGAACCACAGATCGGGGCTGCGCGGCGGCTGGGCCGGGAAGCGGGCCAGGCACTCCAGCCCGACCGGCCGGTTGGTGGCCACGTTCCAGATCGGCTGATAGGCGATCGTGAACTGGTTGCTGGCGATGACGTTGTTGATGCTGGCGACCTTGTCGGTCGCGGCCTTCTTGATGTCGATGTCGCGGTTGATATCGAACGCGGCGAGTTCGGCAAAAGCCTTCATCATGCCGAGGTCGCGCTGGTTGAGCGTCGGGTTGGCGTGGAAGCCGAGACAGCAAAACATGCCGTAGGTGCTGCCGTCGGCGAGCCGGATCGGCACGCTCATGTGGGAGCCGATATTGGCGGCCTTGGTAATCGGCATGGCCGCCGCGATCGGGTTGGCGGCTGTATCCGGTATCAGTTCGGGAAGGCGTCCCGACAGAATGTGCCGGCAATAGACGTCGTCGAGCGAACGCGAATCGCCGGGCTTGATCAAAGCTTCGAGGCCGGGGGCATCGACCTCGCGGAAAACCGACTGGTTATCGACAAATTCCGAGACGTAGGCGACCTCCATCCCGAGATGCGACCGGATCACTGCCAGCGCGCGCTTGACCGTGGCGCCGCCGGGGCTATTGCCATCGGCGGCCGACGCCATCAGGTTGAGGAGGACGTTCTTGCTTTCTTCCGCCACGGGACACTCCCTGCAAAACCGACCGGGTTGCATAGCCGCGAAAGTGTTACGATTGGGTGTTGCACAGGGATCACGGGCCGGTGATCCGCGCGAAATCATGGATAAGGAATTATGATCGCGCCGGCTTGTGCTACCTTGCGCGGACCAACCAGACCCCTCACCAGACATTGAGAGACAGATGGCGGACAGTTCCTTCGACGTGGTGATCATCGGCTCCGGCCCCGGCGGCTACATCGCAGCCATCCGGGCTGCCCAACTCGGCTTCAAGACCGCCGTCATCGAGCGCGATTACCTCGGCGGCATCTGCTCGAATTGGGGCTGCATCCCGACCAAGGCGCTGCTGCGCTCGGCCGAAATTTTTCACTACATGCAAAACGCAAAGGACTATGGCCTGTCGGCCGACAACGTGTCGTTCGATGCCGCGGCCGTCATCAAGCGCTCGCGCGGTGTCGCCGGCCGCATGAACACCGGCGTCGGCTACCTGCTGAAGAAGAACAAGGTGACCGTGATCTGGGGCGAGGCGGTCATCGACGCGCCCGGCAAGATCACCGTGAAAGCCTCGAAGACCGAGGCGCCGAAGGGCGCGTCAGGCCCCGGCCAGTATCAGGCCAAGCACATCATCGTTGCCACCGGCGCGCGGCCGCGCGTGCTGCCGGGTCTGGAGCCGGACAAGAAACTGGTCTGGACCTATTTCGAGGCGATGAACCCGGACAAGATGCCGAAGTCGCTGCTGGTGGTCGGGTCCGGCGCCATCGGCATGGAGTTCGCCTCGTTCTACCGCACCATGGGCGCCGAGGTGACGGTGGTCGAGGTGCTGCCGCAGATCCTGCCGGTCGAGGACGCCGAGATTGCCGCCTTTGCGCGCAAGCAGTTCGAGAAGCAGGGCATGAAGATCATCGCCAATGCCAAGGTGACCAAGCTGGACAAGAAGAGCGACAGCGTCACCGCGACGATCGAGGAGGGTGGCAAGTCGCAGCAGATCACCGTCGATCGCGTCATCGCCGCGGTCGGCGTTGTCGGCAATGTCGAGAATATCGGTCTGGAGAAGCTTGGCGTTACGATGGAGCGTGGGCTCGTCAAGATCGACGGCGTCTGCAAGACCAACGTGACGGGCATTTACGCCATCGGCGATGTCGCTGGTGCGCCGATGCTGGCGCACAAGGCTGAGCATGAAGCCGTCATCTGCGTCGAGGCCATCAAGGGCCTGCATCCGCATCCCATGAACAAGCTGATGATCC
>JALHNV010000094.1 GCA_022843325.1 Pseudolabrys sp. | reverse complement strand
GGCACGCGGTCGGGCATGCCGACGGCGCCGAAATAGATCGCGTCGTGCTGGCCTATCTGGTCCTTCCAGTCCTCCGGCATCATGCGGCCGTGCTTGTCGTAATAGTCGCAGGACGCGAAGTCGAAGTCGTCTAGCTCAAGCTTGAAGCCGAACTTCTTGGCCGCCGCCTCCAGAACACGCACGCCTTCCGGCATGACTTCCTGGCCGATGCCGTCGCCGGGAATGACGGCGACGCGGTGTACGCGATTGGTGGTCATGGGAGAGTCCTCAGAATTGATACGCGCAGCTGGCAACATTCTCCGCTCATTCCCGCTTAAGCGGGAATCCAGGGCTTGCGGCTTCTGGGTCCCCGCTTTCGCGGGGACGAGCGGCTGTCTCTAATGGAAATACTGCCCGCCATTGGCCGACAGCGTGGCGCCGGTGATCAGCCCGGCGTCATCGGCGGCCAGGAACACCACGCAGCGCGCGATCTCCTCGGGTTCGCCAAGCCGGCCGATCGGGATCAGCGGCAGAATGCTCTTCTCCAGCACGTCCTTCGGCACAGCCTGCACCATCTCGGTGTTGATGTAGCCGGGGCAGATGGCGTTGACGGTGACACCGGCGCGCGCGGCTTCCTGCGCCAACGCCTTGGTGAAGCCGATCTCGCCGGCCTTGGCGGCGGAATAATTGGTCTGGCCCATCTGGCCCTTCTGCCCGTTGATCGACGAGATGTTGACGATGCGGCCGAACTTGCGCTCGCGCATACCCTCGATGACGTGCCGGCACATGTTGAACAGCGAGCCGAGATTGGTGTTGATCACCGCCATCCACTGCTCCGGCTTCATGCGGTGCAGCATGGCATCGCGGGTGATGCCGGCATTGTTGACAAGGACGTCGACCGGACCGAGCGCCGCCTCGACCGCCTTGATGCCTTCGCCGCAGGCCTCGAACGAGGACACGTCCCACTTGAACACCGGAATGCCGGTCTCGGCGTTGAACCTCTGCGCGGCCTCGTCGTTGCCGGCGTAGTTGGCCGCGACCTTGTAGCCCTTGTCCTTGAGCGCCTTGGCGATCGCGGCCCCGATGCCACGGGTGCCGCCGGTGACCAATGCAACGCGCGACATAGACCCAGTCCTCCCCCAGTTTATCGCGTCGCCAAGTCCCGGCAGCGTCGGCGCGCGGTTGAATACAGCTTAAAGACGTTGATGGCCGGGACAAGCCCGGCCATCAAATACTTCGACCAAAGATGTAGCGTGCGATTCAGCAAGTCCGCAAGCATGTTGCGTTGCACATTTGCCGCTGCGCCGCTTAGCCGCGCTCAACACCCTATGAAGGTGCGCGTTCGCGGGACTAGCCCCGCTCCACGCACATCGCAATGCCCATGCCGCCGCCGATGCACAGTGTGGCCAGACCCTTCTTGGCGTTGCGGCGTGCCATTTCGTGCAGCAGCGTCACCAGCACGCGCGCACCAGACGCACCGATCGGATGACCGATAGCGATGGCGCCGCCGTTGACGTTGACCTTGGCGGTGTCCCAGCCGAGGTCCTTGTTGACCGCACAGGCCTGCGCGGCGAAGGCCTCGTTGGCTTCCACGAGATCGAGATCGTCATGCTTCCAGCCGGCTTTCTTCAGCGCGGCGCGCGACGCCGGGATCGGCCCGGTGCCCATGATCGACGGATCGACGCCGGCCTGCGCCCACGACACGATCCGCGCCAGCGGCGTTTTGCCGAGCTTGGCGGCTTCCGACGCCTTCATCAGCACCACCGCAGCGGCGCCGTCATTGATGCCGGAGGCCGAGGCCGCGGTCACGGTGCCTTCCTTGTCGAAGGCCGGACGCAGCTTGGTCAACGCCTCGAGAGTCACGCCTTTCTTCGGATACTCGTCGGTATCGACGACGATATCGCCCTTGCGCGACTTGATGGTGACGGGAACGATCTCGTCCTTGAACTTGCCGGCGGCCTGCGCGGCCTCGGCCTTGTTCTGCGACGCGACCGCGAACTCGTCCTGCTGGGCGCGGGTGATCTGGAACTGCTTGGCGACGTTCTCGGCCGTCGTACCCATGTGGTAGCCGTTGAAGGCATCCCAGAGCCCGTCCTTGATCATGGTGTCGACCATCTCGAACGAGCCCATCTTGATGCCGCCGCGCAGGTGCTGGGCGTGTGGCGCCATGCTCATCGATTCCTGGCCGCCGGCCACGACGATATCGCTGTCGCCATTGGCGATGGCCTGAAAACCGAGCGCCACAGCGCGCAGGCCCGACCCGCAAAGCTGGTTGACGCCCCAGGCCGGGCTTTCCACCGGAATACCGGCGGCGATTGAGGCCTGCCGGGCCGGGTTCTGGCCCTGACCGGCAGTGAGGATCTGACCCATGATGACTTCGCTGACCCGGTCGCCTTCGACCCCGGCGCGCTTGAGAGCCTCCTGAATGGCGGCCTTGCCGAGCTCATGGGCCGGCAAATTGGCAAATGCGCCGTTGAAGGCGCCGACCGGCGTGCGGGCCGCGCTCACGATGACGATATCGTCTTTCATCCGAAAACTCCCTTTGGGCTGAGGGTGCGGGGCAATAACCGGCTTATGGCGCTGCCGCATCCTCGGGCCACCCGGACCGTCTGGTCAACCGAGGGCCCTCGCAGATACCCGCGAGAATTGGCCCTTTTTGAACCTTTTCGCAAGGCCCCCACCGCCTCCTGCGGGTTTACTGCGACGCCACAAAAATATGGCCGGGCCGGTGGTAAAGTGGTTATGCTCACCTTCTAGTCAGGGGAAACGTGATCAACATGGCAGAAGAAAAAGAGCCGGTCACAATCAAGAAGTACGCCAACCGGCGGCTTTATAATACCGGCACCAGCACCTACGTCACGCTCGAAGACCTCGCCGTCATGGTCAAGGCCGGCGACAATTTCGTCGTGTTCGATGCCAAGAGCGGCGAAGACATTACCCGTTCGGTCCTGGCACAGATCATCTTCGAACAGGAAGGCAAGGAAGGGCAGAGTCTGCTGCCCATCGCCTTCCTGCGGCAGCTGATCCGCTTCTATGGCGACAGCATGCAGATGCTCGTGCCGCGCTTTCTGGAGCAGTCGATGCAGTCGCTGACCAGCGAGCAGGGAAAGTTCCGCGAGCAACTGACGCAGGCGTTCGGCGTCGGTGGCTTCGGCACGCTCGAGGATCAAGTGCGGCGCAACATGGAGATGTTCGAAAAGACATTTGCCATGTTCGCGCCGTTTGCCCGCGCCCAGGGCAACAAGACCGCGACCGACAAGCCGCAGAGCGGAAACGGCGAAATGGACGACCTCAAGCGCCAGCTCGACGAGATGCAGAAGCGCATCGACAAGATGGGCGGCGGCAAGGAATAGCGCTGTAGTCCCCGCGTAAGCGGGGACCCCTGCGCCGTGCCCGATCGATCGACTGCGGAGTATGGGTCCCGGCTCGCGCTCGCCAGCGCTCGCTTGGCCGGGACGACAGAAGTCTTAGGCCGTCGCCGCCTTCTTGCCCGCGAGCCACGGCCGCTCGGGCGCCGCCAGGCCGATCAGTGCGCCCTGCAGATAATCGCAGCCCCAGTCCGACAGCACCTGCGCCGCGTGTTCGTCCTGAACCCATTCGGCCACCGTCTTGAGGCCGAGACGCCGCGCCAGATCGATCATGGTCTGCACGAAGGCGCGGTCGTCTTCCGACTTCATCAGGTTCTGTACGAAGGCGCCGTCGATCTTGACGATATCGACGCCGAGCTTGCGCAGGTTGCGGAATGACGTGTGGCCCGCGCCGAAATCGTCGATGGCGATGCGGCAGCCGAGATCCTTGACGCGGCTGACAAAGCCGCGCGCGTCGTCGACATCCTGGATCGCCACCGTCTCGGTGATTTCAATGATCAACCGCTCGGCGGCCTTCGGGCTGGCACGGAGCAAAGCGCCGAGACCGGTCCACCAGTCGGGATCAACCGCCGAGCCCGGCGAGACGTTGACACTCGCGGTGATCCCCGGCGCGGCGGCGAGTTCCGCCACGACCAGTTCGAGCACGCGGTAGTCGAGCATCCGCATCAGGCCGACACGCTCGGCCACGGCGATGATCTCATTGGCCTGAGCAATGCCGCCGTCGGTGCGATGCACTCGCATCAGGCATTCGTAGAACTTGACCTCGCGGCTCTGTGCATCGACGACCGGTTCGAACGCCAAGGCGATGCGCCGGTCGTTAAGCGCGGCAACGATCTCGTCGGTGGCGCGGGCGCATTCGCGCCGCATGGCATCGCGCTCGACGTTGGGCCGGTAGGCGACGAACGAGCCGTGCCGTTTCTGGCGCGCCGCATCGAGCGCATCCTGCGCGCGGCTGAGAATTTCGGGCAGCGTGCGGGCATGGCGCGGCGCGGTGACGCCGCCGATGCTGATGGTGACCGCGACCTGCCCGCCGGCGGTCGGGATGATGTCGTCGCGCACGCCGGTCAGCAGGCGCTCCGCTGCGACCGACAATTCATCCGGCGTACAACTGGTCAGCACCACCCCGAACTTGTTGCCGGAATAACGGCCGAGATGATCCTTGCCGCGCAGCCGGCCGCGAATGCGCTTGCCGACTTCGGCAATCACCGTCTCGGTGACGTCGTAGCCATAGGCGCGGTTGAGTTCGCCGAGATGATCGATGGCGACAAGGAGAAAGCCGCAAGAGCCGCGAAAGCGAACGGCATCGTCGAGCGTCGTGCCGAGCACCTCGACCAGGGCGCCGCGGTTGAGCTCGCCGGTCAGGGCATCGAACCGGGCCAGCTTCCGCAACTGGCCTTCCTTGTCGTGACGTTCGGTGATCACGCGGACCGCGCCAAGCGCCCGCCCTGGTTTGCCGTCGGCGCCAACGAACCAGCGGCCGGTGTCTTCGATCCAGATTTTCTCGTCGCCGCGCTGCAGCGCGTATTGCACCTGATAGGCGACGCCGGCGCCGGTGTCGCGCTGGGTGCTTTGCGAAATCGCGTCGATCCGTGACTGGCCTTCGCTGGCATCGATCAACCGCGCAAAGGAAAGGCCGTTTGCAATCGCGCCGGTGTCAACGCCGAGCACAGCCGCTGCATTGCCGCTCCAGCTCAAGGCATCGGTGTCGAGCCGCCATTCATAGGCCACCTCGCCGATCGCGTTAAGGATTGCGGCGGCGTCCGGGACATCGGCCGGTTGCTCGAAACGGGTCACGCTCGCCCCTTTTTGGGAACGCCAGGCCGCACCACGCGTTGCCTAGCGACTGGAAGATGCGACGAAAACTACGCGCAATCGTTAAACAATCTGGAAAGCCGGCCGTTGGGCGGCGGTTAACGCGGGTTAGGCGAGCGGACACCGAACGGCACACCGCTTGCTCATGAAGACGCAGACAAGCGGTTCATGTCCCGATTCGAGGCAGGTGCGCAATGCGTATTGGTCAGGTTAACGCATCGTTTCAGAGGCAGGATCGCCCGGCGCGCGATCATGTCGAGCCGTCCGAAGTCCGCGCCAGCCGCGACATGGTGGTATTCAACCCCGAGCCCACGCCGGAACCGGCGGCCTCGACGGTCCACCGCGAAGCCGCGTTCCTTGCCCACCTGATTGCCACCCGGGAACACGAGCCGCAGACCCGCGCGCGTCGCCGCGCCGAGCCCGGCGTCGCCATCGCGGCGTACCGGGATACGCTGGATCTGTTGACGCAGCAGGGCAGCAAGCCGCGCGTGCTGGAGCCGGCTTAAAGCGCGGCTTAGTAGCCGAGGGCCAGGCCGTCCTTGCGCGGCTCCGAACCGCCAATCAGCACGCCCCGATCCCAGTCGATCTTGATCGCCTGCGCGCCACCCCATGGCGTCGGCGCCATGACGACGTCGTGGCCGCGCGCCTTGAGGCCGGCAATGGTCGACGCCGAAGTGCCGGTTTCGACCACGGTCTGCTCGCCCTCGAAGAAGAAGCGCGGGCAATCGATCGCCTGCTGCAGGTCCATGCCGTAATCGAGTACGTTGTTGAGGATCTGCACGTGCCCCATCGGCTGGTAATGCGCGCCCATGACGCCGAAGCTCATGTCGCAACGGCCGCCGCGCATCGCCAGCGCCGGAATGATGGTGTGCATCGGCCGCTTGGCGGGGCCGAACGTGTTCGGATGATCTGGCTCCAGCGTGAAGCAGGCGCCGCGATTGGTCAGCATGATGCCGGTCTTCTCGGTGCAGACGCCAACGCCGAAGCTTGAATACAGCGAGTTGATGAAAGACACCGCCATGCGGTCGCGATCGACCACGGTGAGATAAATGGTGTCGTTGCCGGGCGCCGGGGCGCTCGGCAATTTGGCGCGCTTGGTGGGATCGATCAGCGCCGCCAGCTTCTTGCCGAAGTTCTTGTCCAGCAGATCGGCGACCGGCGTGCGCATATGCGCGTCGTCGGCGATATGCGTGTCGCGCACCGCGTAGCCGAGGCGTGCGGCTTCCAGCACCAGATGAAAACGCTCCGGGCCGAAGGGATCGAGCGCCTTGAGATCGAAGTTCTCCAGGATGTTGAGCATCACCAGCGCGGTGAGGCCCTGCCCGTTCGGCGGAATTTCGAGGAGATCGAGCCCGCAATAGGACGTTGCGATCGGCGTCACCACGTCGCCGCGATGGCTGGCGAAGTCCTGCGCATCGAGGAACGAGCCGCGCGCCGCGATGGTCTTGACCATGTCGTCGGCGATCTCGCCTTCATAAAAGGCGCGCGCGCCCTTGGCGCCGATGGTGCGCAGGGTCTGCGCCAGCGTCGGAAAGCGGATCACGTCGCCTTCGTTCGGCGGCTTGCCGTCGAACAGATAATGCTTCGCCGCGCCCGGATCGGCCTGCAATTTGCCGACATAGCGGGCCCAGTCCCAGGCGACGCGGGCGGCCACCGGAAAGCCGTTCTCGGCGTAATGGATGGCGCGCGTCAGTGCGCGGTCGAGACCGAGGCGGCCGTGGCTCTTGAGCAGCGCTTCCCAGGCATCGATGGCGCCGGGCACGGTGACGGCGTGGATCGCGTTGCCGATCTCGCGCAGGCCCTGACCGCGCAGCGCCTCGAGCGATGCCTTGGCCGCCGAGCGGCCCGAGCCGTTATAGCCCCAGACCGGTTTGCCGGGCTGCGACACCAGACAGAAACAATCGCCGCCGATCCCGGTCATATGCGGTTCGACCACGCAGAGCGTGGCAACCGCTGCGACCGCGGCATCGGCTGCGGTGCCGCCGTCGCGCAAGGCATCGACCGCTGCCAGTGTGGCCAGCGGATGCGAGGTCGCCGCCATGCCGTCGCAGGCAATGACGGGCGAGCGGCCGGGCAGTTGGAAATCGCGGCTCATGGATCAAGACTTGTGTTGGTGGGAGGGACGGTCAGCGCGAAACGTGCGGCAAGTTGCCGTCGATCGTCAGGTCGCGCTGTGCGGTGCGCAAGGTCACGGCGAAGCCGCCGAGCACGTCGACAAAGCTGATGACCAGCAGCAGAAAAAAGGTCGAGGTCGCGGCCTGCGGCACCAGCAGGAATTCGACCATCGCAGCGAGGAACACGACCAGCGACAGACCGTGATCGACGACGCTGCGCACGCCGATGCGGGTCGACTTCATGGTCTCGGCGAACAGCAGCAGGATCGCCAGCACGATCAGCATGTCGCCGGCCGACATGGTCCAGTCGGCGCCCGACACGATGCGCACATTGGTGACGACGCCGGTCCAGCTCACGCCCGGCATCAGAAACGCAATGATGTTGTAGATCGCGAAAGGAACCAGCAGCAGGGGAAAGCCAAGGATGAACATCGGCAGCTTTCCCCGGGCGGTTCGCGGCGGTTACGCCTCGGTCTTCACCTTCAGAACCTGACGGCCTTTGTACATGCCGGTCTTCAGGTCGATGTGGTGCGGACGGCGCAATTCACCGGAATCCTTGTCCTCGATGTAGCTCGGCCGCTTCAGCGCATCGGCGGAACGGCGCATGCCGCGGCGCGACGGCGAGGTTTTTCTTTTCGGCACAGCCATGGGAAGGAACTCCTCGGACAATCCACATTGTCGGTTTGAAGCCGGGCTTATAGAGGATCGGTTGCGTCAAATCTAGGGGCAAACCGCGGTCAAAGGCGCCGTCAGCCGCCCCGGACGCAGGCCGCCGATTGCGGCGACCGCGCCATCCGCGTCCCATAGAGCCCGCCCAGCCGGCGCAAGCCCGGCCCCGGCTTGCGGGCGTCGCGCACCACCGGATTGGGCAGAACAGCCGCCAGCAGGGCCGCCTGGGCCGGGCTCAGGTCCCGCGCCGCGCGGCCGAACGCCCTGCGGCTGCCGGCTTCGGCGCCGAACTCGCCGTTCGGGCCCCATTCGGCGACGTTCAGGTAGAGTTCCAGGATCCGCGGCTTCGACAGCACCAGGTCGATCCACAGCGCCAGCGGCACCTCCAGCGCCTTGCGGACGTAGCTGCGGCCGCCCCAGAGGAACAGGTTCTTGGCCAGTTGCTGGGTGATGGTGGAACCGCCGCGGAGGTCATCCATCTCCTCGGCATCGGCGATGGCCTGGCGGATTTCGTGCAGGTCGACGCCGTAATGGGTGCAGAAGCGGTCGTCCTCGGCCACGATCACTGCCAGCACCAGAGATGGGGAAATCCGCTCGAGCGGCACGGTTTGTCGTTCGACGCGCTGGCCGGTCACCGTCCGCCACAGCATCAGGGTCGAAATCGGGTTTACCACCGCATAAAGCGGGGTCAGTGCATAAGGCAGCAGCAGGACGAACAGCACCGCAAACAGCACCCAGCGCAGCAGCCGCGGCACCCGCGGCAGCCGCAGCATATCATGAGCAAGGCTGAGCCGGCGCGGCCGGGATTTGTCGGATCCGAACATTCGACAGACCATACCCCATCCGTAGCCGATCCTCGCCATTTGCGCAGGATGCGGCTAATTATCGCCAATGGACGCGGTTCCCGATCACGACTTCACCCGACGTCTCGGCGCCGTCGCGACCGAGACGGAAACGCTGCTGGAGCACGTGCTCGGCTCAGGTGCGCTGCCCGGCGAACTGGCGCGGCCGCCGCGCCTGCTCGAGGCCATGCGCTACGGCGCGCTCGGCGGCGGCAAGCGGCTGCGGCCATTCCTGCTGGTGGAGGCCGCCGCCCTGTTCGGCGCCGCGCGGGATGGCGCGCTGCTCGCCGGCTGCGCGCTCGAATGTGTGCATTGCTATTCGCTGGTGCATGACGATCTGCCCGCCATGGATGACGACGATCTGCGGCGCGGCCGGCCGACCGTGCACAAGGCCTTCGACCAGGCGACCGCGATTCTCGCCGGCGACGCTTTGCTGACGCTGGCCTTCGACCTGATGGCGCGCGACGCCGTCCATGCCGATCCCGCGGTGCGCATCGCGCTGGTTCTGGAGTTGGCGCGCGCCGCCGGCATCGGCGGCATGGCCGGCGGGCAGATGCTCGATCTCGCGGCCGAGGGCCGGTTCGAGGCGAAGCGCGCCCGCGGGCAAAGCGAGATCGCCACCTTGCAGGCGATGAAGACCGGCGCGCTGATCCGCTTCGCCTGCCGCGCCGGTGCCATTCTCGGCCAGGCCGACGCCGCCGCGCTCGCCGGCCTTGACGCCTATGGCGCCGCGATCGGCCAGGCCTTCCAGATTGCCGACGACCTGCTTGACCTCGAAGGCGACGCCGCCACGCTGGGCAAGGCGGCCGGCAAGGACGCCGCCGCCGGCAAGGCCACGCTGGTCGCCAGCCTCGGCGCCGCCGGCGCCCGCGCGCGGCTCGATACCCTCATCAAGGAAGCCGACGCGGCGCTGGCGCCGTTCGGCGCCAAGGCCGACACTTTACGCGCGACCGCCCGCTTTATCGCCGAACGGCGCGCCTGACCTTTCACGAGACCCGCACATCATGGCCAAGAGCAAGAAACGTCTGACCGCGCAACCTCTCCGGTCGCTGCCGGTGCGCTTCCTGCGGCTGCACGGCAAGCTGGCCATCGCCGCCGTGATCGGCGGAATCATCCCGTTCCTGATGCCGGACACGATCGGCCGGCCGATTCGCTTCCTAACCGGCTGGGATATCGGCGTCGCAATCTATCTGATGCTCACGCTGACGATGACCCTGCGCGCCGACGTCCCGACCATCCGCAAGCGCGCCTGCGAGCAGGACGAAGGCGGCTTCGCCGTCTTGCTGCTGTCGATTTCGGCCGCCATAGCGAGCTTCATCGCGGTTGTCTTCGTACTCGGCGCGGCGAACGAAGCCGAAGACGGCGAATGGTACGCCCTGATGGCGCTGGGCACCATCGTGCTGTCCTGGGCTTTCATCCACACCATCTTCACCTTGCGCTATGCCCACGAATATTACGGCGAGGGCCGCGACGGCGAAGTCGGCGGACTCGATTTCCCCGGCAAGGGCGAACCGGATTACAGCGATTTTCTCTACTTCGCGCTGGTGATCGGCATGACCTCGCAGGTCTCCGACGTGCCGGTCACCAGCCGCAGCATCCGCCGCATGGCGACGGCGCACGCCGTGCTGTCGTTCTTCTTCAATGTCGCGGTGCTGGCGCTGACGGTGAATTCGCTGTCGAACCTGATCTAGTTACGGCCGCTCGACAAAGGTGACCCGCACCGACCTGGTGACGTCGATGTCGCGGGTGCGCGGGCCCTTGTGGTCGGGCGCGGTCGAGCCCGCCGCATAGGCAATCTGCAACGCGGACGGCGATAGCCATTCGATTTTCGGCGACGCCTCGCCATTGGCGAAGACGCCGCAGGTCGCGGAATAGATTTCGTATTCGCGCCGGCGCTCGGCCGATCCGTCCGGATAGACGCCGAGCAGGACCGAAATGCTGTCGAAGCAGAACGGCGCCGCACCGCCGCCAGTGACCGACACCTTGACCGCATTGAACTTGCCGTCCGGCGACGGCACGGTGACGACGGTCTTGTCGGGCCGGTCGATGGTGGTGCCGATATAAAACGACCCCGCCGCGATGATCACGACGACGGCCGCGCACGCGATAAGGAATGGTTTGGCTTTCATGGTCACGCCCGCTCACCGGCGGACCGCGGGCTAAGCTGCATCGCGGTGACCGGACCGGCTCGCGCGTGCGGCACTCTTGGGCCGAATGACCATCGTCACGTCGCGGTCGAGCCGGCGAACACAGCGCAGCAACCGCTCGAGCGAGAATTTATGGACGCCACCCCTTAGCAAGGCCGACACGTCGGGCTGCTTGAGACCGAGCAGTTCGGCCGATTTGGCCTGTGTCAGCTTGCGGCGTTTGACGATATCGCGGATCTCACGCACCAACTGCGCCTTGAGCAGCTCTTCTTCCGGGCGATCGAAGCCGAGGTCCGCAAAAACGTTACCGCTGCTGCGTTCCACCGTAACCGCCTTGGGGGCTTTCTTTCGGCGGGGCTTGGTGCTCACGACGATATCCCTTTCACATAATTCATTCTGTAGTGTTCTTCAGCACGCTTGAGGCGCGACTTGACCAAATCAATCTCATGCCGCGGCGTAGCGATGCCCTTCTTTGACTTCTTTTGAAAGGCATGAAGGACATATACAACGCCCGCGAACCTAACCGTATACACGGCCCGATAGGTATCGCCGTCAAAATCGTCAACGACCTCGAGCACGCCGCGGCCGGCGAAGCCCTTCAACGCCTTCGCTGCCAGGCTTTCTTCGCCGCATTGTGCGTCGTCGATGGCCTGTCCCATAACGCGACGCACACCTTGCGGGAACGCGCGCAGATCGCTCCGCGACGACCCGATCCAAGCAACGGGTTTACGGACTGGCATGGCGGATGAGATATAGCAGTACAGCTATAAGTCTACAAGCCGGCAACTACTCCGCCGCAGTCCGGCCGGCGCCGCTGCCGAAGCGGCGTTCGATGTAGTCGATCACCATCGCCTTGAAATCGGTGGTCAGCGTCGGGCCGCGCAGCGTCGCCACCTTCTTGCCGTCGACAAACACCGGCGCGGTCGGCTGCTCGCCGGTGCCGGGCAGCGAAATGCCGATGTCGGCGTGCTTGGATTCGCCCGGGCCGTTGACGATGCAGCCCATCACCGCGACGTTGAGCGTCTCGACGCCGGGATAGCGCGTCTTCCATTCCGGCATCGAGGTGCGGATGAAGCCCTGGATGTCGGCGGCCAGTTCCTGGAACGTGGTCGAGGTGGTGCGGCCGCAGCCGGGACAGGCGGCGACCAGCGGCACGAAGGTGCGCAGGCCCATGGTCTGCAGCAGTTCCTGCGCCACCTGCACCTCGAGCGTGCGGTCGCCGTTCGGCTCCGGCGTCAGCGAGACACGGACCGTGTCGCCGATGCCCTGTTGCAGCAGCACGCCCATCGCCGCCGACGAGGCGACGATGCCCTTGGAGCCCATGCCGGCTTCGGTCAGACCGAGATGCAGCGTGTAGTCGGAGCGGCGCGCCAGTTCGACGTAGACCGCGATCAGGTCCTGCACCGCCGATACCTTGGCCGACAGGATGATGCGGTTCTTCGGCAGGCCGATCTCTTCGGCGCGCGCCGCCGACAGCAGCGCCGACTGCACCATGGCCTCGTGCGTCACCTCGCGCGCGCCGATCGGCGCGGCCGACGCCGAGTTCTCGTCCATCAACTTGGTGAGCAGTTCCTGGTCGAGAGAGCCCCAGTTGACGCCGATGCGCACCGGCTTGCCGTAGCGGATCGCCATCTCGACGATCTGCGTGAACTGCGGATCGCGCTTGTTCCTGAAACCGACATTGCCGGGGTTGATGCGGTACTTGTCGAGCGCCTCGGCGCAGGCCGGGTGATCCGCCAGCAGCTTGTGGCCAATGTAATGGAAGTCGCCGACGATCGGCACGCGCACGTTCATCTGCGCCAGCCGGTCCTTGATGCGTGGTACCGCCGCGGCCGCCTCGTCGCGGTCGACGGTGATGCGCACGAGTTCCGAACCGGCCCGCGCCAGCGCCGCGATCTGGCGCGCGGTGCCCTCGACGTCGGCCGTGTCGGTATTGGTCATCGACTGCACGACGATCGGCGCACCGCCGCCGACGATGACGCCGCCGACATCGACCGCGACGGTCCGATGCCGAGTCTGGGCCGATGTCCCGCTCATGCAGTGGTCCTACCAAGCGCTGAGAATGCCAGTCAACCGGTGGCACACCCTATTCAGTATCAGGTGGCCACGCTAGATTGCGCGCACCTTACGTCGCACGATGTACGCCCAGGGGATATGTGGGGATGAATCAAGACGGTCCAATGACCCTGGTCTTCAGTTGCCCGCCCGAATTGGAAGGCTTTTTGCCGCCACCGATCCCCGCGGTGCAGGGTCTTCCGGACTGGTTCAAGGCCATGCCGGCGATGCAATTCAATACCGTCGAGCAGAAGGAGGACCAGACGGTCAAGCGCTGTCCGCCGTTTCTCGATGCCATGACCTACGGCTTTCTGATCCTGTTGCCCTGCGATCTCAAATTCGAAAACGGCGTCTTCTCGTGGGATCTGCCGCTACCCTTCAACACCCTGAACAACGAGATTCGCTCGCCGATCTATTTTCACGACGCCAGCCAGGTCAGCGGCACGCCCTATCACGAGGAAGACCGCTTCCTGCTCAAGTTCATCAATTTCTGGACGGTCGCGGCACCATCCGGCTATTCGATTTTGTTCACGCACCCGGTCAACCGCGCCGACTTGCCCTTCACCACGCTGACCGGCCTCGTCGATTCCGATCTCTATATCGACAACCGCGTGCATTTTCCCGCGCACTGGCACGATATGGAATTCAACGGCGTCGTGCCGAAGGGAACGCCAATTGCGCAATGCATTCCGGTGAAGCGCGAATCCTGGACCATGCAGATCGCGACAATGTCGCCTGAGGAAACCGCGCGCGCGCGCGAGCTGTCGCAGGCCATTGCCCGCGAGACCGGTCTTTACCGGCGGGAATTCCGGGCAAAAAAACGATAGCTACTTGCGGAGAAACTGCCTGGCTGCACTCGGCTTCATGAAGAAGCGGCCGCGGCCGGCCGACGCGAGCGCCGCCACCGTTTCGTAATACAGACGCTCATTGGCGCGCGCAGCGATGCGGAGATTCTCGATGCCCGCTTCGTCGTCGCCCAACTCAATCTGGCAGATGCCGAGTCCGATACGGAACGCCGCCTCTTGCGGCGCCGCCTGCAGCAATTGCCGGTAGATGCCGGCGGCCGGGGCAAACTCACGCTCACTTTGCATGAGGCGGGCCATGCTGAACAGGCCGTCAATATGGCCCGGCGCATCGGCAAGTCCGCGCGACAGCATCGCACGGGCGCGCGCATTGTCGCTCCGGGCGGCGAAGATCATGCCGAGCTGGATGGCGAGCTCTCCCGATCGCGGCGCGAGCGCAAGGCCGCGTTCAAGGACGTCGATGGCCTCGCCGGCGCGTCCGAGCGACATCAGCAGGCTGCTTTTTTCCAGACGGGCAAGCGAGAACGAGGCGTGCCGCTTGATCACGCGATCGAGCTGAGCGAGGGCATCGTCAATGCGGCGGTCGTGCCGCAGCGCCACCGCGAGCTGGGTTTCAATGGCCGGATCGCGGGTGCGCCGCGCCGCCTTTTCCAGCAGAGGTATGGCTTCGCGTGCGCGCCCTTGCAGCATCCGCGCATAGCCCACCATATGTTGCGCGCGCGCGTCGTTCGGACTCTGCTTGAGTACATCGCCAGCGATTAACTCGGCTTCGTCCGGACGCCCGGCTTGCAGCGCGAAAGCTGCGCGCTGCAGCGCGGAGTCACTCGAATGCGGCCGGGCCTGCGGTGCAACGACACGATGGGATGGCATAGGCTAAGCTAACATCAGCGCGCCCGGTTCACCAGCACCAGACCGCCCGCAACCAGCACCACGGCGGCGGCAAAAGCCGGCGTGAGCGGATCCCCCAGCACCAGATGGCCGGCGGCGACGCCGAAAAGCGGCGTCAGGAAGGTGAAGGCGGACAGCCGGCTGGCCGAATAACGCATGATCAGCGCGAACC
>JALHNV010000093.1 GCA_022843325.1 Pseudolabrys sp. | reverse complement strand
CTGCGGCGGCCCGAACCGCGCCAGGCGCCGCCGCCGCCCGATCCGGCCGTCACCGCCCGCATTGCCGCCAGCCTGCCCGATATCGCCGACGACGGCCTGCGCCAGGCGGTGGCCCGGCTGGGCGCCGCCATCAAGAGAAAGTGAGCCTGCCGGCCGGCCGGGCCCTCCGGCCCGGCATTGCCACATTTACCTGTTCCAGATAGCCAATGTGCCGTTCACCCGCGCTATAGCCCACGGAGCCTCCATTGCTGTTCACCCGACGCGAGTTTTGCCAGAGCACCGCCACCGTGGCGCTCGCCACCGCCCTGATCGGCACCGCTTCGCTGCAGCCCTTCCCGGCTTTCGCGCAAGCCGCCGCGACGATTTCATCGGCCGAATTGATGAAGCCGGATGTTCTGCCCGACATGATCCTGGGCGACGAAAAGGCCCCGGTGACGGTGATCGAATACGCGTCGGTGACCTGTTCGCACTGCGCCACGTTCCACGAGACGACCTATCCGGAACTGAAGAAGCGCTACATCGACACCGGCAAGGTGCGTTTCGTTTTCCGTGAATTCCCGCCGGATCAGCTGGCCGCCGCCGCCTTCATGCTGGCGCGCTGCGCCGGCGAAGGCGACAAGGACAAGTATTTCGCCATGATGTCGACGCTGTTCCGCTCGCAGCGCCAGTGGTACGTGCAGCAGCCGATCCCGCAGCTGCGCGCCATCACCCGCCAGGCCGGCATCACCGAGAAGGCGTTCGACGCCTGCCTGGAGAATCAGAAGCTGCTCAACGGCCTGCAGAGCATGCGTGACCGGGCCTACAACCAGTTCGGCGTCCGCTCGACCCCCACTTTCTTCATCAACGGCACCAAGCACGAAGGCGCCCTCTCGATCGACGAAATGGCCAAGGTCATCGACCCCTATCTCAAGGGCTGATCACGGTTTTTCGCCCAAAGCGGCGGCGCTGGAGACGGCGCCGCCGCTTTATTTTTGCCTTATCCACATCGGAAAGGTCTGGAAAACGGGGCTCCGTAGCTGAGTCGCTGTTGCTCATTGATGCGTAAAGATTAATTCTCCGGCGCGAGGCGCGAGGTGTGTGCGCGCCTCCATACCCCCGTAGGGACCGGTCTGTTCAATGCGAAAACCAGTGGGACGCCGGGCGTTTTTCCGGCTCCGGGCATGATCCCGAAAGCCGGTTCCGGTGTGTCGCGGGTTGGACAGCGGTGCTCGAGCACCATCGTGCACCAGCCACAATGCATAAGGCCTGAAGTATGAAACTTACGCGGTTGCGCCTGCTCGGCTTCAAGTCCTTCGTCGAGCCGACCGATTTCCTGATCGAGCCCGGCCTGACCGGCGTGGTCGGTCCCAATGGCTGCGGCAAATCCAATCTGGTCGAAGCGCTGCGCTGGGTGATGGGCGAGTCGTCCTACAAATCCATGCGCGCCTCGTCGATGGACGACGTGATCTTCTCCGGCTCGAACACGCGGCCGGCGCGCAACAACGCCGAAGTCGCCATCTCGATCGACAATTCCGAGCGCTCGGCGCCGGCGGCGTTCAACGACACCGACATGATCGAAATCGCGCGCCGCATCGAGCGCGAGGAAGGCTCGGCCTACCGCATCAACGGCCGCGAAGTGCGCGCCCGCGACGTGCAGATCGTGTTCGCCGACGCCTCGACCGGCGCCCGCTCACCCGCGCTGGTGCATCAGGGCCGCATCGGCGAGATCATCCAGGCCAAGCCCGAACAGCGCCGCCGCGTGCTGGAAGAAGCCGCCGGCGTCGCCGGCCTGCATGCACGCCGCCACGAGGCGGAGCTGCGCCTGAAGGCCGCCGAAGCCAACCTTTTGCGCCTCGAAGACGTCATCGGCCAGCTCGCCGGCCAGATGGAAGCGCTGAAGAAGCAGGCGCGGCAGGCGATCCGCTATCGCACCGTGTCGGCGCAGGTCCGCAAGGCCGAGGCCACGCTCTATCACCTGCGCTGGAGCGCTGCGAGCGTCGAGGTCACTGCCGCCGAACACGCCAAGGACCTCTGCGTGCGCGACGTCGCCGACCGCACCGGCGCACAGGCCGAAGCATCGACCCGTCAGGCTACCGCTGCCGCCGCCCTGCCCGCCTTGCGCGAGGCCGAAGCCCGCGCCGGCGCCGCGCTGCACCGCCTCAACGTCGCGGCGCAGGAATTGGACCGCGAAGAACAGCGTGCCAAGGACCGCATCGCCGAACTCGATCTGCGGCTGGTGCAATTCGCCGCCGACAGCGAGCGCGAGCAGAAGCTGGTCGCCGACGCCGAAGAGGCGCTGGCCAAGCTGACCGCCGAGGAAGAAGCGCTGCGCAACGAGGCGCACGAAAGCGCCGGCCGCCGCAGCGGCGTCGACGCCCGCGTCGCCGAGGCCGGTGGCGAACTGAACCAGGCCGAGCAGGTCTTCTCCGAACTGACCGCGAAACTCGCCGACCTCACCGCGCAGCGTCATCAGCTTGAGAACGCCGTTCGCACGCATGGCGAACGCAGCGGCCGGCTCGAGACCGAGATGGCGGCAATCGAACGCGAGGTCGCCTCGTTGCAGGGCACTGATGGCCCCAATCTCGCCGAACTCACCGCCGCCGTCGAAGCCGTGCAGGCCGCCGTCGCCGAAGCGGAAACCGCCGCCATGGAGGCGGAGACGGCGCATCTGCAGGCGCGTCTCGATCTCGACAGCCTGCGCGGGCCGCTGACCGAGGCCGACCGCCGCGTGCAGCGGCTGGAGACCGAAGCCAAGACGCTGTCCAAGGTGCTGGCCGTCGAGACCAAGAACATGTGGCCGCCGGTGATGGACCATGTCTCGGTCGAGAAGGGTTACGAGAAGGCGCTGGGCGCCGCCCTCGGCGATGATCTCGATGCCCCGGTCGACGCCTCGGCGCCGATGCGCTGGATCGGCGCCGCCATCGATCCCGCCGATCCGGCGCTGCCGGATGGCGTCGAGCCGCTGGCCCAACACGTGCAGGCCCCGGCCGAACTGGCCCGCCGCCTCAGCCAGATCGGCGTCATCGACAAGGCCGACGGCGCCCGCCTGGCGGCGCTGCTCAAGCCCGGCCAGCGGCTGGTGTCGAGCGACGGCGACCTGTGGCGCTGGGACGGCTTTGCCGCCGATGCGCATGCGCCGACCGGCGCGGCGCGCCGGCTCGCCGAACGCGCCCGGCTTGCCGATATCGAATCCGAATTGCAGGTGGCGCGCGCCGAGGCCGATGCCGCCCGTAACGCCGTCAAGAACGCCGAGACCGTGTTGCAGGCCGCCGCCGCCGCCGAAGGCCAGGCCCGCACCGGCGCCCGCGAACGTCAGAAGGAAGCGCATGCCGCGCGCGACCGGCACGAAGCCGCCGAACGCGAACTCAACCGCAATGCCGCGCGCCTGTCGGCGCTGGACGAAGCCCGCCAGCGTCTGACCGCCAGCCGCGATGAGGCCGCCACCGCCGGCATGGAGGCCGAGGAGGCTTTGGCCGCGCTCGCCCCCGCCGCCGACCTCGAAGCCAGTCTGGCGACGGTGCGCGACGACATCGCCGCCAAGCGCGCCAAGCTCGCCGAAGTCCGCGCCGAACAGCAGGCGATCGCCCGCGAGGCCGAGATGGCCGACCGCCGGCTGGCCGCGCTCGCCAACGATCGCAGCGGCTGGCTGCAGCGCCAGGAAGGCGCCCGCGCCCAGACCGCGACGCTCGACCAGCGCATCGCCGAGGCTACCCGCGACCGCGCCGAACTCGAAGACGCGCCGCGGCTGTTCGCCGAAAAGCGCGAGATGCTGCTCAACGAAGTGCAGAGCGCCGAAGCCGAGCGCCGCGACTGCGCCGACCGGCTTCAGGTCGCCGAAAACCAGCTCGCCGACGCCGACCGCGACGCCCGCGCCGCGCTCGAGGCGGCCAGCGCCGCCCGCGAAGAACTCGCCCGCGCCGAAGAACGCTTCGAGGCCGCCAAGCGCCGCCTCACCGATATCGCCCGCGAAATCCACGACATGCTGGAGACCGAGCCGGCCAATGTCGCGGAACTGGCCGAACTCAAGGACGGCGAAGCGCTGCCCGAACTGGCCGACGTCGAAGCCACGCTGGAGCGGCTGCGCCGCGAGCGCGAGCGGCTCGGCGCGGTCAACCTGCGCGCCGAAGAAGAACTGACCGAGGTCGAGGCCCAGCACACCTCGCTGACCACCGAACGCGACGATCTGGTCGAGGCGATCAAGAAGTTGCGCCTTGGCATCCAGAGCCTGAACCGCGAAGCGCGCGAGCGGCTGCTGGCCTCGTTCCAGCAGGTCAACGCCCACTTCCAGCAGCTCTTCACCCGGCTGTTCAACGGCGGCACCGCCGAGTTGCAGCTGATCGAGAGCGACGATCCGCTGGAAGCCGGCCTCGAAATCCTCGCCAAGCCGCCCGGCAAAAAACCGGCGACGCTGTCGCTGCTGTCCGGCGGCGAGCAGGCGCTGACCGCGATGGCCTTGATCTTCGCGGTATTCCTGACCAACCCGGCGCCGATCTGCGTGCTCGACGAAGTCGACGCGCCGCTCGACGACCACAACGTCGAGCGCTTCTGCGACCTGCTCGACGAGATGACCCGCTCGACCGACACCCGCTTCGTGATCATCACGCACAACCCGATCACCATGGCGCGGATGAACCGGCTCTACGGCGTCACCATGGCCGAGCGCGGCGTCTCGCAACTGGTCTCGGTCGATCTGGAGGCCGCGGTGCGGTTCCGCGAGGCGAGCTGATTTCCACCCGGAACTCCAGCGTCGAAAAAATTCGGCGCCCGGCGAAAAAAAGCAGGAACCAACCCCGGAGACCGGCGTTGTATTTCCGTAAAGCTTAAGTCGGGCGGCTCCCCCCTTACCCCCCGAATAGCCGTCTGGCGAAAAGGTCCTGAACTCCGGTTCGGGGCCTTTTTTCGTTTGATCAAGGTTTTATCAGGAATATCCGCAAACGGCCGTTGACGGGGTACCGATCGGCCATGGCCGCTTGTCGCGGAACTGGCTAGGCTCGGCCACCACGAATCCTTTCAGGAGGCTCTGCCATGTCCACCACCGCCTGGGTCATTATCGGCGCCGTCGTCGTGATCGCGGTCTGGGCGGTCACGATCTACAACGGCCTTGTCGCGCTGCGGCAGCGCACCAATCAGGCTTTCGCCGACGTTGACGTCCAGCTCAAGCAGCGCCACGACCTGATCCCCAATCTGGTCGAGACCGTGAAAGGCTATGCCACCCACGAGCGCGCCACGCTGGAAGCCGTGGTCCAGGCCCGGCAGGCCGCCATCGCCGCGCCCGGCATCGAGCAGAAGGTGGCGGCCGAGAACATGCTCACCGGCGCGCTGCGGCAGTTGTTCGCTTTGTCGGAGGCCTATCCCGACCTCAAGGCCAACACCAATTTCCAGCAGTTGCAGACCGAACTCGCCGACATTGAGAACAAGCTGGCCGCCGCGCGGCGCTTCTTCAACAGCGCGGTCCAGGAATACAACACCGGCATCGAGCAGTTCCCGGCGGCGCTGTTTGCCGCCTCGTTTGGCTTCCGCCACCGCGAGTTCTTCGATGTCGGCGAGGCGCGGCCGCAGCTTGAGCAGGCGCCAAGCGTGAAGTTCTAGTCACCCTCCCCTGCAGGGGGAGGGTCGGACCGCCGCAAGGCAGTCCGGGGTGGGGTGTCTTAACGGCGCCCGCCAGTTCACCCCCACCCGGCGTGCTGCGCACGCCGACCTCCCCCTCCAAGGGGAGGTGTAAGGAAGAGACATGGCCGCCTACGGTCTCTACACCCACATCCAGGCGAACCGGCGCCGATCGGTCGCGCTGCTGATTGGCCTGTTCTTTCTGGTCTATGTGCTGGTGTTCGCCGGCGCGCTGCTGGCCGAGGCGCTCTCGGTCGAGGCGCCGATCGACTATCTGCTGGAAGCGGCGTTCTATAACGCGCTGAAGGCGGCGCCCTTCGCCACCGCCGGCACCCTCGTCTGGGTGCTGATCGCCTACAAGTTTCACCAGAAGATGATCGACGCCCTCACCGGCTCGCACGCCATTACCCGCGCCGACGAGCCGCATCTCTACAATCTGCTGGAAAATCTGTGCATCTCGCGCGGCATCACCATGCCGAAGCTGCGCATCACGGAAGACAATGCGCTCAACGCCTTCGCCACCGGCCTGAACGAGAAGCAGTATTCGATCTCGGTGACGCGCGGCCTGCTGAATGCACTCGACGACGCCGAGATCGAAGCTGTGCTCGGCCACGAACTCACCCACATCCGCAACGGCGACGTGCGCATGATGGTGATTGCGGTGGTCATTGCCGGCGTGGTGTCGTTCTTCGGCGAGATGGTGTTCCGGCTGTTTTTCCAGACCTCGTTCTACGGCCGCGGCCGCAGCAGCAGCAGCGGCGGCGGCGACAGCGGCAAGAAAGGCGGCGGCGCCGTCATCGCCATTGCCATCGCCGTGGCGCTGATCGTGGTGGCGTGGATCCTGTCGATCGTCATCCGCTTCGCGCTGTCGCGGCAGCGCGAATATCTCGCCGACGCCGGCGCGGTCGAACTGACGAAAAATCCCGACGCCATGATTTCGGCGCTGCGCAAGATCGAGAACCGCGGCGAACTGGCGGCCGCCAATTCGTCGGTGATGGAAATGTGCATCGACAATCCGCGCCAGGGCTTTGCCGATATTTTCGCCACCCATCCGTCGATCGACAAACGCGTCGCCGCCCTGGTGAAGTTCACCGGCGGCCGCGATCCGGGGCCGCTGGCGGTGCCGGGACCGGATGAAGTGCCGCAGCTCGGCGAGGCGGCTGCAGCCGACGGGCCGTGGGGCAGCGCGACCGATGGCGCGGCCGGACCGTGGGGCCCAAGGCAGCACTGAGAATGCCTCACGCGCGCTTCACCTCTCGCATGGGGAGAGGTCGGCGCACGAAGTGCGCCGGGTGAGGGGCTATGGATCATCGAGAGTCCTAGACCGCCTCACCCCCACCCTCTCCCCAGCGGGGAGAGGGAGCGCACTGAGTCTGCCGCATCGTTTGTGAAAGTGGCCTAATGCCCCTCGAACGACACCAGCGTGCGCACCGGCACGCCGAGCTGGCGCAGCTTCTCGGCGCCGCCAAGGTCCGGCAGGTCGATGACAAAGCAGGCCGCCAGCACTTCGGCGCCGAGCTGGCGCAACAGCTTCACCGCCGCCTCGGCGGTGCCGCCGGTGGCGATCAGGTCATCCACCAGCACCACGCGCTCGCCGGCCACCAGCGCGTCGGCGTGCATCTCGATCTCGTCCTCGCCGTATTCCAGCGCATAGGTGACGCTGACGCGCTTGTGCGGCAGCTTGCCCTTCTTGCGGATCGGGATGAAGCCGGCTGACACTTGGTGCGCCACCGCGCCGCCGAGAATGAAGCCGCGCGCCTCGATGCCGGCGATCTTGTCGATCTTCATGCCGGCCCAGGGCTGCACCAGCGCGTCGACCGCGCTGCGGAACGCGCGCGCGTCGCCCAGCATGGTGGTGATGTCGCGGAAGATGATGCCCGGTTTGGGGTAGTCGGGAATCGAGCGGATCGCTTGGCGCAGATGGTCTTCGGGACTGTTCATGGCGCCGACCTTAACCGTTGAGCACCCGGCCCGCCACCGCGTCGAGCTTGCGGATGAGATCGGGATCGCGCGCGTCCGGCGCCGTGATCAGCGCGGTGTCGAGCGCGCGGTCGGAGCCGATCGGGCACGGCTCGTGATCGCGCGGGAAGTCGCGCGCCAGCCGCGCCACCAGCCCCTGCGCGCGCGTGGCGTTGTCGATGAGGACCTTGATGATGTCCTGCACGGTGACGGCGTCGTGGTCGGGATGCCAGCAGTCGAAATCCGTCACCATGGCCACGGTCGCGTAACAAATCTCGGCTTCGCGGGCGAGCTTGGCCTCCGGCATGTTGGTCATGCCGATGACCGAATAACCGAGCTGCTTGTAGGTCATGCTCTCGGCGAAGGTGGAGAACTGCGGGCCTTCCATGCAGACATAGGTGCCGCCCCAGGCCGGCTCGATGCCCTCGGCGCGCGCCGCGCTGCGCAAGCGGCCGCGCAGCAGCGGCGACACCGGATGCGCCATCGACACATGAGCAACGAGCCCCTTGCCGAAGAACGAGCTTTCGCGCCGGTAGGTGCGGTCGACGAATTGGTCGATCAGCACGAAGGTGCCGGGCGGCATCTCCTCGCGGAACGAACCGCAGGCCGACAGCGACACCAGGTCGGTGACGCCGGCGCGCTTGAGCACGTCGATATTGGCGCGGTAGTTGATGTCGGAGGGCGACAGCCGGTGGCCCTTGTCGTGCCGCGGCAGGAAGACAACGGGCAGGCCCTCAATGTCGCCGATACGCAAGGCGCCGGATGGCTCGCCCCACGGGCTGGCGATGCGCTCCTCGCGGACATTGCGCAGGCCCGGCAGATCGTAGACGCCGCTGCCGCCGATGATGCCGAGGACTGATTTGGTCATGTCGCCGCCTTCCCTTGCGCCGTCAGCCCGCCTTGCGGCTGGCCTGCATATAGCGCCTCAATACCGTGTTGATGCGGGTCTGATAACCGCGGCCGGGTTCGCGGAAAAACGCCAGCACATCCTTGTCCAGCTTGATCGAGATCGCTTCCTTGGGCTGCGCCACGTCGACGCTCTGCCAGAAAGCATCGTCAAGCGCCGGATGATCGGGATCCGACGCAGACATGCGCTCAATGTCGGCGTCGCTCAGACGCGCCAGCCGGTCGCGATCGGTTTTGCCCTTCACGGATTGAAAGCTGCCATCCTTGCGCCGCTTGAGCAACGTGCCGTCGGCCAGGCGGGTAAACGTCATGGACTTAGCGGTCGCCATAGTGCTCACGCTCCTTTCTGCTCGCAGGCCAGGCCGTGATCAGCCAGGTCACCGGCCCGCGCATCGTGTAGACCACGGTGAAAACGCGTCCCAGCGCCCGGCCGATGGTGACGCGCCGTGTCTCGCCATAGTCGAACCGCATATCGACATGGTCGCGGCGATTCGTGTCGGCAAAGACCGCGGTCACATCGAGCAAATCGAAGCCGCGCTCGTTGAGGAGCCAGCGCCGCTTTGCCGGATCGCATCCAAACAGCCGCTCCATCCCGGATAGTATATACTAAAATATATACTTCTACAACGCGTGCTGCGAGGACGATGGCCAACGCAAAAGGCCCCGCATTGCGGGGCCTTTTTCGGTTGCGCGGAAGACGAACGATCAGATCGTCGTCTTGTCCGGGTCTTGGCCGGCGGCGATCTCGCGCGGCTTCTCGACCTGGTGCCAGATCTTCTTTTTGGTGAAGTACATCAGCCCGGCCAGCACGATCAGGAAGATCATCACCTGCAGGCCGATGCGCTTGCGCGCCATCATGTGCGGCTCGGCCGCCCACATCATGAAGGCCGTCACGTCGGTCGCATACTGTGCGGCGGTTGCCGGCGTGCCGTCGTCATAGGTCACCTGCCCGTCCGACAGCGGATTCGGCATGGCGATGGCGTGGCCCGGGAAATATTCGTTGTAGTGCGCGCCCGGCGGCAGCTTGAAGCCTTCCGGCGGCGGATCGCGGTAGCCGAGCATCAGTGCACGGATGTAGTCCGGCCCCTGCTCCTGATACTGGGTGAACATGTCGAACACGAACCAGGGGAAGCCGCGCTCATAGGTGCGCGCCTTGGCCATGGTCGACAGATCCGGCGGCGCGACACCGCCATTGGCCGCAGCCGCCGCGAGCGCATTCGGGAACGGCGACGGGAAATAGTCGGCCAGCCGGCCCGGCCGCTCGACCGGATTGCCCTGGTCGTCGAGATCCTTGATCTGGTACTCCGCCGCGATCGCGGTCGCCTGCGCCGCCGAATAACCGAGCCCGCCCGGATCGGCGAGGTTGCGGAAGGCGACGAAGGACAGCCCGTGGCAGCTGGCGCAGACTTCCTTGTAGACCTTGAAGCCGCGCTGCAGCTGGCCCTGGTCGTACTTGCCGAACGGTCCGCTGAAGGACCAGCTCACCCGCGGCGGCGGCGGCGCCGCCTCGGCGGCGAGCGCCGGGGCTGACGCGACCGCTGTCAGGCCGCCGGCGACTACGAGGGCGATAAGTTTCCGCTGCATCGTCATGGCCCTGTCCCCGCTCACGCCTTGGCGTCCAGCACCGATTCCGAAATCGAATTCGGCAACGGCTTGGTTTTTTCGAATATCCCGAGCAGCGGCATGATGACCAGGAAGAAGGCGAAGTAATAGACGGTGAAGATCTGCGACAGGATGACGTAGATACCTTCCGCCGGTTTGGCGCCGAGCCAGCCGAGGCCGATGCAGACGGCCACGAAGAGCCAGAAGAACTGCTTGAACAGCGGCCGGTAGCGCGCCGACTTCACCTTCGAGGTGTCGAGCCAGGGCACGAATGCCAGCACGACGATCGACGCGCCCATCGCCACGACGCCCATCAGCTTGTCGGGGATGGCGCGCAGGATGGCGTAGAACGGCAGGTAGTACCATTCCGGCACGATATGGGCCGGCGTCACGGCCGGATTGGCCGGGATGTAGTTGTCGGCGTGGCCGAGGAAATTCGGCATGTAGAACACGAACCAGCAATACAGCAGCAGGAAGCACACCATGAAGAAACCGTCTTTGACGGTCGCATACGGTGTGAACGGCACGGTGTCCTTGTCCGACTTCGGCTCGATGCCGGCCGGGTTGTTCTGGCCCGCCACGTGCAGCGCCCAGATATGCAGGATCACCACGCCGGCGATCGCGAAGGGCAGCAGGAAGTGCAGAGAATAGAAGCGGTTCAGCGTCGGATTGCCGACCGCATAGCCGCCCCACAGCCAGGTGACGATCGCTTCGCCGACACCGGGGATGGCCGAGAACAGATTGGTGATCACGGTCGCGGCCCAGAAGCTCATCTGGCCCCAGACCAGCACGTAGCCCATGAAGCCGGTCGCCATCATCAGCAGGAAGATGATGACACCGAGAATCCACAGCACCTCGCGCGGCTCCTTGTAGGAGCCGTAATAGAGGCCGCGGAAAATGTGGATATAGACGGCGAAGAAGAACATCGCCGCGCCGTTGGCGTGCAGATAGCGCATCAGCCAGCCGTAATTGACGTCGCGCATGATGCCCTCGACCGACTTGAAGGCCAGGTCGACATGCGGCGTGTAATGCATCGTCAGCACGATGCCGGTGATGATCTGGACGGCCAGCATCATCGACAGGATGCCGCCGAAGGTCCACAGGTAGTTGAGGTTGCGCGGCGTCGGATAGGCGACGAAGGAGGAATGGATCAGGCTGCCGATCGGCAACCGGCGCTCCATCCACTTCATGAATCCGCTTTGCGGCTGGTAGGTCGCGTGCCCGCTCATTGTCGAACCTTCAGAAAATCAGTCGCGGATCAGCCGATCCGGATCCTGGTGTCGGAAACGAAAGTATAAGGCGGCAGGGGCAGGTTGGTCGGCGCCGGACCGACGCGGATACGGCCCGAGGTGTCATAGGCCGAACCGTGGCACGGGCAGAACCAGCCGTTATATTCGCCCTGGTGGGCAAGCGGAATGCAGCCGAGATGGGTGCAGATGCCGATCACCACCAGCCACTGCTCATGGCCTTCCTTCACCCGCGCCGAATCGGGCTGCGGGTCCTTCAGGGTGGCGAGATTGACGTTCCGGGCGGCCTCGATCTCCGCCTTGGTCCGATGCGAGATGAAGATTGGCATCGAACGCCAGAACACCTTGATGATCTGACCGTCCGCGATCGGCGCCAGATCGATCTCGATCGGAGCGCCGGCCGCAATGGTCGACGCATCAGGATTCATTTGGGAAATCAACGGCACCATAACCGCGGCACCGCCCACCGCGGCAACGGCGCCAGTGGCGATGTACAGGAAATCGCGGCGCGTATGCTCCGCAGAAGAACCGGTCGTCACGTCGAAATCCCTCTCCCCGGCTGGCTTAGTCTACCGCCCGCGGCTTGAAGCCGGAGACCAGGTCCCGCGACGGCGGGGGCGGACCGCATGCGGCAATCCTGGGAAAGGCAGGGCGGCGCGGCGGTAGGGTTCTATTGGCACCCTTGCCGTGGGAGTGCAAGCCCGCTATCGCCGCTCCGGCGTTTAGTCGCATATATCATTCGTCTAGAGACAGTTAGCGGGCCTTTTGGAAGGGCTTGGAAGAGCCGAAGGTACAATTGCAGCCCCACCATGCATATCGCCCTCTACGAACCCGACATTCCACAGAACACCGGCACGATTCTCCGGACCTGCGCCTGCCTCGGCATCAATGCCCATATCATCGAGCCGGCCGGGTTCCCGGTGTCCGACCGGGCCTTCCGCCGCGCCGGCATGGACTACCTCGACCGGGTCAGCATTACCCGGCACGTGTCCTTTGCCGCCTTCCAGGACTGGCGCCGCGGCGCCGGCCTCTCCCTCGCGTTGCTGACCACGGCCGGCGCAACCTCCTACCTTGAGCACCCGTTCCGGGACGACCAGGTCCTGCTGTTCGGGCGCGAGAGCGCCGGGGTGCCGGAGCCGGTCCACGAGGCCGCCGACTTTCGCATCCGCATCCCGATCCGCGCCGGCCTGCGCTCGCTAAACATCGCGGTGGCGGTCGCCATGGTCGCCGGCGAGGCGCTGCGGCAGGTGGGCAAAAGCGGGTAACCCGTTGCCTTCGGTGTATATTATAGTAATATACGTGAATGCTTGACCTCACTGCCATCGAGGGCTTTGAGTGGGACGCTGGCAACGCCCGCAAAAGCCTGGACAAGCATGACGTTTCGCAGCCCGAGGCCGAACAGGTTTTTGCCAGTTCACCGCTGCTGGCCGAGGATGTGAAGCACAGTCAGCTTGAACGCCGGTTTCAGGCGCTCGGTAAAACGGATGATGGCCGATTGCTGCACGTCACATTCACGCTGCGCGACCAAGACAGAAAAATTCGGGTCATCTCGGCGCGCGACATGCACCACAAGGAGCGGGTCCTCTATGAACGAAAAGCTTAAGACGGTGCCGAAATTCCACAGCGAGGCCGCGGAACGGAAGTTCTGGGAGTCGCACGACTCCACTGATTATGTGGACTGGAGCCGATCCGAGCGCGCGCAGTTCCCCAACCTCAAATTGTCGACGACTGCGATCTCGCTACGCTTGCCGCAAGGCACGCTGGACCGCATCAAGATTGCCGCCAACAAGCGCGATGTGCCTTACCAGTCGTTGATCAAGTTCTGGTTGACCGAGAAGTTGGACGCCGAATGACGTCCGACACGATCGAATCCCGCAAGGCCCGCGCCGAGACCTGGTCCCAGGCGCTGCGCGACGACATCTGCGCGGCGCTGGAGGCGGCCGAGGACGCCCTGCCCGCCACCGCGCCGCTTGGCGACCGTCCGGCCGGGCGCTTCGTGCGCACGCCGTGGAGCCGCACCGACCATAGCGGCCGGCACGGCGGCGGCGGCGTCATGTCACTGATGCGCGGCCGGGTGTTCGAGAAGGTCGGCGTGCACTGCTCGACCGTGCATGGCGAATTCGCGCCCGAATTCCGCAAGGAAATTCCCGGCGCCGCCGAGGACCCGCGGTTCTGGGCCTCCGGCATATCGCTGATCGCGCATCCGCAGAACCCGCACGTGCCGGCCGTGCACATGAACACGCGCTTCGTCGTTACCAGCAAAGCCTGGTTCGGCGGTGGCGCCGACCTGACGCCGGTGCTCGACCGCCGCCGCACCCAGGACGATCCCGACACGCGCGCCTTCCACGCGGCGATGCAGGCGCCGTGCGACGCGCACCCGGCGATTGCGGACTACGACAAGTTCAAAACGTGGTGCGACGACTATTTCTTCCTCAAGCACCGCAACGAAATGCGCGGCATCGGCGGCATCTTCTACGACTACCTCGAGACCGACTGGGACGCCGCCTTCGCCTTCACGCAAGATGTCGGCCGCGCCTTCCGCCGCGTCTATCCGGAGCTGGTACAGAAGAATTTCACCGCGCCGTGGAGCGACGCCGAGCGCGACGAGCAACTGGTCCGCCGTGGCCGCTATGTCGAGTTCAACCTGCTCTACGACCGCGGCACGATTTTCGGCCTGCGCACCGGCGGCAATGTCGAATCGATCCTGTCGTCGATGCCGCCGGTGGTGAAGTGGCCCTAGAGCGTGATCCCGAAAAGTGGGAACCGGTTTTCGGACAAGATCACGCTCATCTAAAATTCATTCAGCGAAAGGCGCCGGCAACCATCATCGCGCCGCCGGCCAGCACCACGGCGTCGAGGATCGCGGTGTGCACGCGCAACGGCAGGCGCGCGACAAAGGCCTTCGCCAGAAACGCGCCCGGCAGCGCGACGATGCCGATCAGCAGCCCGAACGCCACCACCTGCGCCGTCAGCACATCGGCCGCGCCGAACACCGCGACCTTGACGATGCCGATGACAATCGAGATCGCCGCGTCGGTGGCGATCACCCCGGCACCCGCGACGCCGGCCGCCATCAACAGCGACAGCAGGATCACGCCGGAGCCCGCCGTGCCGCCCACCACCACGCCATAGCCGGCGGCGCCGGCCAGCAATCCGCGATCGCCGATCGTCACCTGATGACGCTTGAGCATCCGGCGCAGCGGCACGCTCGCGATCAGCATGCCGCCGATCACCAGCGCCGCGCCGCGGCCGGTGAGGTGCGTGTAGCCGAAGGCGCCGAGCGCGCAGGTCGGCACCGCCGCGATCAGCCGGCTCGCATTAGTGAACAACGTCGAGACGCCGATGATCGGCACCACCGGTTCGGCGCCGACCAGCGGCACCAGCACCAGCGGCATCAGCGCACCGGTGCCGTAACCGGACACGCCGCCGACAATGGACGCGAACAAGGCGACGGCGGCGACGAGAACCAGTTGGGCCAGCGAGACGTGGGCAAAGCCGGCCAGAAGCTGCATGCGTTCAGTCCGCCGTCGGCAGCCGCCGCACGGTGAACTCGATGCGGTCGCCGGGCAGTTCGCGCCAGCTTTCGATCTCGGTCATGTAGGCCGCCTTCGGGAAGCGGTCGAAGAATTCGCGCGCCTTGGCGCGCGCCGCCTCGCGCGGCAAAGCGAAGGTCTCACGCCGGAACGCGTTGCTGCGCGGCTGGCGGGCGGCAAGGCCTTTGGCCATGCGGCGCGCCAGATCGGCGGGACGGCGGATGTCGCTCATGGACGTACTGTAGTCCTCGCCGCAGGCCGAAACCAGCCGAGTCGGGCTACGGCGCCAAGGTCAGATCGGCCGGCGAGATCAGCACGCCGAAGCGCTCGCACCAGATCACGACGCTCGGATAGTTCTTCAAATCGACGCCGGCCGGGATCGGGTAGCGCTGGCTGCCCTGAAAGGCGCGCAGCCGGCCGAGATCGACCACCATGGCGTCTTTCACCGCCGCCTCGTCGCGCACATTCGCCTTCGGCACCAGATAAACGTGATAGGCGGGACCAGGTCCGACCGCGAAGTCCGGCTCGAGATAGACCGCGTTCCTGTAAACGCTGACCTTGCCGCTGCCATAGTGGATCGGATCGGACGGATTGGCGTGAATGAAGGTGCCGGTGGCGACGC
>JALHNV010000092.1 GCA_022843325.1 Pseudolabrys sp. | reverse complement strand
ACGCCGAGGTCGCCGGACAGGAACCAGCCGTCGCGGTTGAAGCTTGCTTCGGTGGCGGCCTGGTTGGCGAAATAGCCCAGCATCAGCGCGCCGCCGCGGCCGCCGATCTGGCCGACGCTGCCGGCCGGCAACTCGCGATCCTCATCGGCCGGATCGAAGATGCGCACTTCGTAAGCTTTGCCGCCCCGGCCGCAGGTCGAGATGATCGTGGCCTCGTCGTCGCCGGGATGCGTGTACTGGTGCGACGAGTTCTCGGTCATGCCGTAGATGTTCTGCGGCTTGATGCCCTGGCGCACGAACGCTTCGCAGACCGACGGCGGGATCGGCGCGCCCGCCATGTAGAAGATGTCGACGGCGCCGAGACGCGGCAGGCCGAGCCGCTGCTGCTCCGCCAGCACGTCCATGGCATGCGTCGGCACGCCCATGACGTAGGTCGCCTGCGTCTCGACGATCCAGCCCAGCCGCGTCATGCCGGCCGGCGGATCGTCAGTGATCAGGGTGCAGCCGGCCACCAGCCACTGCGCCACCGCCACCCAGGCGATGTGATGCGACAGCGGGCTCAACGACAGCAGCCTGGTTTCCGGCCCGTGCTGCCAGTCGCGCACCATGTCGCGGGCATTGGCGAGCAGCGTGTTGTCGGAATGCATCACGCATTTCGGCACGCCGGTGGTGCCGGAGGTGAAGGCGAGATAGAGCACCTTGTCGGGGTCTTCCACCGCGTCGGTCGCAGCCTTGCCAGGCCCCGGAAAGTCCGCCGGCACATAAATGCGTTTCAACGACGCCGCCTGCTGGAGTGTCGCGGCCACCTCATCGGGTTTGCCGTCGGCGCCCCAGCCCGGCTCGGTCAGCAGCGCCTTGGCGTCGAGCCGGTCCAGCAACGGCACGATCTCCCCGGCATTGTAGGTCCGGTGCAACGACGGGTTACAGGCAATGCCGTTGCGCGCGCAGGCCAGAAACATCACCAGCGCCTCGACGCGGTTGCCGAGCCACATCGACACCCGGTCGCCGGCCGTGATGCCGCGCCGGTGCAGATCGGCCGAGACGCCGTCGACCCAGTCCTGCAACTGCCGCCAGGTCAGTTGCTGCCGACCGTCGCGCAAGGCGACCGCGCCGGGACGCCGCGCCGCGTGATCGCGCAGCAGGCCGTAGAACGTGTCGTCCCGCCAGACGCCGTCGGCGTAATAGCGCTTGGCCAGCGCCGGATGATGCAGGGTCAGCGACGGACGCATGCTCAGCGCCCGAACTTCGACGGGTCCGGCTTGCGCTTCTGCGCGAACGAGGCCGACATTTCGTGGCTCTCGTCGCTCTCCAGATAGGAGCGCAGCAAGAGATCGTGCGCCATGCGCGCCAGCCCCGAGACACCGCCGTGGCGCGCATTGAAGGCCGCCTTGACCGAGGCCAGCGCGAACGGGCCGCGGTCGGCGGTCTCGAGCGCGAAGGCGCGGGTTTCTTCCTTGAGCTTGTCGTCCGGCACCACGCGGTTGATCAGGCCGAGCGCCAGCGCCTCGCGCGCCGGGATCTTCGGATTGTTGAACCAGATTTCCTTGGCCTTCTTCTTGCCGACCATGTCCTCCAGATACCATGTGCCGTAACCGGCATCGAACGAGCCCATCATGGGCCCGACCTGCCGAAACACCGCGCTTTCCTTGGCGATGGTCATGTCGCACACCATCTGCAGCACGTTGCCACCGCCGACGGCGAAACCGTTGACCGAGGCGATCACCGGCTTCTGCAGCCGGTCGATGGCCTCATACATCTCAAGCGTCGGCAGGGTGCCGGCATAGAGGATGGTGTCTTCCATGCCGTCCTTGCGGCCGCCGATGCAGAAGAACTTGTCGCCGGCGCCCGTGAGCACCACGACGCGCGTGCGCGTCTCGCGGCGAATCGCTTCGATGCAATCGCGGACCTCGTGGCACATGGTCACATTGAACATGTTGCCGTCGTCGGGACGGTTCAATGTGATGGTGCCGATCGGACCGTCTTCTTCGTACAGGATCGTCTGGTAAGCCACGTAACCGTCTCCCTAGATGACGCCGCCGCGCTTGAGCGCAGCAATTTGGTCGTCGTTCAGCTTTGCGACATCGCGCAAGATCTCGTCTGTCGAGGCGCCGAGCTTCGGCGGCGCCATGCGCGGCACATTGGCCGCGCCGTCAACCTGAAACCCGGTGCCGACCTGCGGGATCTGCCGCCCGTCGGCCTCCAGCGTGTAGAACAGGCCGCGCTGTTGCAATGCCGCGTCGGCGGCAAGCTCGTCGATCCGGTAGATCGGCCCGGCCGGCACGCGCGCCTTGCTGAACAGCGACAGCCAGTGGTCGCGTGGCTTGGTGTCGAGGATACCCTGAATGAGCGCAACAATCTCGCTGCGATGCGCGCGCCGCTTGACGTTCGAGCCATAGCGCTCGTTGCGGGCGACGTCGGGCTGGCCGAGCGCGGCCCAGAACCGCTCCCAGATCGCATCGCTGCCGAGCCCGAGCGTGACCGGCAGGTCGGCCGTGTCGAAGACCTGATAGATCGCGATCACGCTGTCCTTGCCGCCGGAACGGCGCGGCAGTTCCTGCGTCGCCAGGTACGGCACGATGCGGCAGGCCAACAGGCGCGTCATGCTTTCGACCAGTGAAATGTCGATGGCGTGGCCCTGCCCGGTCCGGCTGCGATCGAACAGCGCCGACACTGCGGCGAAGGCCGCGTCGGAGCCTGCCAGCATGTCGGCGGCCGGCGCGCCGACCTTCTGCGGCGGGCCGTCGGGTTCGCCGGTCAGATCCATCACGCCGGAATAACCTTCGGCGATCAGATCGTAGCAGGTCCAGTCGCTGCGCTGACCGTTGACGCCGAAGCCGGTGATCGAAACGTGGACGATGTCGGACCGCAACGCGCGGCAGGCGGCAGCGTCGACGCCGAGCTTGGTCTGCACCCGCACCGGCTGGTTCACCATCACCACGTCGCTGGCCTCGATCAGCGCGGCCAGCACCTCGCGGCCCTGCGGACTGGCGTAATCGAGCGTGACGCTGCGCTTGTTGCGGTTGACCGCGACATACCAGAGCGATTCACCGTCGAGAAACGGTGGCCCCCAGGCGCGCGCGTCGTCGCCGCTGCCGGGCCGCTCGATCTTGACCACATCGGCGCCCATGTCGCCCAGCAGCATGGCGGCGTAGGGCCCGGCCACCGACGTCGTCAGATCGAGTACGCGGATGCCGGCCAGCAGGCTAAATCCCTGACCGGGACGGACGACGGGCAACGCTACCGGGCCGAGGCCGGATTGGGCTGAGGGAGGCTCGCGGGACGCCATGCAATTTCCAAAGCTTACGCGGGAAACGTCAGAACCTGATGCGCGGTCAATACGATGAGTGGCGGGAGAATGCCTGTCCGAGCGGGTCAGGTCGAGAGCGGAAATCGTGATAACCTCATTGGGTCGCAACAGAACATTCAATGAACAGAGCGAGCTGGCGTGCCATCCGGAACACTGCCGCGGAACCGGCGTTGAGTCGGATCTTTGGCAAGGTGTGTATGGAGTAGGTCATGGCCCCGCGCGCGTACTGGAAGGGTTATCTGCGGCTGTCGCTGGTGTCGTGCCCGATTGCCCTGTTTCCGGCGACGTCGTCGCGCGAGAAAGTCCGTTTTCACCAGTTGAACAAGGACACCGGCCACCGCGTCCGCTACCGCAAGGTCGACGAGGAAACCGGCGACGAGGTTGCGCAGGAAGACATCATCAAGGGCTACGAGGTCGAGAAGGGCCAGTATATCGAACTGACCAAGGACGAGTTGGAGGCGGCCGCGATCGAGAGCACGCGGATGATCGACATCGACCAGTTCGTGCCGGCCAAGGAAATCGACGAACTCTATATCGGCGACCCCTACTACATCGTCCCCGACGGGGATGTGGGCGTGCAAGCCTTCGCCGTGATCCGCGAAGCCATCAAGCAGGAGGGCATGGTGGCGCTGGGCCGCGTCGTGTTCACCTCACGCGAGCACATCATAGGGCTCAAGCCGCGCGGCAAGGGGCTGATGGGTGTGACCCTGCGCTATCCCTACGAGGTGCGTAACGAAGAGGATTACTTCGACGACATCCCGGATGAGAAGGTCACCAAGGACATGCTCGACCTGGCCCGGCACATCGTCGAGACCAAGGCCGGCCACTTCGATCCGGCAAAGTTCGAGGACCACTACGAAAACGCGCTGAAGGAATTGCTGAAGAAGAAGCAGCACGGCGAGAAGATCACCGCGCCCAAGACCAAGGAGCCGTCCAAGGTCATCAATCTGATGGATGCGCTGCGGCGCAGTGCCCAGAGCGAGAGCAAGGGCGGCAAGGCTCGTCCGGCGGAACGCTCGCCGGCACGGCGCACGGCGACGCGGTCCAAGAAGACCACGCGCTCGACCGCCCGGCAGCGCAAGGCGAGCTAGAGGTCAGCGCCGCTTCTTCCGTTTCGCAGATGGGACGGATTTCGGCGGCGCGGCCTCTTTGCGTTTCAGGGGTACCACCTCGGCCGAAACGCCAACGCTGCGGCGCAGCGCCTCCTTGAGACTGGCCGGACGGCCGTGCTTGCGCAGCAGGTCACGAAACGCCTCATCGGCCAGTTCCTGGAATGTCTTCATCGAGTCCTTGCCGAGCATGTCGAGCGCGGCGAAGGTTTCGTCGTCAAACTGAATGCGCTTTCCGGGCATGGCGTTCTCCCGCGCCGATCATACCACGCAGATCGACGGCACCAGCAGGGCCAGGCCAATCCATACCGTGGCTACCGCCGCCGTGATGCTGAGCGCCATCGAAGCCCGCCACAGGAATGCCTCCGGCATCGCCTTGGCGGCCGTGACGGCCAGCGCGGCCCGGCAGCGCCAGTACACCCACCCGAGCGCCGCCATGTGCGCCGCCCATATCAGGATCAGCAGCCAGCGCAGCAGACTCAGCGGGCCGACAGGCTGACGGTGCCAGCCCAGTTCACAGCCGGTGCCCTGCACGCCGTACAGGACCGAGAAAGCCAGCGCCCACACCGTGAAGCCGAGCGCCATGAACAGAAAAGCCTGATTGCGCAAGGATGTCATGATCCCATAACCCTCGGCAGGCCATGGATCAGCAGAAGCGCGATCAGGCCGATCGCAGCGGTGTAGCGGTGCCACTGCGCACCGATGCGCAGATCGAGCGAACGCAGGGCTGAGACGTACCCGGCACGGCTGCGCACAATGCCGTAAGCGGCGAACACCACGCCAAGAGCGGCGTGCAGCGCGACGTAGGCCAGCAGCACGAAGGTCGCCGCCAGATAGGCGTGCCGGGTCGGGTCGGGCACGGCCGTCATCAGCACGACGAAGCCGGCCAGCGCCGCACCGTGTCCGGCACCGGCGACCGCGAGCCACAATTCGCGCTGTGGCGCCCTTGCGAGCGCCGCCGGTGCGACGCTGCGCGCGGCGGCAAAGGCGGCAGCAGCGAGACCCACAACGGCCAGCGCGCTGGCCAGCACACTCGGATCCAACAGCACGGGGGGCGGCCAGTTTGGCGCCACGACCCAGAGAAACAGCATGCCGAAGGCCAGCGACGCATAGGCGGTGCCGTTGGCGAACAGCCCAAGCGTCATCGCCCAGTTCGACGGCGCGCCGGTCACTTCCGTATGCGGCGGTGCTTCCTCGCCAAGCCCCACCGACATCAGACCGCGATCGGCACGGTCGCCCCAGCCGCGCGTCCACATCAGCAGCATGGCGATGGTGACGACGAAACCGATCGCGGCGACGAGGTAGAATTTCAGCAGCACCGACACGAAGAACACGCCGGTGATCATCGCGGTGAACAACGGGATGAACGTCGAATTCGGCAGCCGCACCACCTGCTCCAGCCGGCCGCTGGTGATCTCGACACCGAGCGTCTCCAGCCGGCCGTCGCGCACGAAGCCGAGATAGCCCTGCCCGCGCGCCAGATCGATGGCCAAATTGTCTGACTTGCCACCGGACTCCGTCAGCGGCGTGCGCGACGTCACGCTCGGCAGCGACGCGAAATTGTAAGTCGGCGGCGGCATCGCCGTCGCCCATTCCAGCGTCTTGGCGCCCCACGGATTGCGCTTGGCGCGCCGGCCCATGGTGACCTGCAGCACGATGTCGACGGTGAACAGCGCAAAGCCGATCGCCATCACGAACGAACCGATCGACGACACCAGGTTCAGCCATTCCCAGCCGGCGGCGTCATCATAGGTGTAAATGCGCCGCGGCATGCCGAGCAGGCCCGTGAGGTGCATGATCAGGAACGTCAGGTTGAAGCCGACGAAGATCAGCCAGAAGGCGGTGATGCCAAGGCTGTGCCGCGGTGAGCGGCCGGAGAAATGCGGTAGCCAGTAATACGCCGCCGCCAGCATCGGGAAGATGAAGCCGCCGACCAGCACGTAGTGCAGATGCGCGACGACGAAATGGGTGTCGTGAACCTGCCAGTTGAACGGCACGATCGCCAGCATGACGCCGGTCAGTCCGCCCATGGCGAACACGAAAAAGAACCCGAGCAGAAACAGCATCGGCAGCTTCAGTTGCGGCCGGCCAGAGGCCAGCGTGCCGATCCAGGCGAAGAACTGCACCGCCGTCGGAAACGCCACCGCGGTGCTGGCGGCGGAGAAGAAGGCCAGCGCCAGATGCGGGATGCCGACCGTGAACATGTGGTGCACCCAGAGGCCGAAGCTCAGGAACGCCATCGCCACGATGGAGACGACGATCCAGATGTAACCGATGATCTCGCGGCGCGCGAGCACCGGCAGCACGGTCGACATCACACCGGCTGCCGGCAGGAAGATGATGTAGACCTCCGGATGGCCGAACAGCCAGAACAGATGCTGCCACAGCAGCGGATCGCCGCCGCGCGCGGGATCGAAGAACGGCAGATCGAAGGCGCGCTCGATTTCAAGCAGGACCGAGCCGACGATCAGCGGCGGAAAGCCGAACAGCATCATGAAGGCCGTGACGAGCATGTACCAGGCGAACAGCGGCATCTTGTCGAGCGACATGCCCGGCGCCCGCAGCTTGAAGATGGTCACGATGATCTCGATGGCGGCCGACAGCGCCGAAATTTCCACGAAGGTAATGCCGATCAGCCAGATGTCGGCATTGATGCCGGGAGTATAGGTGCGCGACGATAGCGGCGTGTACATGAACCAGCCGCCGTCCGGCGCCAGCCCCAGCACCAGGCCGATGATCAGCATCGAGCCGCCGAACACGTAGCACCAGTAGCCGTAGGCGCTGAGCCGCGGGAACGCCATGTCGCGGGCACCGAGCATTTTCGGCAGCAGATACATCGCCAATCCCTCGAACAGCGGGATGGCGAACAGGAACATCATCGCCGTGCCATGCATGGTGAAGACCTGGTTGTAGATTTCCGGGCCGAGGAAGGCGCTGCGCGGCGTCGCCAGTTGCGCCCGGATCAGCATCGCCAGGATGCCGCCGATGCCAAAAAACACGAAGGCGGTGACGATGAAGCGCCGGCCGACGATGGTGTGGTTGACCGCCGACAGGCGGCCGAAGCCGGGCGCAGTGCTCCAGATGCGGTCGAGCTGCTTGTGCAGGCGGATCGGATCGGTTGCGGTCGTGTCGGTCACGGACGTCCCCTTGGTGCGTTGACGTCCGGGGTGGCCGGCGGCAGACCGCCGATCACGGCATCGAACGCTCCCGCTTCATGCGCCTCGACGGCGAACTGCATTTCGAGATGCGCGACGCCGCAGAACTCGGCGCACAGGCCGCGGTAGACCCCCGGCGTATCGGCCTTGAGCTGCAGCACCGTGACGTGGCCGGGGATCGCATCGATCTTGCCGGCCAGACGCGGCACCCAGAAGGCGTGGATGACGTCAGTGCTGGTGATGTTGAGCTGCACCGGCTGGCCGGCCTGGATGTGCAGGGTATTGGACGACCGCACGGCGCCGCCGGTGGCGTTGCGGTAGGTGAAGGTCCACTCCCACTGCCGCGCCACGACGTCGACCTGCGCCACCGCCGGATCGCCGGTCGGAAACAGGCGCTCGCCGCTCCACAGCGCATAGATCAACAGCGGCGTCAGCACTACGGCGGGGAATGCCAATCCGCCACCGACCAGCCACCAGGCTACCGGCGTGCCCCGGCCGATACCCGGCCGGAAAAAGGTGAGCGCCAACAGCGACATGACGAAGGTGAAAATCAGCGTCGCGCCGATCAGCATTACCCACCACAGGCTGGCGATGCTGGCCGCGGCCGGGCCGGCGGTATCGAGGGTCGACAAAGGGCCCGTACAGCCCGATAGCAGAGCAGCCAGCCCGCATGCGATAGTCGGCCGCACGAACCAAATCGGGCGCAGCCGCGTTGCCTCGAGTCGCAGCGATGCCGCCGAACCGAGAGAGAGAGCCCGATCATGGCAGAACCTGTCGCCAGCCCCGTCACGGAAGAGGTCAACAAGCACGACCTCGGGTCGACCATCGCCGTCGCCGGCCATCCGATCCATGCGATGATGGTCACGTTCCCGATCGCGCTGGTGATCTCCACCCTCGGCGCCGACATTTTCTACTGGTACACGGCCGATCCGTTCTGGACCCGCGCCGCGCTGTGGGCGAGCGGCTTCGCGTTCTTCCTCGGCATCGGCGCCAGCATCGCCGGCACCGCCGAACTGCTGCTGGTGCCAGGCATTCGCGTCCGCGCCGCGAGCTGGAATCACGCCATTGCCGCGATCACGATGCTGTCGATCGCCGGCCTGAACTGGGGCGTGCGATTCGCCGGCGACGCCGAGGCGGTGGTGCTGCCGCTCGGCCTTGGCCTGTCGGCGCTCGCCAGTTTGTTCGTAGGCATCGCCGGTTGGCACGGCGGCAAGCTGGTGTTCGATCATGGCATTGGCATTATGGTTTCGAGCAAGGACTGAAGCCCGCCCGGGGTCAGCAGCCACTCAGGCAGCCGCGCTGTTTCAATGGGCGGCTTGGCCAGCACCAGCCACAGAATAACGCCGATCACGCCCAGGGTTCCGGCCGTGGCCAAGAACTGCCGCCACATCGCATAACTGCGGCCCGGTTCGAACACCGCGAGCAGAACATAACCCTGACGAATGTGCAGCACCGCCAGGGCGCCAACCGCGACCAGCTTGAACGCCATCCAGACCGTGAAAACATCGCGCAGGAAAATGAGCGCCGTGCCGGCGATCACAGTGAGAAACGCGGCCGGCGACGTGACGTTTATGAAGACCGCCCGAGCGAAACGGTGCAGCTCGTGCAAGGGAGGCCCGCGCAGCACCTTTCGTTGCGCATAGATGCTGGGCAGCACCAGCAGGCCGGCGCACCAGACGATCAGCGCGGCGATGTGAATCGCCTTGGTCCAAGCGATCATGATGCGCTGCCGGAAGCCGCCGGCGCGTTGGCCAGGCTGCGGCCAATCAACAGCAAGGCCGCGCCGAGATACGGCAAGGTTGCCGGCACCCACATGATCAGGCCGGCCAGTTGCTGGTCGGACAGTGCGCTGAGCCCGAACGGGTCGGTAGCACCGAAATGCGGAAAATATAAAGGCACGCGCGCGAAGGTGATCACGGCACCCAGCAGACCCATCTGAATGACCGACGTGAGCAGCAAGGTCAGCGCGTGACCGAACGGCGCGGCGGGCGACAGCACCGCCAGCCACAGCGCCACCGCGGTAACCGCCAGGCTGAGCTGCATGGTCCAGAACACCAGGTCGCTGGTCATCGCCGCCGCATAGGGCGCCGGCGCATGCCACAGCCAGACGACGGCGACATGCAGGCCGATGATCATGCCGAGCGCGCCCGCGGAAAAGGCCGGCGCACGCCAGCGCTCCGGCAGCGCCAGCACGAAAAGCGGCGCGGCGACGGCAACCAGCACCACGTGATGCGCGACACGGACCGAGAAGAGAGCCGAGGACAACGCGCAGAGCGGCGAAACGAACAACGCCGCCAGCAGCAACCACAGAGCGGCGACGCGGCTCCGCTTGCCGCGCCATTCGCCAGCGTTGCGCAGCACCGTGACATGCCGCCCGGCACACGCCGCCATCGCGATCAGAAGAACGGGATCCAGATTCCACTGCCCGAGCCAGTCGGCTGGGAGCGGCGCCGGTCCGCAATACGGGAACTGGCCCGGTCCGAACATGAAATCCCCCATCCTGCGCGCATGCCGGCGGCCGGAACGCCGGGATGCTGAGTAACACAACGCCCGCACGAGCAGAATCGGTCAATGGCCGGCGGGCGTCAAATGGTCACAGCGCACTGATCCGTATCCCGACACGGAACCGGCCGGTCACCCGCCGTCTTATCCCGTATCCTTCCACCGCGGCTGTAAGAGAGTACCCTCTGCCCAAACGCGTCCCGCCCAAAACGTTGACGGCGATTCTGCGCACGCTGCAAGGCGCCGGCAAGCGCACCACGGTATCGGTCGGCGAATTGACCGACGCTCTCGGCTCCCGCTCGTTTGGCCCGCTGCTGCTGCTGCCGAGCATGATCCTGATCACTCCGCTGAGCGGTATTCCCGGGGCGCCGACCGTCGGCGCGATCATCATCGTGCTGGTGGCGCTGCAGATGGTCGTCGGCAGCAACAAGGTCTGGTTGCCGGAATTCATCCGAAAGCGGACGCTGCGGCGAACGAAGATCGACTCCGTGGCGAAGCGCCTGAAGCCGGCCGCGCGCTTCATCGACCGCATAACCAGCCGCCGCCTCGCGTTCCTGACCCACCGGCCTTTCAGCCTGCTGCTCGTCATCCCCTGCATCGTCCTGGCTCTGGCGATGCCACCGCTGGAGATCGTCCCGATGACCAGCACCATCCTGGCGAGTGGGGTATTCCTGCTGGCGCTGGCGCTGACCGCGCAGGACGGGCTGCTGGGGCTGATCGCGCTGCTGCTAACGGTTGGCGCCGTCGTGCTGGCGCTGGTGATTATCTTCTGACGTTACGGCGCGGTCTCGACATGCGCCCGAAGAAAGGCTTCCGCCTCGGCGCGCCCCAGCAGCCGCCCGATCTCCATCCGTTTGCCGGGCACGTGCGCGAAGACGCCGCTAACGAAATCCCTGAGCTTGGCTGCCAGCGCATCATCGAGCGCGATGGTCCGGCCAGCTTGCACGGCCAGAACCTTGTGATCGATCTCGCCGTCCTCCACCTGCTCGAGCAGGCCGACGACATCGCACTCGACCGTCGAACCTGACGGCAGCGCCGCGTCGGTCAGCACGAAACAGTCGACGCAATCGCCATCGCCGCTGCGGGTGCCGATGACAAAGCCATACGGGTATGGGTAGGCGCGCGAGACTTCGACGGTGCGCTGATACACCAGACTGCGGTCGTCGTAGATGTTCTTGGCGCGAGAGCCGGCCTCGTTCTCGATGAAGACGTGCATGCCATCCCCGTTTGCGAATTTCGCCGACCTTGGCCAATCCGGCCGTAGAATGCTAGTCACGAACGGTAGCCCGGGGCATCATCGGGCATCGGCGGGGGAGAACAGCGTGGCGGGAAAGTTCGATCGCGCGACCATCAAAGCGCGGCTGACGGCGCAGCGCGAGGCAAAAGTCGCGGTCTATGACGCGCTGTGTGGCTCCGGCATCACCGCCAAGATGGCGGCGCGCGGCGGCGCCGACCTGATCACCACGCATTGCCTGGCTTATTTCCGCATGCAGGGCCTGAGTTCGATGGCCGGCTACCTGCCGATCTGCGACGCGAATGCGCTGACGCTGGAGCTGGGCGAGCGCGCGCTGATCAACGTGGTGCGGGACACGCCGCTGATCGCCGGCCTGCTCTGCGTCGATCCGAGCCGCGACATGACGCGCTTCCTGCGCCAGATCGCCGACGCCGGTTATGACGGCGTCATGAACTGTCCGACCGTGGCGCTGATCGACGGCAAATTCCGCAGCGACCTCGAAGAGACCGGCATGGGCTTTGCCCGCGAGGTCGCCGTGCTCGGCGAAGCGTCACGCATGGGGATGTTCACCAAGGCGTTCTGCACCTCGCCGGCCGAGGCATTGGCGATGGCGGAGGCGGGCGTCGACAACATCATCGTCCACTTCGGCAACAGCTCGGGCGGCACCATCGGCTCGCAGACGGTGCTGGACCGCGACGCCTCGGTGGCGCGGGTGCGCGGCGTCATCGACGCGCTGGCGGGCCAATATTCCGACCGCATCGTCACCTGCCACGGCGGCGCCATCGAAACGCCGGAGGATTTCGCCGGCTTCCTCAAGGCCGAGCCGCGGCTCGACGGTTATGTCGGCGGCTCGTCGGCCGAACGCTTCCCGATCGAAACCTCGGTGACCGCCGCGACCCGCGCTTTCAAGGCGGTCAGGCTGCCGGAGACGCGCTAGATGGCGGACGCGCCGACCGTCGCCGTCCTCGCCACGCTCGACAGCAAGCATGAGTCGGTGCGCTTCCTGTGCGATGCGCTGCGCGATGCCGGCGCGGTGCCGTGGCTGGTCGATCTGTCGCTGCGGCCGCATGGCCATGACTTCGCGGACATCGGCGCCGGTACCGTCGCGCAGGCCACCGGCATCGCCTGGGAGGCGCTGGCGAAGCTGTCGCGCGCCGACGCCGCGCAGACCATGATCAGGGGCGGCATGGCGCTTGTCGGCGCCGAAGTGAACGCGGGCAAAATCGACGGCATTGTCGGTCTCGGCGGCGCCAACGGCTCGACCATCTTCTGCGCGGTGATGCGGCAGCTCGCCGTCGGCCTGCCCAAGGCCATGGTGACGCCGGTGGCGGCGACCGCAGCCGTGCAGTGGTATGTGGCCGAAAGCGACATCGCGATGTTTCCAACGATTGGCGACATCTCGCTCAACCGCGTCACCCGGACTGCCATCGCCAACGCCGCCGCTGCCGTAGCCGGTATGGCGACAGCCTATCGGGCGCGGCGGCATCATCCGGAGACGGTTTCGCCGACGCCGCTGATTGGCGTCTCGTCGTTCGGCAACACCCAGCCGGCGGTCGACCGCATCACCGCGCGGCTGGAGCAGGACGGCTTCGAGGTGATCCATTTCCACGCCTCGGGGCCGGGTGGGCGCGCCCTGGAGTCGCTGGCGGCGCGCGGCGAGCTGGCCGGCGTGATCGACCTGACAACGTCGGAACTCACCGACAGCCTGACCGGCGGCGTCTATAGCGCGGGGGATACGCGGCTGACCGCGGCCGGCGCAGCAGGCATTCCGCAGGCCGTCGTGCCGGGCTGTCTCGACTTCACCAACTGGTGGGTCGGCGACGTGCCCAAGCGCTACAGCGACCGCGAATTCCTTCAGTACAACGTCGAGATCCTGCTGATGCGCACCAACGCCGCGGAATGCGCCGCGCTCGGCCATCTGATGGGCGAGCGGCTGGCCGCGGCCAAGGGTCCCGTGCGCGTGCTGGTGCCTACCGGCGGCTGGAGCCAATTGGCCGGCCGCAACGCCCATGACCTTGCCGGGCGGGAGACCGGCCCCTGGACGCAACCGGACACCGACCGCGCCTGGCTTGAGGCATTGCGGCACCACGTCAGCGACGACACGGTCATCGAACTGCCGCACCACATCAACGACCCGGCCTTCGCCGACGCCTGCGTCGACGCGTTGTTGGAAATGATGCCGGACACGCCGCGCTAGCGGCGCGCGATGACGACGCCGTTGGTGGTTATCCCGCTGAAGGGCCTATGCGCGCAACCTCGCCGACAAGCGCTCTGACCTGATTGCGATATGTCTCAGGTTCCCGTCGAATGACGTCTCTATACCCTTCGAATTCCTGGCAGCACGCTTCGAAATTCCTAAGAATATCGGTGACCAATACCTCAAACCGGTCGACGAAATCGGAAGCGCGCGTGTCGCACTTGTAACGCTCGGGAATGGGTATATCGACCGGGTTGGCGGCCGATCCATAACGGCCCGTAATCACGCAGCAACCATGAATGGCCGCCTCGCGTGGCAGCCGATCTTTCCCCGGATGATGGCCGAAATCGATATATACCTTGGCCTCAAGGAAGGCCTTCGCCAAGTTCGCGCGATCGAGCCCGCGAAGCGGCCGAAACAGCCACTGAGGAAATGCGTCGCGCAGCCGCGCCGTGACCTTTGCGCCCTTGGTGGGATTGTAAAGGATAATGTCCTGGCGAGCCGTCGGCGGACGCTGCGCCAGTGCCTCCAGATAATCCGGTTCGAGGTAAACCGGTATCGGGTCCGAAAGAGGAGCAGCCTTGATACCGTACTGCGCCAGGAATAATTCGGCGTAGTGGCTTTGCGCGAAATGTTTCAGACTGCGCAGCGCCGCCATGCCGCGCCACGGCCGGCGCCCCATCAGAAGGTTTCGAGCGTAGCGGATCTTGTCACGCACGACGCTCTCGTAGCGCACGCACGTATAATTGTTCACCGACATCCACCAAATGGCGGCCTGGGCATGACGGACCCGCAGAGCGAGAGTGGGGAATATCTCCGGAAATATAATGAGCGTGTCAGCCTCATCCGCATAGCGACCGACGGGAATATTGTATTTCCGGTAGGGTTCGGGCACGGCAAACTGCCGATCGAACGGATGATAAACAATGGCGGCTGACTTGCCCAAACTATTGAGTTCTGCGACCAATTGATGCAGCGCTTCCGGACCCGCGGTAACCGCGTCGCCTGGACAAATGACAAGAACAGAACGGTAGGCCATGAGTTTCAAATCGCGATTTCTCGCGTCTCGTCAGCTTAAGAGTCAGTTTTATTCGGCAGAGGACCGAGCCGGTTTTATTGCTTCGATTGTTATCGGCATAGCACCGCTCTTTTTCTTGACAGTTAAAAGCTGGATCAACGCTGCGGTACTGGTTCTGTTTCTGCTCGCCATTTACGACCTGATCAATAATCCGAACGCCTACCGCGCCATGTTGAAGGACAAGCGCATTGTGTGGCTGAGCATAGCACTGAGCTCAGCCTTCGTCGCCATCCTCGCCGGACAAATACTCCGATTTGATATTCGCCCCCCTGCCTATGACGGCCCTCTTCGTCCGCTGGCGGGGATCCTCATCTTGCTGCTTCTCACGGTCCGCCGAGTCGACTTCATCCGTATTTTTCAATGGACCTGCCCTTTGTCGGTCCTGATCTGCGCACCTGCGTTATGGCTTAACCCCCTGCCCCTTGAGGCTTGGGGAAACCGGTGGGCAACCTACTTCGTCGATCCTCTGACCTTCGGACAGTATTGCCTGCTGCTCGGCTTTCTTTCGCTGTTCATGATCAACGCGACCCAAAAGGACGGGCCGGCGGCGATCGCCCTGAAATTGTCCGCCTTTGTCGTCGGGTTGGGCATGTCAATCGGATCAGGATCGCGATCGGCCTGGGTCGCCTTGCCCGTATTGTTTGCGATCTGGCTCGTTGCCATCGTGCGTCTACGCGATATCCGACTTCTGCTGGCGAGTTTCGCGACCTTTGCCGTTGGCTGTCTCCTCGCGTATTTACTGATCGATTCCGTGCATCTGCGCGTAGATGCGGCCATCAACGATATCAAAAGCTATTTCGACGGTGGAAACCGGGACACCTCGGTTGGTCTGAGGCTCTCACTGTGGCAAGCGGCCTGGCATCTGTTCCTCACGCAGCCGCTGCAAGGCTTTGG
>JALHNV010000091.1 GCA_022843325.1 Pseudolabrys sp. | reverse complement strand
GGCGCGATCATCAGCTTGCCGCTGCTCTCGGCCCAGTACATCGGCCGGATGTAGAGCGCGGCGTCCTTGCCGAAGCGCTTGATGCCGTCGCGCGCCAGCCCGGCCCAGGTCTCCGGCGTCACCACGGGCTTCAACCCCATGGCGGTGGCCGAGACATTCACGCGCGCGCAGTGGAGATCGAGATCTGGCGTAACGCCCTCGAAGGTGCGGGCGCCGTCGAACACCGAAGACGACATGAACGCGGCATGCGAGTGCACACCCATGATCGGGATATTGCCCTCATGCCAGTCGCCTTTGTAAAACGACCACGTCTTCGGTAGGCTCTGTCCCGGCGCCATTTCCTGTCCCGTATTTCTGTTTTTCTTGTGCCCCTTCGGCGCCGCCTTGAAAGCATAGCTTCTCGCCGGGAGCAACTTGATGTCCTCGATCTTTGTCTTCGACGCTTATGGCACGCTGTTCGACGTGCACGCTGCCATTGCCCGGCACCGCCATGAGGCCGGTCCCGACGCCGACCGCCTCTCGGACATCTGGCGCACCAAGCAGCTGGAATACACCTGGACGCTGACGCTGTCGGGCCATTACACCGACTTCTGGACGCTCACCGCTCGCGCGCTGGATTTCGCCCTTGCCCGCGTCCCGTCGGTCCCGGCGGCGCTGAAGCCGAGACTGCTCGATGCCTATTTCAAGCTCGATGCGTTCCCGGACGCGCGCGCCGCGCTGCGCGGCCTGAAGGCCGGCGGACACATGACCGGCATTCTGTCCAACGGCTCGCCCGACATGCTCACCGGAGCGGTCAACAATGCCGGCCTCGGCTCCGATCTCGATGCCGTCCTGTCGGTGGACGTGCTGAAAATGTTCAAGCCACGCCCCGAAGTCTACCGCCTGGTTACCGACCATTATCGCTGCGCGCCCGGCGATGTTACCTTTGTCTCGTCGAACCGCTGGGACGTGATGGCGGCAGTCTCGGTCGGCTTCACAGGCCTGTGGGTCAACCGCAGCAAAATGCCGGACGAGTACCTCGATTTCCCACCGAAACAGGTTCTGAACGACCTCAACGGCCTGGTGCGTTAGGTACAAAGCAGGGGTGGTGCGGCCCGCCACCGCCGCCTATATGCGCTGACGCACCCCGCCACCCGTCCGCGACCCATTCATGCAATCGATCATTTCCATCAACAACCTGTCGAAGACCTATGCGTCCGGCTTCCAGGCGCTGAAGGCCGTCAATCTGGATATCCGCCGCGGCGAGATCTTTGCGCTGCTCGGCCCGAACGGCGCGGGGAAAACCACGCTGATCGGCATCGTCTGCGGACTCCTGACGCCGTCCAAAGGCACGGTGACCGTCGACGGCCACGACATTGTCACGGACTTTCGCGCCGCGCGCACGATGATCGGGCTGGTGCCGCAGGAACTGACCACCGACGCCTTCGAGACCGTTTGGGATACCGTCACCTTCAGCCGCGGCCTGTTTGGCAAGCCGCGCAACCCGGCGCACATCGAGAAGGTGCTCAGGTCGCTGTCGCTGTGGGACAAGAAGGACAGCAAGATCATGACGCTGTCGGGCGGCATGAAACGCCGCGTGCTGATCGCCAAGGCGCTGTCGCACGAGCCGCAGATCCTGTTCCTCGACGAACCGACCGCCGGCGTTGACGTCGAACTGCGCAAGGACATGTGGCAGGTGGTGCGCGATCTGCGCGCCTCGGGCGTGACCATCATCCTGACGACGCATTACATCGAAGAAGCCGAGGACATGGCCGACCGCGTCGGCGTCATCAGCAAAGGCGAGATCATCCTGGTCGAGGAAAAAGCCGAACTGATGCGCAAGCTCGGCAAGAAGCGGCTGATCCTGCATTTGCAGAAGCCGCTGGCGGCCGTGCCGGCCGAACTGTCCGCGCATAATCTGGCCCTTGTCGCCGACGGCAAGGAACTGGTCTTTACCTATGACACGCAGGCCGAGCGTACCGGCGTTACCGCCCTGCTCGCTGCGCTGAACACCGCCGGCATCCGGTTCCGTGATCTGCAGACCACCCAGAGTTCGCTAGAGCAGATATTCGTCGGACTGGTCACCGACCGCCCGGGAAGCCCGTCATGAATCTGCACGCCATCTGGGCCATCTACCGGTTTGAAATGGCCCGCACTTTTCGCACCATCGGGCAGAGCATCGTCTCGCCGGTGCTGTCGACGTCGCTTTACTTCGTCGTGTTCGGCGCCGCCATCGGCTCGCGCATCACCGAGATCGACGGCATCGACTATGGCGCCTTCATCGTGCCTGGCCTGATCATGCTGATGCTGCTGACGCAGAGCACGATGAACGCTTCGTTCGGTATCTATTTCCCGCGCTTCACCGGTACCATTTACGAAATCCTGTCGGCGCCGGTCTCGGGACTGGAAATCGCCATCGGCTATGTCGGCGCGGCCGCGACCAAATCGATCGTGCTCGGCCTGATCGTGCTGGGCACGTCGTTCCTGTTCGTGCCTTTGACCATCGCCCATCCGTTCTGGATGCTGGCCTTCCTGGTGCTGACCGCCATCACCTTCAGCCTGCTCGGCTTCATCATCGGCATCTGGGCCGACGGCTTCGAGAGCCTTCAGATCGTGCCGCTGCTGGTGATCACGCCACTGACCTTCCTCGGCGGCACGTTCTATTCCACCAGCGTGCTGCCGCCGTTCTGGCAAACCGTCACGCTGTTCAACCCGGTGGTCTATCTGGTCAGCGGCTTCCGCTGGAGCTTTTTCGAGGTGGCCGATGTCAGCCCGGTCATCAGCTTCGGCATGACGCTGTTTTTCCTCGCCGTCTGTCTTGGCGCGGTCTGGTGGATCTTCAAGACCGGGTATCGGCTGAAGAAGTAGCCGGCACCTACTCCGCCAGCGCGTGCAGGATGCGCGCCCAGGAGCGGATGCCCTTGTGGAAGCAGGTCAGGTCGAACTTCTCGTTCGGCGAATGCACCCGGTCGTCGTCGAGCGCGAAGCCGACCAGCAGCGAATCCATCCCGAGCACATTCTTGAAGTCGGCGACGATCGGGATCGAGCCGCCGGCGCCGACCGCCACCGCCTTCTTGCCCCACTCCTCGCCGAGCACGGTGCGCGCCTTGTTGAGTGCCGGATTGTCGAACGAGAGTTGCAGCGCCGCCGCCAGACCGAAATTGCCGAATTCGACCTTGCAGTCCGCAGGCAGGCGCTCCCGCACAAAGGCGCGGAAGTTGTCGCGGATTTTCTGCGGGTCCTGGTCGCCGACAAGGCGGAACGACACCTTGGCCGACGCCTCGCCCGGGATGACGGTCTTGGCGCCCTCGCCGGTGTAGCCGCCGATGATGCCGTTGATCTCGGCGGTCGGGCGCGTCGTCACCTGTTCGATCAGCATGCGGTCCTTTTCGCCGGCCGAGGTCTTGAGACCGATCGGACCGAGGAACTTCTCCGGCGTGAGGTCGAGCGCCTTCAGATCGGCCTTGATGTCGGCCGGCAGGTCCTTCACGCCGTCATAGAAGCCCGGAATGGTGACGCGGCCGTCATCGTCCCACATCGCGCCGAGGATTTTGGCGAGCAGCCGGATCGGGTTCTGCGCCGCGCCGCCAAACACGCCGGAGTGCAGATCGCGGTCGGCGCAGGTGATCTTCACATCTTCATAGACCAGCCCGCGCAGCGACGTTGTCACGGCCGGCGTCTTCTGGTCCCACATCGCGGTATCGCAGACCAATGCCAGGTCCAGCTTGAACTCGTCGGCATTGTCGCGCACGAACGAGAACAGGTTCTTCGAGCCGCATTCCTCCTCGCCTTCGATCATGGTGGTGATCGGCAGCGGCAGCTTGCCGGTGACCGCCTTGAAGGCGCGGCAGGCCTCAATAAAGGTCATGGCCTGACCTTTGTCATCGCAGGCGCCCCGCGCGACGATGATCTTGCGGCCGTCCGGCAGCGTCTCGATGCGCGGCTCAAAGGGCGGCGTCTTCCAGAGGTTCAGCGGATCGACGGGTTGCACATCGTAATGGCCGTAAAACAGCACATGGGGGCCCGGCACGCCGTTGGCCGAACTCCCATTGGATTTGCCGACCACCACCGGATGTCCCTCGGTCGGGCGCACATCGGCCTCAAAGCCGATCGACCGGAGATCGGCCGCCACATGCTCGGCCGCGTCGCGGCATTGCTGCTTGAATGCGGGATCGGTCGACACCGAGGCAATGCGGAGCAGCGCAAACAGCCGCTCGACGCTCTGGTCGATGTCCTGGTCGATGCGGTTCAGCACCGCGTCGAGTGTGCTCATGGGAGGCTCTCGCATGGTCGGGGCCGCTCTTGAGAGGCCGTTTGGATGGGACAGCCAACCTAGCAATGCCGGCAGCAGCTGGAAAGCCGTCACCGCTCGCTAGAGTTTGACAGGCGCGCTCAACGGCTTTTTAAGCACGCCAGTCCGCGATTGTGAATTTCGGCAAAAATCTCTCGCTGCGTCCGACGCCGTGCTCGCAAAGGCAGCCCGAAATCGAAGCCACCGCTCCGGCATGTCAATAACGACCGCCGGTTTCAATATTCAACTTTAGCTGTATCCGGCGGGCGTAATGCGGCGCCGCAACGCGTCCATTCCGGAGCCGGCGCGCGTCATTTCGCTTGACAGGATAACATGAGAATGAAAGCGGGCATGCGAAAAACAATTGGCATGCCAACGTAACGCGCTTGTCATCGTCGGCGGTGCCGTACAATATCAACCCAACCCGCCTGTCAGTGCGGAGCTGCGAGGGGATCCATGGACGAATTGGTCGCGCGTCTCGTCGCCAATGTCGGCGTCGATCGAACCGCCGCGGAAAAATCCGTTGGCATCATTCTCGACTTCCTCAGCAAGGAAGGCCCTCCCGACAAGGTGCAGGCGCTGATCGATCGCCTTCCCGGAGCGGACGCTCTGCTGAAAGCGCAACAGGCCGAGGACGCCGGGGGAGCCGGCGGCTTTGGCATGGGCGGCATCATGGGCGCGGGAACCAAGATGATGGCGGCGGGCCTCAGCATGGCAGAGGTCCAGGGTGTGACCCGCGAAACCATCGCCTTTGTCCGAGAAAAAGCCGGCGAGGACGCCATCGGCGAGATCGTCGGCGCTATTCCGGGTCTGAGTCAGTTCATTTAGGGATTTTGCCGACCGCGTTTGCGAGCGTAGCGGGTTTGAGGGGGCGTGGATGTCTTATCCCATCACCGATATCGATGGCATCGATGGCGAAGTCGCCACGATCCTGAAGTCGGTGGGAATCCGTTCGACTGAACGACTGCTTGAGGCCGCGCGCACCCTGAAAGGGCGCAAGGACCTGGCCCTCAGAACAGAGATCAAAGAGCAGCAATGGCTGTGCTGGGCAAACGGCTGCGACCGCCGGCGCATCCGTGGCGTCAGCAAGGAATATGCCGAGTTGCTGCTGGCCGCCGGCGTCTGCACCGTCAAGGAACTCAAGTACCGGAATCCCGCCAAACTGGCGGAGGCGATGGCGGCCGCCAACAAGAAGCTGAAAAAAGTGCGACTGCTGCCATCCGAAAAAGTCGTCGGCCGCTGGATCGAAGACGCCAAGAAGCTGCCGATCAAGATTTCGTACTGAACTTGCGTCCGTTCGCGTCGGCTTGACAGCCTCGGCCCGACCGCGCAAAGCGACCGGCATGGCGCATGCCCGCACCATCACCGATACACCGGCGACCACGCCGGGCACCCTCGCCCGGTTGCTGATGCTTGGCCGGCCTCTGGTCATGGGCATTCTCAACGTCACACCGGATTCGTTCTCCGACGGCGGTCAGTTCATCGATCCTGCGGTGGCAATTGCGCATGCCGCCGCAATGGCCGAGCAAGGCGCGGACATCCTTGATATCGGCGCGGAGTCGACGCGGCCCTATGGTGGCGCGCAGCCGGTCAATGCCGATGACGAGATCGCCCGGCTGGCGCCGGTGCTGCCGGCGGTGGTCAAGCTCGGGCTGCCGGTCTCGATCGATACGCTCAAGGCCAGTACGGCGGCCTGGGCGCTCGGTCAGGGCGCCGCCATGATCAATGACGTCTGGGGCCTGCAACGCGACCCCGGCATGGCGGGGCTGGCGGCGGCGCACGGCTGCCCGGTGGTCGTCATGCACAACCGCGACAGCGCCGACGCCAGCATCGACATCGTCGCGGATATGGTCGCCTTCTTTGCGCGCACGCTGGAGATTGCCGCCGCAGCCGGCATTGCCCGCAGCAAGCTCGTGCTCGATCCCGGCATCGGCTTCGGCAAGACGCCGGAACAGAGCATCGTCTGCCTGGCCAGGCTGGGCGAACTCCAGCAGTTTGGGCTGCCGCTGCTGGTCGGCGCCTCGCGCAAACGCTTTATCAACACGGTCATGCCGGCAGCGCCCTCGGAGCGTGTCGGCGGGTCGATTGCCAGCCATCTCAAGGCGGTAGACAATGGCGCGGCGATCGTGCGCGTGCACGACGTCAGAGACACCGTCCAGGCGCTGCGGGTGAGCGCCGCCATCGACCGCGCCAAAGGCCCGTGACCATGAGCGACCGCATTTTCATCTCGGGGCTGGCGCTGCACGCCTATCACGGCGTGATGCCGCATGAGGCCAAGGTCGGCCAGACCTTCAGCATCGATCTCGACCTTGCCATCGACCTGTCCGACGCGGCGCGGTCGGACAAGGTTGCCGACACGGTGTCCTACGACAAGGTCGCCGAATGCGCGCGCGATGCCTTCTGCGGCGAGCGCTTCCGCCTGATCGAGGCCGTTGCGGGAAAAGTGGCGGATGCGATCCTGGCGACTTTCACGCGGGTGCAAGCGGTGTCGGTGACCATCCACAAGCCGCATGCGCCGATCGCGGCAACCTTCAGCGATGTCGGCGTCACATTGCGGCGCACACGGGCCGACACCGCGTCATGAGCGAAGCGTTGCTGGCGCTGGGGGGCAATGTCGGCAACAGCCGGGCCATTCTCGACCGCGCGGTGGCGCTGTTCTGCGACGGCATTGCGGTCCGGCTGACGGCGCGCTCGTCCGACTATCTGACGCCACCCTGGGGTCTCAAATACCAGGCGCCGTTTGTAAATCTCTGCATTGCCGTCGATACCGCTCTCCGGCCGCGCGATCTGCTGATGCGCGCCCAAAGCGTCGAGTTGAGCCTCGGCCGCGACCGTGCCCATGAGAAGCGCTGGGGCCCGCGCACCGCCGACATCGATATCCTCGCCTATGACGACATTGAGATCGACGAACTGGGGCTGACTTTGCCGCATCCGTATTTGTTCGAGCGCGCCTTCGTGCTGGTGCCGCTGGCCGAGATCGCACCGGACCGCGTCATCGCCGGCCGCAAGGTAATCGACGCACTGGCCGGGCTCGAGGCGTCCGGCATCGAGCGGCTGGAGCCAATACTTTGAGGGCACGCGGCTTGCATTCCGAGGACTACCGGTTTGACCGCGCTTATGGCATTTTCCGCCGATGACAGAACCACTTGTCCTCGCTGCCGAATTTCCGCCGACGACCGAGGCGGAATGGCGCAAACTGGTCGATGCCGCGCTCAAGGGCGCGTCGTTCGACAAGAAGCTGGTCAGCCAGACTTATGACGGGCTGCGCATCGAGCCGCTGTATCCGCCCGCCACGGGCGCCAAGCCCGTCGCCGGCCGCACGCCGGGCGCGGCATGGGCGCTGATGCAGCGCGTCGACCATCCCGATCCCGCCGAAGCGAACAAGCAGGCGCTCATCGACCTCGAAAACGGCGCGACCGGTCTGTCGCTGGTGTTCGCCGGCTCGATCGGCGCCAACGGCTATGGGCTGGTCGGCTCCGAACAAACCATCGCCCGCGCCCTCGATAATGTCTGGCTCGACGCCGTCGCGATCGAAACCGATTTCAGCGCGCAGGAGAAGGAAGCCGGCCTCAACCTTGCCAAGGCCGTGAAAGCGCGCGGCATCGACGCGGCCAAGACCCAGATCCGTTTCGCGCACGACCCGCTCGGCCTGATGGCGCGCAACGGCACGGCGCCGCGGCCGTGGGCCGAGACGGCAAAGCTGCTCGCAGGCTTTTCAGCCGACCTCGCCGGCCAGGGCTTCGCAGGGCCCTTCGCGGTGGCCGACGGCCGCGCCGTTCATGCCGCCGGCGGTTCGGAAGCCCAGGAACTGGCGTTCGTTCTGGGCAATGCCGTGACCTACTGGCGGATGTTCGCCGACGCGGGCGTGCCGCTCGATCAGGCGCGCAGGCTTGTTTTCTTCCGGCTCGCGGCCGACGCCGACGAGTTCATGACCATCGCCAAATTCCGCGCCTTGCGGAAACTGTGGGCGCGCGTCGAGGAAGCGAGCGGCCTGACGCCGAAGCCGACTTTCGTGTCCGCCGAAACCGCGTGGCGCATGATGACGCAGCGCGACCCTTACGTAAACATGTTGCGCACGACGATTGCCGTCACCGCCGCCGGCCTCGGCGGCGCGGATGCGGTATCCGTTCTTCCCTTCACCGCGGCGCGCGGCCTGCCCGATGCTTTCGCCCGCCGTGCCGCGCGCAACCAGCAACTCATCCTGCTCGAAGAGTCGAACCTCTACCGCGTCGCCGATCCGGCCGCGGGCGCTGGTGGCATCGAGACGCTGACGACGCAACTGGCGCAGACCGCCTGGGCGTTGTTCCAGGACATCGAGAAAACCGGCGGCGCGGCCGCCGCCATCGAACAGGGGCTCATCCAGAAAAAGGTCGCGGAGACGCGCAAGGCGCGCGAGGTCAACGTGGCGCGCCGCAAGGACCCGCTGACCGGCGCCAGCGAATTCCCCCATCTCGGCGAAAGCGACGTGAAAGTGCTCGGCGTACCGCGCGTCAAAGTCGCGCCGCTCGCCGCCGCGATCACCGTCGACGCCCTGCCGCTGATGCGGCTGGCCGAACCGTTCGAGGCGCTGCGCGACAAATCGGACGACCTCGCGCGCAAGGCCGGATCGCGGCCCAAGGTGTTTCTCGCCAATCTCGGCCGGTTGCCGGATTTCACCGCGCGGGCGATGTTTGCCAAAAGCTTTTACGAGGCCGGCGGCATCGAGGCGGTCAGCAATGACGGCTTCAAGGACCAGGCCGAGTTGCTGGCAGCGTACAAGGCCTCAGGCGCCAGGCTGGCCTGCCTGTGTTCCTCCGACAAGGTCTACGCCACCGAGGCCGCCGGCGCGGCCAAGGCGCTGACGGATGCCGGCGCCATCGTGCATCTGGCCGGCCGGCCGGGCGACCTGGAAGCGGCCTTGAAAGAGGCCGGCGTGAGTTCCTTCGCCTATGCCGGCTGCGATGTGCTGGCGACCTTGCGGGCGGCCCATGATAGATTGGGGGCACCATGAGCCAGATCCCGAATTTCGCCAGCGTCGACTTCGCCGACACGGCCATTCCGGCCGGCGCCGACACGGCCGCGCCCTGGATGACGCCGGAGTCGATCCCGGTGAAGCCGGTCTTCACCGGCGCCGATATCGCCGGCCTCGATTTTCTCGACACCTATCCCGGCAAGGCGCCCTTCCTGCGCGGCCCTTACCCGGCGATGTACGCGGCGCAGCCCTGGACCATCCGGCAATATGCCGGCTTCTCGACCGCCGAGGACAGCAACGCCTTCTACCGGCGCAACCTCGCCGCCGGCCAGAAAGGCCTCTCCATCGCCTTCGATCTGGCCACCCACCGCGGCTATGACAGCGACCATCCGCGCGTCGCCGGCGACGTCGGCATGGCCGGCGTGGCAATCGATTCCATCTACGACATGCGCACGCTGTTCTCCGGTATCCCGCTCGATCAGATGAGCGTGTCGATGACCATGAACGGCGCGGTGCTGCCGGTGCTGGCGCTCTACATCGTCGCCGGCGAGGAACAGGGCGTGCCGCATGACAAGCTGTCGGGCACGATCCAGAACGACATCCTCAAAGAATTCATGGTGCGCAACACCTACATCTACCCGCCGACGCCATCGTTGCGCATCATCTCGGACATATTCGCCTATACCTCGGCCGAGATGCCGAAATTCAATTCGATCTCGGTGTCCGGCTATCACATGCAGGAAGCCGGCGCGACGCAGGATCTCGAACTCGCCTATACGCTCGCCGACGGCGTCGAGTATGTGCGCGCCGGGCTGAAAGCCGGCCTGACCATCGACCAGTTCGCGCCGCGTGTGTCGTTCTTCTGGGCGATCGGCATGAACTACTTCATGGAGATCGCCAAGATGCGCGCCGCGCGCATGATCTGGGCAAAGCTGATGAAGCCGTTCAATCCGCAGGACGCCCGCTCGCTCAGCCTGCGCACGCATTGCCAGACCTCGGGCTGGTCGCTGGCGGCGCAGGACGTGTTCAACAACGTCTCGCGCACCATGATCGAGGCGATGGCGGCGACGCAGGGCCAGACCCAGTCGCTGCACACCAATGCGCTCGACGAGGCGCTGGCGCTGCCGACCGATTTCTCCGCCCGCATCGCCCGCAACACCCAGATTGTGCTGCAGCAGGAAGCCGGCGCCACCCGCATCGTCGATCCGTGGGGCGGCTCTTATTACGTCGAACGGCTGACTTACGACCTCGCCGCCAAGGCTTGGGCGCATATCGAGGAAGTCGAGGCGCTCGGCGGCATGACCAAGGCCATCGAGGCCGGCATTCCGAAACTGCGGATCGAGGAAGCCGCCGCCAAGACGCAGGCGCGCATCGACGCCGGCATTCAGTCGGTGATCGGCGTCAACAAATACCAGCCGACCGATGAGGCGCCGATCGACGTGCTGAAGGTCGACAACACCGCCGTGCGCGCCATGCAGCTCGACAAGCTGAAGCGGCTGCGCGCCGAGCGCGACCCGGCCGCGTTGCAGGAGGCACTGGACGCCCTCACCCGCGCGGCCACCGGCAACGGCAATCTGCTGGCGCTGGCGGTCGACGCCGCCCGCGCCAAGGCGACCGTCGGCGAGATTTCGATGGCGCTGGAAAAGGTGTTCGGCCGGCATCGTGCGGAAATCAAAGCCATCACCGGCGTCTACAAGCGGGAGGTTGGCATGACCAAAGCCGTCGAACGCGTACGCGTGGCGGTCGAAGCCTTCGAGGCCGCGGAAGGCCGCCGGCCGCGTCTGCTGGTCGCCAAGATCGGTCAGGACGGCCACGACCGCGGCCAGAAGGTGATCGCCTCGGCCTTCGCCGATCTCGGCTTCGACGTCGATATCGGGCCGCTGTTTGCCACACCGGAAGAAGCCGCGCGTCAGGCGGTGGAAAACGACGTGCATATCCTCGGCGTGTCGTCGCTGGCCGCCGCGCATCTGACGCTGGTGCCCGAACTGAAAAAGCAGCTCGCCGCGCAAGGCCGCGAGGACATCATGATCGTGGTCGGCGGCGTGGTGCCGCCGCAGGATTACGACGCCCTGAAGAAGGCTGGCGCCGAGGCCATCTTCCCGCCCGGCACGGTGATTTCGGAGGCGGCGGAGAAGCTGCTGAGGTCGCTGCACCACCGGCTCGGCCACGACCAGGAAGCGGCGGAGTGACACCGTTCGCGGTCACCCTTCTCACCGCCGCACTGCTGGCCCCTTTGAGCGTAGCATCGGCCGCAGACAAACCCGCCATCGCGTTCAAGTCCCGGTCGATCGACGTGAGCGTCACCGTCGGCAGTGAACTGAAGGCCTATCCGGGCCTCTACGACAACCTGCTGGCCGAAGGCCGCCGCGAAGCCGACAAATGGCGCGCGACCGCCGACGCCGACCGCAAGGATACGCCCGACATCTTCGTCGACGGCCGGCGTTACGCCTTCGAGCGCAGCTATCAGCAGCGCTCGTCGATCGGCCGCTATGTCAGCGTCGTGCGCAACGACTACTACAATACGCTCGGCGCGCACCCCAACAGCGACGTCAATACGATCATGTGGGACGCCGAGGCGCAAAGGCGCGTCAGCATCCGGCCGCTGTTCAAGGAAACCACGCCCCGCGGTCCGACGCTGACCCGGATCGCCAAGGCCATTCGCGCCACCCTCGCCGTCGAGAAAAAGGCGCGCATCGGCGAGACCGTCAATCCTGACAAGGACGAGGGACTCGCAAGCGTGGAGCCGGACCTGCTGAAGATGGGCGCGGTGGCGCTGGTGCCATCGATCGAGCCGGGCCGCAGCGCGGGCATCGTCTTCTATTTTCCCCCGTATGCCGTCGGCTCCTATGCCGAAGGGCCCTACGCCGCCTTTGTGCCGTGGCGGACGTTCAGGGACGATCTATCCCCGGAAGGCGCCGCGCTGTTCGGCGGCGACCGGCCAGCGGGCGACGAGAAGAACGACTGATCTGCCGGGCGGACGGCGGAGCCACCTGAATTCTAGCTAGATAACGCTAAATCTAGCTAGAATTTGGCCGTGGGAGCGCTATATTCAGCCCATGAAACACGTCGGCATGTTCGAGGCGAAGACCAACCTTTCGGCCTTGGTTGAAGAGGTCGAAAAGGGCGGCTCAGTCACCATCACGCGGCACGGCAAACCCGTGGCGCGACTCGTCGGTGCGCATACGGAGTTGACCGCCGAACAAATCGCGCAGCGTCGCGAGGCTGTTGCGGGCCTGCGCAAGATCGCCAAGGAATTGAACATCCGGGCCACACCCGAAGAGATCAAATCCTGGATTAACGAGGGCCGTCATTGATCGTCGTCGATGCGTCCCTCATGGTTGCCCGTATCCTCAGCGAGGTTCATCCGGGCATCAGCGACGATCTTTACGACATGCTGGATGCACACCCGGTTCGGGTGCCCAGTCACTGGCCGGTCGAGATAGCCAACGCACTGCACATGAATATCCGCCGCGGCCGCATGTCGACCGGCGATGTCGATGCCATCATCAGTTTACTGATGAAGTTTCACGTGACGATCGACCCTCCGCTGTCGGTCGATGCGATCGGCGCGCTCGCCAAATTTGCCGACGCCAACGCGTTGACGGCGTACGACGCGATGTATGTCCAGACCGCACTGGATAATGGGGCGCGGCTCGCGACGTTGGACCGCGCCATGCGCGCCGCGGCCGAGCGGCACGGCGTCGTGGTTCTGCCCCGGTGAGCGCGATGACAACGCGCCGGGAAAACTCATCCACCCTCGCCGCCGGCATCCGCGCCGGCGACCGCGCCAGCCTCGCCCGCGCCATCACGCTGATCGAGAGCAAACGCGCCGATCACCGCGCCACTGCGCATCTGCTGGTGCAGGAGCTGCTGCCGCAGAGCGGCCATGCCGTCCGGCTCGGCATCACCGGCGCGCCGGGCGCCGGCAAATCGACCACCATCGATGCGCTTGGCACCTACCTGACGGAACACGGCCACAAGGTCGCGGTGCTGGCGGTCGACCCGTCATCGAGCCGCACCGGCGGTTCGATCCTCGGCGACAAGACGCGGATGGCGCGGCTCGCCATCGACCCGAACGCCTTCATCCGCCCTTCGCCGTCGTCCGGCACGCTCGGCGGCGTCGCCGCCAAGACGCGTGAGACCATGCTGCTGTGCGAGGCGGCCGGCTACGACGTGCTGATTGTCGAGACGGTCGGCGTCGGCCAGTCGGAGACCGCGGTCGCCGACATGACCGATTTCTTCCTGGTGCTGATGGTGGCCGGCGCCGGCGACGAGTTGCAGGGCATCAAGAAGGGCATCGTCGAACTCGCCGACATGATCGCCGTCAACAAGGCCGACGGCGACAACATCGCGCGCGCCAATGTCGCGGCCGCCGATTATCGCGGCGCGCTGCATATCCTCAGCCCGCGCTCGCCGACCTGGACCGTGCCGGTCGCCACCTACTCGGCGCTGACCGGCAAGGGCATCGCCGAATTGTGGGCGGCGGTGCTCGATCACAAGGACAAGATGGAGGCTACCGGCGAGCGCGCGGCGCGGCGGCGCGATCAGCAGGTCAAGTGGATGTGGACGCTGCTGGAAGAACGCCTGACCGCGCGGCTGCGCAGCGACCCGGCGGTGCGGGCGAAGGTGCGCGTGGCGGAAGCCGCCGTCGCCGCCGGCACGCTGGCGCCGACATTGGCGGTGGAAGAGATCGCGGCCTTGCTCGGCGCTTGATTGCAGCGTCTGCCCCCGTCGCAGGCCGCGCCCGCCAATTGTCTGCACTGGAGGGTTGCGGTATCCTGATTGCGTGGACCTTCGGCAACAGAGGGGGCACGTACCATGCCAGTGGTCACAGGTTTTCCAGCAGGCATCGCACAGAAATCGCTGACGGCCGCCGTTGAAAACTTCGAGCGCGCCTACGGCACCCACATCAAGATCATTTCAGCGACCTACCAGGGTTACGTCACGACCATCGATCGCAGCGTCGACGCCATGATGCGGCAGATGGCGGTGATCGACGAGGCCACGCCGGGCGTGATGCGGATCGCGGAAACGGCCGAGATCGCCGGCCGGCTTTCCCCGGCGACACTCGACACGCTGCGACAGAATCTCGATCTCAATCTCTCGGTCGGCGACTATCTGGTGGCCATCACGCTCAAGGAGCTTGCCACAAAAAAAGAAGTCACCACGCTGAATTCGATAGACCCCGACGGCAAAGCCTTCAGCGGCGTGTTTTTCCTGACCACTGCGACGCCGGGCGGCGGCGCCATCGGCGTCCACCGGCCCAATACCAACTGCAAGACGTTCGTGCTGGCCAATTATATTTTCACCAACACGCCGAAGGTATCGCTCGACGTCTGCGTCCGCGCCGTATGCGAAGGCGGCCGCTGCACCGGTTGCCTGATCACGCAGGCCAAGGGCAATCTCGGGCCCTGCGCCGAACTTGAATGCTTCCCGCAGCCCACCGGCGGCCAGCCCGCGGTTGGCACCATTGCCGGCAACTGCTGCATCGGCACCGTCGGCTATGCGTGGGCCACCGGTTTCAAGTCCGTCAAGGTCTCGGTCGATGCCGGCCGGGTGAAGTTCGAGATCGAGGGCTTCTTCGGGCGCGGCGACACCGGCTTCGTCTCGGTCGAGGAATGCTGTTCCGGCCCGACGCGGCCGCCGCCGGAGACCCCCTCGGCTCCGACCGGAGCGAAGCCCAAGCCCGCGACCGGCACCACCCCGTCCGGAGCGGCGCCATCGACAAATGGCATCGCACCGGTGACCTCGGAGACCGCGCCGCGTCGGCGGACCTGCGCCAACGCCTTTCCGGGGGCGATTGATTGCATCAACGAAGGCTTTGTTTACGAGACGCTGAAACAAATGACCAAGGTCGTCGAGCGCATCGCGGGCGAACGCATTGTCCACGTCGACGAGAAGCTGCAGGACGACCGCGGCCCGTGCCCGAAGCTCGGCTATCACTACGATTTCTACGGCAAGAGCGGCGATCATCACGGCTCGGGCTTCGGGTGTCCGTGCTGTGACGACCTGCCCGATCCGGAAGGGCCGACCATGAAACACAAGTACAAATACAACGGGTGAGCGCGAGCGCCGAAGATTGGCGGTGAGAACATTGACGGGGTGATGTACAAAGCCCGATGCCCATCACCCTCCTCCTCACCGGCTTCGGCCCCTTTCCCGGCGCGCCGTCCAATCCGACCGGGCCGCTGGTGACACGGCTGGCGCGGCTGCGGCATCCGGCTTTGGCCGGCGTGCGGATCGTGCCGCACATCTTCGAGACCAGCTACGCCACCGTCGACCGCGAGCTGCCGAAGCTCCTCGCTCGCCACAAGCCCGATGCGCTGCTGATGTTCGGGCTGGCGGCGCAGGCGGAGGGCCTGCGCGTCGAGACGCTGGCGCGC
>JALHNV010000090.1 GCA_022843325.1 Pseudolabrys sp. | reverse complement strand
GGCTGGTGCGGCCGGCGATCGCGGCCAGCACCATCTCCGGCGACGACACCGCGAAGTCGGCGCGGTGATGCTCGCCGACGCCGATGAAGTCGACGCCGACCTGATCGGCCAGCACCGCCTCGTCGACGAGATTCCGAATGACTTCGGCGGCGTGCAGCGGCGCGCCATCCGGTCCGCCGGTGACGTCGCCGAAAGTGTCGAGGCCGATTTCGATAATGGTCTTCTCCTTGGTTCGCTCCGGCCTGGACTGGCCCCGCCTTTTACCGGCTTTAGACGGCGGTTGCCGAACAGAAACGACCTGTATCCGGCTCACTTGGATTGGTGGTGATAGGCCACAAAGACACGCTATAGTTGTTTTCGTTCTAAAAGCTCTCTATGGTTGCGGCATGGTGACGCGCAACCTGAGCGGAAGCATCGGAGCGAGGCGATCATGATCGGTTGCAGTGCTCGCGCGGCGTACATGTGCATCGCTGTGGATGTCGAAGCCGTCTTGCAGGTCGCCGGCAAAGCCAGCGCTGTCGAGAGCGCCAATGCGCCGACCCGGCATATTGCCGCCAAGAGTGCCGACGTCATCACGACGTCGACAGCGCAGCTTCATCCAACCGACATAACGGCCCGCCTACCGCGGGCGATTGTCATTGCCGCACAAGCTGGAGACCTTCTGCGCATTTATGCGGTCTCAGGCTCCAACAATTTCGAAAGCGCCGTGCTGCTTGCGGACATGCTGGCGCAGACGAGATCCGACGCGGTCGACGTTGTCAGTGCGTTCGAACCGGCGGCTTTTGAACAGATCCCCGTGACTCCGTCGGCAGAGCCGCTGGCCTCCGGCGACGTTTGCGCGGAGGCGGAATTCTGGTTCTGGCAGGCCACCATCGAAGGCGCCGGGACCCAGCAGTGCCACGCGGTGCTTGCGCTCTACGACCGCGATGACCAAGGCCAGCCGCGTTTTGCCGGCCTCTACCGGTGGGATTTCAAACTCACCGTCAGGCTCAAGGAAGCGTCCTAACAACAGACCGAAGGAGTCGTGTGATGAGTAAGACCATCAATATCCTGATCACTATCGATACCGATGCGGTTCAGACCAATTACCCCAATCCGAGCAAGGACCAGAACAATCCCACCGGCATCGGCCACAACATGGGCTACATGGTCGCGACCGGCACCAAGATCAATTCCGGTCAAGGAACCGGCGACCTGAGCATCACCGCGCTGGTCGGCGACACGGTGCGGGCCTTCGCCACGTCGGGCTCCGACAATTTTGAGGATGCCGTGCTGTTGTATGGCATGCCGATGTACAGCGGCACGCAGGTGATGAGCACCTTCAACTACCAGAACTTCACCAAGTCGGCCGTGATCCCGAACTCGACCACCTCGGTGCTGCCGGCGAAGATCGTCGACGAGGTGTTCTGGTTCTACCAGGCGAGCGTGATCACGAAGGGAACCGAGAACTACAAGGTCCAGTTCGCCCTCTATACGCGCGATCCTGGAACGGGCCAGCCGGTTCTCAAAGGGTACTACGCCTGGGACCCGCAGATTACGGTCGCCGGCTGAGCCGCGCGCCGCGTCCGGCCTTGCGCCTGGACGGCGCCTCCGTTTGCCGCCGAGCGGAGGCGTCATGCGTCAAAGGCTACCGCGGTGGCCCGTCAGCTGCCGCCGCGGAATACCTGGATGTCGAGGTCTCGTATTTTCTTGCGCAGCGTGTTGCGGTTGACGCCGAGCAAGTCGGCGGCGCGGATCTGATTGCCGCGGGTCGCGGCCAGTGCCGCCGACAACAGCGGGTATTCGATCTCGCGCAGAATGCGGTGATAGAGGCCAGCTGGCGGCAGGCCGTCATCGAAGCCGGCAAAATAAGTCGACAGATGCCGCTCAACAGCGGCACTGAGATTTTCCGACGGGCGCGGCTCCTCGCCGGCCGGCGGCAGCGCCGGATGCGACAGCTCGGCATCGATCACCGCCGCGCTGATGGTCTCTTGCGGGTACAACGCTGCAAGTCGCCGCGCCAGGTTCTCGAGTTCGCGGACATTGCCCGGCCAGCGATGGCGCTTGAGCCGGTCGACCGCGAGCGTGTCGAGCTGTTTGGGCGGCAGGCCTTCGCGCTCGGCCTGGGCAAAGAAATGGCGGATCAGGTCGGGCACGTCTTCGGTGCGCTCCCGCAGCGGCGGCAACCGCAGCGGCACGACGTTGATGCGGAAGAACAGATCCTCGCGGAACAGGCCCTGCTGGATCAGGATGCGCAGGTCCTTGTTCGTCGCGGCGACAATCCGCACATCGCTCTTGATCGGGGTGCGGCCGCCGACGGTCGTGTATTCGCCCTGTTGGAGCACACGCAACAGCCGCGTCTGCGCCTCCATCGGCATGTCGCCGATTTCGTCGAGGAACAGCGTGCCGCCCTCGGCCTGCTCGAAACGGCCGGCACTGCGGCTGTTGGCGCCGGTGAAGGCGCCCTTCTCGTGGCCGAACAGCTCCGATTCAATGAGGTCGCGCGGGATCGCTGCCATGTTGATGGCGACAAAGGTGCCGCTGCGGCGCTTGCCGTAATCATGCAGAGCCTTGGCCACCAATTCCTTGCCGGTCCCGGATTCGCCGGAGATCATCACGGTCAGATCGGTCTGCATCAGCCGCGCCAGCACGCGGTAGATCTCCTGCATCGCGGGCGAACGTCCGACCAGCGGAATGGAGTCGAACTCGTCCGGCTTGGCCGCCGGCAGCCGCTTCTCTTTCGGCTCGGACAAAGCGCGGCCGACGATGGCGATCAGTTCCTTGAGATCAAACGGCTTCGGCAGATATTCATAAGCGCCGCGCTCCGACGCCCGGATCGCCGTCATGAAAGTGTTCTGCGCGCTCATGACGATAATCGGCAGGTCGGGGCGCGACTTGCGGATGCGCGGGATGAGGTCGAAGGCGTTTTCGTCGGGCATCACCACGTCGGTGATCACCAGATCGCCGTCGCCCTGGCTGATCCAGCGCCACAGCGTTGCGGCGTTACCTGTCGATCGCACCTCATAGCCGGCGCGCGACAATGCCTGATTGAGGACGGTGCGGATTGCAGCGTCGTCATCGGCAACCAGGATGCTTCCGGTTGGCATCATCGTCCTCACGAGCTCTGCATGGACGGCGCGTCATCCGAGACGGACTCGTCGCCGCTGTAAATGGTCATCAATACGCGGAAGGTGGTGCGCCGCGGCTGCGATTCACATTCGATGATGCCGCCGTGGTCGCCGACGATCTTGGCGACCAGCGCCAGGCCGAGACCGCTGCCGGTCGGCTTGGTGGTGACGAACGGATCGAACAGATGCGGCATCAGGTCCTCGGGCACGCCGGGGCCGTTGTCCTTGACGCAGAATTCCAGCGGCAGCGACACCCGCTCCTTGCTGCCCGGCACCTGCAGGCGCACGCCGGGCCGGAACGCCGTGGTCAACTGGATTTCGCCATCGGTCGCATTTTCGCCGATGGCCTCGCAGGCGTTCTTCACCAGATTGAGAAACACCTGGATCAACTGGTCGCGATTGGCGAACACGGGCGGCAGCGACGGGTCGTATTCCTCGATAAACCTGATGTGGCGGGCAAAGCCGGTCTGCGCCAGCCGCTTCACGTGATCGAGCACGACGTGGATGTTGACCGGCTCGCGCTCGACCGGACGCTCGTCGGCGAACACTTCCATGCGGTCGACCAGCTTCACGATGCGGTCGGTCTCGTCGCAAATCAGCTTGGTCAGCGAACGGTCTTCCTCGTTGGCGCCCTGCTCCAGCAGTTGCGCCGCGCCGCGGATGCCCGACAGCGGGTTCTTGATCTCGTGCGCCAGCATGGCGGCCAGGGCGATCACCGAACGGGCGGCGCCGCGATGGGTCAACTGGCGGTCCATCTTGTCGGCAATGGTGCGTTCCTGCAGCATCACCACGACGTGGTCGGAATATTCGCCCATCGGCGCGACATGCAGATCGACCAGCCGCTCGCCCGGATTGCGCGGCGTCGCCAGATCGACCTTGTACTCGTTGACCGGCGCGCCGCGCTGGCGCACCTGCTCGATCAGCGACAGCAGCGGCGAGCCGAACGGCACCAGATCGCGCAACATGTGCCGGCGCAGCATCGGGATCGAGGCTTCGAAGAACTGCTCGGCGGCGACGTTAGCGTCGGCGATGCGGCCGTCCGGCGACACCATCAGGATGGGATGCGGCAGCGCGTGCAGCATGGCGTCTGCGAACGAACTCAGGTCGGCGGAGATGGCTTGGGCGCGACTCATGCAGCGGCCCTCCAGGCAAATGCGTCATAGGCTTCGGCCAGCAGGCGGCGCGCCTGCGCCGGTTCTTCGGCGGTCAGCACCTGGGCACGGTGGTGCTTGAGCAGGTCATCCGGCGCGCCGGCGCTGGCGGCAGCGCTGTCGAGCGACCAGGCGAGATGCTTGCGGGCATGACGGCGGCCGATACGCAGGCCGTGGTGGCCGAGCATTTCGTCATAGAGCGTATCGATCAGCCGGAGCTGTTCGGCGAGCGGCGGCGCGGTCTCGCGCGTGCCGGTGGCAAGAAAGCGCGCCACCTGGCCGGGAAACCACGGCCGGCCCTGCGCGGCGCGGCCGACCATCACGGCATCGGCGCCGGTGCGGGCCAGGGCCTCGGTCGCATCGTCGAAGCTGCGGATGTCGCCATTGACGACGACGGGAATGGAAACCGCCGCCTTGACCGGACGGACCGCTGCCCAGTCGGCGCTGCCGGTGTAGAACTGGCAGCGCGTGCGGCCATGCACGGTGATCATCTGCACGCCGGCGGCCTCGGCGCGGCGCGCCAGATCCGGGGCATTGATGCTATCGTGGTCCCATCCGAGCCGCATCTTCAGCGTCACCGGCACGCGGACCGCGGCGACGGTGGCCTCGATCAACGTCAGCGCATGATCGAGATCGCGCATCAGCGCCGATCCCGACGCGCCATTGGTGACCTGCTTGGACGGGCAGCCCATATTGATGTCGATGATCTGCGCGCCCTGCGCTTCCGCCAGACGGGCGCCCTCGCCCATCCAGTGCGCCTCGCAGCCGGCCAGTTGGACGACGCGGATGGCCACACCGCTGGACTCGCTGCGCACCTGGGCCTCGCGCTGACCCTCGACCAGCGCGGCGCTGGCCGTCATTTCCGACACCACCAAGCCGGCACCAAGCCGCTCGGCCAGACGGCGGAACGGCGCATCCGTAATGCCCGACATCGGCGCGAGGACAACCTTATTCGGTACCGTTATGGTCCCGATGCGAAGCGATCTGCTAGCAATTTCAGTATTTTGGCATCGCACAGGATGTATGCCTACCATTTAGGCTGCCTCACAGCATGCATAGAGTTTAGCCATTTCCTTAGGCAGCGCAAGTGCTGCACTGCAATAATTCCGTCAATGGTGAAGAACCGGGCACTGGCCCGTTGCAACGTTCCCGCCGCGGCCATAACGCGCTACATCCGTGGGCCAGAGAGGGAGCGAATACAGCATGCCGGAGGTTGCAGCCGTGGTTGTCGCCGCGGGCCGGGGAACCCGCGCCGGAGGCGAATTGCCCAAACAATTCCGTCAAATAGGCGGCGAAACGCTACTGCGCCGGTCGTTGGCCATGTTCGCCGATCACGGACAGGTGGCGGCCGTCCAGCCGGTGATTAATGCCGACGACGGCGACCTGTTCAGGGCCTCAGCGCGCAATATCGACACCCTTGCTCCCGTATTTGGCGGCACCACGCGGCAAGCGTCCGTTCGCGCCGGGCTGGAGGCGCTGCTACCCCGCAAACCGGACATCGTGCTCATCCACGACGCCGCCCGCCCTTTCGCCAGCGCGGCGCTGATCACGCGGGCCGTCGAAGCGGCGGCGCAATCCGGCGCGGCGATCCCGGCGCTGCCGGTGACCGACACCATCAAGAGCGTCGACGCCCAGGGCCGCGTCGGAGAGACGCTCGACCGGAACGTGCTGCGGCTGGTGCAGACGCCGCAGGCCTTCGCCTTTGATCGCCTCCTCGCCGCGCATCGCCGCGCCGCCGAGGCCGGACGCGACGACTTCAGCGACGACGCCGCGCTGGTCGAATGGGCCGGCATGACGGTCAGCACGTTTGCCGGCGAGACCGGCAACATCAAGATCACCACGCCGGAAGACTTCGCGCGCTCCGAGGCGATGCAGTTCGCCGCCCTGGGCGATGTCCGCACCGGCAACGGCATCGACGTGCATGCGTTCGGCCCCGGCGACAACGTCATCGTCGGCGGCGTGCGCATCCCGCACGACAAGGCCCTCACCGGCCATTCCGACGCCGACGTCGGCCTGCATGCGCTGGTCGACGCCATCCTCGGCGCGCTGGCCGACGGCGATATCGGCGCGCACTTTCCGCCGAGCGATCCACAATGGAAGGGCGCATCGTCGGATCGCTTTTTCACCTTCGCCGTCGAGCGCGTCGCCGCCCGCGGCGGCCGCATCGCCCATCTCGACCTCACCATCGTCTGCGAGAGCCCGCGCATCGGACCGTACCGCGACGCCATGCGCGCGCGCATTGCCGAACTGGCGCATCTCGGCCTCAACCGCGTTGCGGTGAAGGCCACCACGAGCGAAAAGCTCGGCTTCACCGGCCGCGGCGAAGGCATTGCCGCTTATGCGACGGCGACGGTGCGCCTGCCGTGGAGCGCACTATGAGCGCCGACATCGAGGCCGCTGCCGTCGCCGTGCTCGAAGCCTGCCGCGCGCGCGGCTGGAAGGCGGCCACAGCCGAATCCTGCACCGGCGGACTGGTCGCCGCCGCGCTGACGGAAATCGCCGGCTCGTCCGACGTGGTCGATCGCGGCTTCGTCACCTATTCGAATGCGGCCAAGGAGCAGATGCTCGGCGTGCCGGCGCAAACCTTGATCGATCACGGGGCGGTCAGCCGCCAGACCGCCGAGGCCATGGCGCGCGGCGCCATCGCGCATTCGCTGGCGGACATTGCGGTGTCGATCACCGGCGTCGCCGGTCCCGGCGGCGGCAGCGCCGAGAAGCCGGTCGGCCTCGTGCATTTTGCCGCCGCGACGCGCGGCGGTGCGCTGATCCACGCCGAAAAGCGGTACGGCGAGATCGGCCGCGCGGCTGTGCGCCGCGCCTCGGTGTTGCAGGCGCTCGGCATGCTGCTGAGCCTGGCTCAAAAGACGGACGCATCATGACGGCGAGCCCAGCACCGGCATGGCGCCGCGATCTCGGTCTCGGCGCGCTGGCGCTCGCTGCCGTGATGGCGACCTTGGTGTGTGGCCAACTGGCAACGTCGCCGAATTCGGCCTGGTATAGCGGCCTCACCAAACCATCTTTCGGCCCGCCGTCCTGGCTGTTCGCTCCGGTCTGGACCACGCTCTATCTGCTGATGGCCTTCGCGCTCTGGCGCATCCTGCGACTACCGCCATCGCGGCTGCGCCGCACCGCGCTGCTGTTGTACTTGATCCAGCTCGCGCTCAACGCCGCCTGGCCGTGGATGTTCTTCGCCGCCCAGAATCCCTTTCTGGGCCTGCTGAACATCGTGCCGCAATTCCTGTTTATTCTCGCCACCATTATCGCCTTCGCGCGGCTCGACCGCTATGCGATGGCGGCGCTGCTGCCACTCGCCGCCTGGGTCGGCTTTGCCAGCGTTCTGAATGCCGCCTTCTGGTGGCTGAACCGTTGATGCATTCATGAGCAGCGTCTCGGTTTATGCCGGGCTGTTTCTGGCCGCGCTGGCGGCCGCCACCATTCTGCCAATGCAGTCGGAAGCGGTGCTGGTCGGACTGCTGCTGTCCGGCTACACGCCCTGGCTGCTGCTGACGGTGGCGAGCGTCGGCAATGTGCTGGGCTCGGTCATCAACTGGCTGCTCGGCCGGGGCATCGAGCGCTTCCGCGACCGGCCGTGGTTTCCGGCACGCGGTGCCCAACTCGACAGGGCGCAGCGCTGGTACCGACGATACGGCAAGTGGTCGTTGCTGCTGAGCTGGGTGCCGATTGTCGGCGATCCGCTCACGGTCATGGCCGGCGTCATGCGCGAACCGCTGCCGATGTTCCTGCTGCTCGTCACCATCGCCAAGGTGGGACGCTATCTCGTGCTGGCGGCGCTCACGCTGGGGCTCAGTTGATGCCCTGCACCGGCTGAAAGATCGCTTCCCGCATCAGGTCATTGGCGCTTTTCCCGCGATGGCGCTCGACCGCCCTGGCGATGTCGTCGAGCATGTCGCGCGCCGGGCGGCCGTTCGCCTCTTCCGCCGCGACGAAGCGGTCGACCACCGTGCGCGTCGCCTCGACCACGCGGGCATATTCGGCCGCCGGCAACTGGCCGAACTGCATACCGCCGGCCTTGAACCGGTCGCGCGCCCGCGCGCCGGCGGCGCGATAGAACACCTGCGTCTCGGCCTGCGCCTCGGCCCGCAGCCACGCGTTCAGAATGGCCTGCAAATCCGGTGGCATCGCCGCCCAGGCCGTCTTGCTCAGGCCGAATTCGAGATTCTGCCGCACCAGCCCGAGTGCGGTGCGATAACGCGCCGTCTTGCCGATACCGAACACCTCGGCCGAGCCGTCGGCAAGATGCATGGCGTCGATGCGGCCTTCCGACAGCGCCGGATTCATTTCCAGCGACGACAGGCTGACCGGTTCGGCGCCAAGCGCGCGCATCACTTCGGCCTCGACGCCCTCGGTGGTGCCGATGCGCATGCCCTTGAAGTCGTCGCGGCTGCCGATCGGCTTCATGCTGAACAGATGATATGGACCGGACGACTTCATGCGGCCCATGAGGATGCCCTGCCGTTCGACATCGGCACGGAAATACTTGGCGCAGAGTTCTTCCGACACCACCGTGGCGGTCTCCGAATCCGGGAACAGGCCGGGCAATTGCAGCCCCTGCGCCATCGGATAGGCGGCGCTGTCCCAGCCGGAATAGATCGGCGCCATGTCGGAACGGCCGTCCTTGAGCGCCAGCGCGCCGTCACGGTCGCGATGCCGGCTGGCGCCCCAGTGATCCTCGACCTTGATCTTGCCTTGCGACATCTTCTCGAGCACGGCGAAGGCGGGCTTGAACACGTCGACCACGGCCGAGGCGGTCACCGGCGGATGACCGGTGACGGCGAACGTGATCGGCGCGCCGCTATAGCTGACCGGATAAGCAACCTGGTCGACGAAGGCTCCGTTCAGCCACGCCTGTGCCACGCTCACCTGAGCGCGCGCCTGTTCAAGCGTCGGATCGGATTCCGGCGCTACGGCCTGCGACGCAACCACGGCTCAGTTTCCGCCGATGTTAAGCTTCTTGACCAGCGGGCCGAGCTTCTTGGCTTCGGACTGCAGCGAGGACTGCAACTCCGCGCCAGTGGAGAAGCGTGCGACCAGCCCGGCGTCATCGAGGCGCTTGATCACCTCGGGATCCTTCAGCGAGGCGGTGATCTCGCGGCTGAGATAAGCCACCACATCCGCCGGCGTTCCCTTCGGCGCGAACAGCGCGAGAGTCGGCATGTATTCGTAGCCCTTCACGCCGGACTCGCTGACCGTCGGCACATCCGGCAGCGTCTTGGTGCGCTCGCGGTCGCCGACCGCGATGGCGCGCACGGTGTTGGCCTGGATGAACGGCAACGCCACCGAGGTGGCGATCCAGAACGCGTTCACCTCGCCGGTCGAAATCGCCTGCGTGGCGGCCGCGCCGCCGCGATACGGAACGTGCGTCATTTCGAAGCCGGCATCGGCCTTGAGCTGCTCCATCGCCAGATGCTGCGGGCTGCCGACGCCGACCGACGCGTAATTCAGCTTGCCCGGCTCCTTCTTCGCCAGCGCGATGAGATCGCCGACATTCTTCACCGGCAGCGCCGTATTGACGATCAGCACGCTGGGGAAGCGGGCGAGCAAGGTCACCGGAACGAAATCGGTGAAGGGATCGAAGCCGAGCTTCATGCCGGTGAAGGGCAGGATCGTATGGACACCGTTGTTGAAAGTGCCGAGCGTGTATCCGTCCGGCTCGGCGCGCGCAACGCGACCGGCGCCGATGCCGCCGCCGCCGCCGGTGATGTTTTCGATCACCATGCTCTTGCCGGTGCGCGCGGTGAAGTTCTGCGCCACGACCCGCGCCACCAGATCGGACGCGGTGCCGGCCTGCAACGGCACGACCAGCGTGATCGGACGGTTCGGATACGCCGACTGCGCGGCGGCGCCGAAGGTCGCGGCACCCAGCATGGCGGCGCTGAGACCAAGCGCGATAACGGAACGGCGACTGAACGATGACATCGAAACATCTCCCTAACGTGCCCGCCTGGCGCGGACTATTTTTGTGAAAGCTTCTGCTTGTACCAGCTGAAATCCTGACGGCCCGGCGCGAAGATGTCGAGATACTCGGCGTCCTCCAGCACCTCGCCGCCATGCACGACACCCGCCGGCATCAGCATGACATCGCCGGGCCCGACGATGCGTGCCTCTTCGCCGTCAATCTCCCAACGCATCTTGCCGGCCAGCATGTGGGTAATCTGGTCGAAGTCATGCTTGTGCATGTTGATCGGGCCTTTCGGCGCCTTGATCCGCGCCAGCATGGCGTTCGGCGCTTCCACGACCCGGCCGGTGATCAGCGGATTAAGCGCCACCTCTTCCATATCGGCCCAGCGATAGATCGGCATGTCATTCCCCGCGCACCTGGATCGGCTTGCTGCCGGCATCCTAGAGCAAACGCAGATGCCATGCTTTCACGATGGCAAATAGGAGCGACGTCGCTGCATGCAACGCGCGGGCGAGCAGCTGTTATTCCGCACTCTTGCCGTAAACATAGTCGGCCCGCTTCTCGAACGCGGCGGCGAAGCGCCGGAAGGCGGTGTCGAACATGGCGCCCATCAGCATGGCAAAGGTGCGGCTCTTGAATTCGTATTCAATGAAGAACTCGACATCGCATAAGCGGTCGGCGGGGGCTTCGCCCTTGGGCACGAAGGTCCAGCGGTTCTGCATGCGGCTGAACGGACCGTCGAGGTACTCGACGACAATCTGCAGTTTCGGCAGATCGAGCGTCACCCGGCTGGTGAAAGTCTGCCGGATCATCTTGTAGGCGACCGTCATCTCGGCGACGATCACGGCGGTCTGGTCTTTTTCGGTGCGGCTGCGCACGCGCATCGCTTCGCACAGCGGCACGAATTTCGGATACTGCTCGACGTCGGCCACCAGATCGAACATGTCGGTGGCGGCGTGCTTGACCCGGCGCTTGGTGGAAAACTCCGGCAAGCGATTACGCCCGTGCCGCCTGGCGCGCCGCCTTCAGCCGCGCGAAATCGTCGCCCGCGTGATGCGACGAGCGCGTCAGCGGCGACGCCGACACCATCAAGAAGCCTTTCGAATAAGCGATGGACTCCAGCGACTTGAATTCGTCCGGCGGCATGAAGCGCTTCACTTCATGATGTTTGCGCGTCGGTTGCAGATACTGACCGATTGTCAGGAAATCGACGTTGGCCGAGCGCAGGTCGTCCATCACCTGCAACACCTCGTTGCGCTCTTCGCCAAGGCCCACCATGATTCCAGACTTGGTGAAGCTCTTCGGGTCAAGCTCCTTGACCCGCTGCAACAGCCGCAGCGAATGGAAATAGCGTGCCCCCGGCCGCACCGTCAGATACAGCGACGGCACGGTCTCGAGGTTGTGATTGAAAACGTCGGGCCGCGCTTCGACAACGACCTCGAGCGCGCCGTCCTTGCGCAGGAAGTCGGGCGTCAGAATTTCGATGGTGGTCTGCGGGCAATGGGCGCGGATGGCGCGGATGGTGTCGGCGAAATGCCGCGCCCCGCCGTCGGGCAGATCGTCGCGGTCGACCGAGGTGACGACGATGTGGGCCAGCCCGAGCTTGGCGGTGGCCTGCCCGACATGCTCGGGCTCCAGCGCATCGAGTGCGCCCGGCAGCCCGGTCTTGACGTTGCAGAAGGCACAGGCGCGGGTGCAGGTGTCGCCCATGATCATGAAGGTGGCGTGCTTCTTCTCCCAGCACTCGCCGATGTTCGGGCAGCCGGCCTCCTCGCAGACCGTCACCAGCTTGTTCTCGCGCATGATGGCGCGGGTCGCGGCGTAGCCCGGCGATACCGGCGCCTTGACGCGGATCCAGTCCGGCTTGGGCGCCAGCGCGGTATCCGGGCGATGCGCCTTTTCCGGATGGCGCGGGCGCGGGTTGTTGACGAGGTCGAGGACGACGGCCATGGCCCCTACTTACGGCTGCGGGCCGGTGGCTGCAAGGCCGGGAACCGCATAGCCGCCTGCATCTGCGCGAAAACGGCCGGTCCTGATCGCCGCCGTGCGGTGGACATGCGAATCTACTATAAAACCGGCGGCTCCTGGCGTGAGCCGGTCCCTCCCACAACCGCCGTCAGGACACCCATGACCGCTTCTCACGACCGATCCAGCGGCGGCGCCGGGGTGCTGGCCATCTACACAAGCGCGGTGTTCCTCAGCGCCCTGCTGCTGTTCGGCGTACAGCCGATGTTCACCCGCATGGTGCTGCCGCAGCTTGGCGGCTCCCCGGCCGTCTGGTCGGTGGCCATGGTGTTCTTCCAGACCATGCTGCTGCTTGGTTACGCCTATGCCCATTGGCTGACGCAAGCGCGCAGCCGGGTGCTGGCAGTGCTGGTGCATATGGCCTTGCTGCTGGTCGCCGCCTTCGGCCTGCCGCTGTCGATCGCGCAAGGCTGGGGCGAGCCGCCTGGCTCCGGCACTGAATTCTGGTTGCTTGGCCTGTTCACGGTGTCGATTGGCCTGCCGTTCTTTGCGCTCTCCGCCAACAATCCGCTGCTGCAGGCGTGGTTCGTGCGCACCGGCCATCGCGACGGCCGTGACCCGTATTTTCTGTATGCTGCGTCCAATGCCGGCAGTTTCCTGGCGCTGCTGTCCTATCCGCTGCTGTTCGAGCCGGTGTTCACCTTGCAGTCGCAGGGGCGCATCTGGAGCTCCGGGTTCGGTCTGCTGGTGGTGCTGATCGGCGTCTGCGCCTTTCTGCTGCTGCGCGCGCCCCAGAACGCCGAAGCGGAACACGCCCCGATCACACCAGCGGCAAGGCCAAGCTGGCTGACGATTGGGCGATGGATCTTTGTCGCGGCCGTTCCGTCCGGCATGCTGGTCGCCGTCACCGCGCACATCTCGACCGACGTCACCTCGGCGCCGCTGCTGTGGGTGATGCCACTGTCGCTGTATCTTTTGACCTGGGTGCTGGTGTTCCAGCGCCGGCCGTTGTTCTCGCACAATGTGATCCTGCTGCTGCAGCCCTTCGCCCTCGCCTGGATTGCGGTGCTGCTCTATCTCGGCACGCGCATTCCGCTGCTGCCGAGCCTGGCCGGGCATTTGCTGGCATTCTTTGTCGTCGCCATGGCCTGTCACGGCGAACTGGCGCGCAACCGGCCGCCGGCGGCGCACCTGACCTCGTTCTATCTGTCGCTGTCGTTCGGCGGCATGGTCGGCGGTCTGTTCGCCGGCCTGGTGGCACCGAACGTCTTCTCCTGGGTCGCAGAATATCCGATCCTCGTTGTGCTGGCGGCGCTGTGCCGGCCGATCGGCGGCGGCCGCTTCGGCCGCTACGAGCCCTGGTTCTGGGCCGCCGCGGCGGCGCTCGCGGTCGCGGTGATTGCGCCGGCTTTCCTTGGGCTCAAGCTCTCATACGCGCAGATCAGCTATCTCGATTTTTCGGTGCTGACGCTTGCCGCGCTCTCGGTTGTGCTACTGCGCGATCCACGCAAGGCGGCCCTGACGGTGGCGCTGGCGCTCATCATCACCCCGCTCTATCCGACCGATGAAGGCCGCAGCGAGATGCTGCGCAGCTTCTTCGGCGTCAATCATATCTACGAGACGCCGGACCGCCAGTTCCGCGTGCTCAAACACGGCTCGACCATTCACGGCGCACAGCGGCTGCTCAACGAGGACGGCACGCCATCGACCGAGCGGCCGAAACCGCTGACCTACTATCACGACACCTCGGCGATGGCGGTGGCAATCGACGCCGTGCGCGCACGCAAGCGCGGCCCGATCAAGGTGGCGGCGATCGGGCTCGGCGCCGGTTCGCTGGCCTGCCGCGTCGAGCCCGGCGATCAATGGCGCTTCTTCGAAATCGATCCGCTGGTGATCGAGATCGCGCGCGACCCGCGCCGATTTAGCTTTGTCTCGCGCTGCGCGCCGGACGTGCCGATCGTGCTTGGCGACGCGCGGCTGACACTCGCCAAGGAGCCGGATGGCAGCTTCGACCTGATCATCATCGACGCCTATTCGTCGGACGCGATCCCGGTGCATCTGGCGACCCGCGAGGCGATGGCGATCTACAAGGCCAAGCTCGCGCCGCTGGGCGTGGTGGCAATGCACATTTCCAACCGGCACCTGGAACTGAGCACCGTCGTCACCGGAATTGCCGCTGCCAACGGCATGCAGACCTGGCTGTGGCGCAACGATGACGACGCCTACGATGATGCCAATTACATCTATCAGTCGGACGTCGCGATCTCGGCCGAATCGCCGGCGGCGATCGGTGCGCTGGCGGAGGCAAAAACGTGGGCGCTGACGCCGCCCGATCCGAAGGTCCGGACCTGGACCGACGACTATTCGAATATTGCCGGCGCGTTCCTGCGTCGCTTGTGGCCGTAGCCGCTCGCTCGCGGAAACGCGCCGTCAAGTCAGCGGATCTGAATGGTGCTGGGCCGCGGCTGCGGCATGTAGGCGCCGAGGCAATCCTCATCGCTATCGGTCACCACCCACGGATGCGTGGCGAACGTATCGACGACAAAGTTCCGGCCGGACGCGACGTTGCTGTAGAACTCCCGCCGGCCCTGGTAGTTGAGCCAGTAGATACGCACGGCCGCGTTCGTCGTGTTCACGAAAGTCAGCTTGGTCTCAAGTCTTGAGTCGGTCGACCGCAGGCTGCGCTCCTCGGGGCACTGCTTGCCGGCGGCCAGCGCCGGCTGGGACCCGATCGCAACCAGACCCGCGACGGCAACGACTTTCAGATATGCACGCTTATCTCCATTGATGCCGCTCTCGCGGCTGTTACATGTTCAACACGCGCCCGTAGGCATCCAGCACCGCTTCCTTCATCGTCTCCGACAGCGTCGGGTGCGGGAAGATGCTGTGCATCAGTTCTTCTTCGGTCGTCTCGAGGTTCATTGCAACGACGAAGCCCTGGATAAGTTCCGTGACCTCGGCGCCGACCAGATGGGCGCCGAGCAACTGCCCGGTCTTCTTGTCGAAGATCACCTTGACCAGTCCCTGATCCTCGCCCAGCGCGATGGCCTTGCCGTTGCCGACGAACGGGAACCGGCCGACACGGATGTCCAGCTTCTTGTCCTTGGCCGCCTGCTCGGTCAGTCCGACCGAGGCGATCTGCGGCGCGCAATAAGTGCACCCGGGGATCATCAGCTTGTTCATGGGATGCGGATGCAGGCCCTTGATGGCCTCGACGCAGATGACGGCTTCATGCTCAGCCTTGTGCGCCAGCATCGGCGCACCAGCGACATCGCCGATGGCATAGATGCCCGGGATATTGGTCTTGCAGACGCCGTCGATCTTGACGAGGCCGCGCTCCATTGTGACGCCCAGTTTTTCCAGACCGATATTCTCGACATTGCCGACAACGCCGACCGCGGCGATGACGCGGTCGACGGTGATCTGCTGCGACTTGCCACCCTCCTCGATCGTCGCGGTGACGCTGTCG
>JALHNV010000089.1 GCA_022843325.1 Pseudolabrys sp. | reverse complement strand
TCTCAAACTCATCGTGGCCGTTTAACCCGCCGTTATCTTTGTTGCCGTACCGGCCCGGGGCGAATGCCGTTCATCGCATCGCGGTATCGATCGCAGGAAAAGTCGTCGCATCGGTCGTGGGAACATTGGTGCGCCATTTCCATTAAGGCGCCCTCTACGTATATGGTTAGTAAACGCCGGCCTTGACCTCTAAAACTTTTTGCATTTCGCGAGTTGCCGTGTTGTAGAGGGCTTTGGCGGCTGTTAATCGAGCGCTGCGAACCCTCGCCCGGAATACGTAGTAACCCGACTGCATCGACATGCCGTCCAAAAGCCCGCTGACCACTGACCTCTACGAGCTCAACATGGTCCAGGCCTATCTGGACCGCGGCGAGAACAAGACAGCCGTGTTCGAGTTTTTCGTGCGCCGGCTGCCGGAGCGGCGCGGCTTCCTTCTGGCGGCGGGGCTGGAGGATGCGCTCGGCTTCCTTGAGACCATGCGCTACGCCGATGCGGACATCGCCTGGCTGCGCGGCACCGGCCGTTTCGGCGACAACCTGCTGGACTATCTGGCCAGCTTTCGCTTCACCGGCGACGTCCATGCCATTCCCGAGGGGAGCGTCTGTTTTCCCAATGAGCCGCTGATCCGCATCACCGCGCCGCTGCCGCAGGCGCAGTTGGTCGAATCTCGGCTCATCAACATCCTGCATTTCCAGACCATGATCGCCTCCAAGGCGGCGCGCATGGTGCTGGCGGCGCCGGGCAAGATCCTGTCGGATTTCGGTCTGCGCACCGCACATGGCGCCGAGGCCGGGCTCTACTCGGCGCGGGCCAGCTATATCGCCGGCTTCGGCGGCGCCGCCAATGTGCTGGCCGGCCAGCGCTATGGCATCCCGATCGTCGGCACCATGGCGCATTCCTTCATCCAGGTGCACGACGATGAGGCGACGGCGTTCGAGAACTATGCGCGGTCGCGGCCGGACGGCGTCATCCTGCTGATCGACACCTACGACACCGAAGCTGGCGCTCGAAAGGTTGTCGAACTGGCGCCGCGGCTGAAGGCGGACGGCATCGCCATTCGCGGCGTGCGCATCGACTCCGGCGACCTGATCGCCAGCGCGCGCAAGGTGCGGCGCATCTTCGACGACGGCGGCTTGAATGACGTCATCATCCTGGTGAGCGGCGGCATCAACGAGGACACGCTGCAGACCATGGTGGCGGCGCGCGCGCCGATCGATGGCTTCGGCATCGGCGTCAATCTCGACGCCTCGATTGACGCGCCGTCGCTGGACTGCGCCTACAAGCTGCAGGAATACGCCGGCACGCCGAAACGCAAGCTGTCCGAAGGCAAGATCACCTGGCCCGGCCGCAAGCAAGTCTGGCGGACGTACGATACCGACGGCCGCATCGCCGGCGACGTCCTGTCGCTGGAAAGCGACAGCCATCCGGGCGAGACCCTGATCGCGCCGGTGATGCGCGGTGGTGAGCGCATCGCACCGCCGCCGTCGCTACAGCAGATCCGCGACCGCGCCGCGCGCGACCTTGCGCGGCTGCCCGAGCCGCTGCGACAGTTGGTGCCGGGAACGGCGTACTCGGTGACGGTGGCGGACACGTTGCAGGCGCTGGCGGCAGAGATGAGTCCGGCGAAAGGCCGATGATATCTCAACTCTTTCCCGCGCAAGCGGGAAAGCAGAGCCGCAGATTCGGAAGTCTAAGCCCCTGGGTCCCCGCTTTTGCGGGGACGAGCGGCGTCACGCCGCCGCCGTCCCTGCCCGGTTCCAGCCGCGTGCGCCCTCGCCATAGACTTCATGGCCGGTCTCGGTGACGATCACCGTGTCCTCGAGCTTGATGAAGCCGCGGCTGGGATGCAGCAGCGTGGTCTCGACCGACACCACCATGCCGGCTTCGAGCGGCAGGTCGGCGTAGTCGGCCGGGTACGGCACCGGGCCATGATTGGTCAGCCGGGGTGCCTCGTGGCTCACCATACCCATACCGTGAGCGAGGAAGTCGAGATGCTGATGATGCCTCGATTTGGCGCGCAGCGGCTCGCCGGCGTCATAGATGCTATGCCCCGGAGCGCCAGGCTTCATCACTTTCATCGCCGCGCGCTGGATGGTTTCCAGCTCGGCGAGAATATCCTCAAGTTCGGCGTCGGGCTCGCCCTGGATCGCCATGCGGCAGATGTCGCCGATATAGCCGTGGTTGTTGCCGCCGGAGTCGATCGACATGATCTCGCCGGCGCCCCAGACCTGGTCCGACGGCGCGCGGTTGAAACTGGTGCCGCAGGTGATCAGGCAATATTCGAAGGTGAGCCCGCGGTTGGTCTCCTCGCGGCGGAGAGCTTCGACAATGTCGTTTTTGGTGGCGCCCGGACCGTGATGGGCGATCACCGCCTTCATCGACTCCAGCACCGCATCGGAGGCGACTTTCAGCTTGACCAGTTCGGCTGTTGATTTCTTCGCCCGCTGCCGCTCCATGACGTAGAGCGCATCGACCCATTCGGCATCCGGCAGCGCCGCGCGCAGCACATTGGCCGCGTCATAAGGCAGAAAGCCAAACTCGACCGCAATCCGCTGCGCCTTGAGGCCGGCCTTGGCGATGTAGTCGGCAGCCTTCTGTAGCGCGTCGGCCGAGCCTGCCGTCACGGTCTGCGTCTCCGGCACCCAGAGCGGCGCCAGCTTGGTCTGGAATCCTTCAAGCCGGTGCCCGATATAGGCAGACTTCTCGGGCGCGCCTTTCGGATAAATGAAAACCGGCAGATACCGGGAGATGCCGGTGGCATCCATGTAGTCAAAGAAATTGGCGCGATGGCCGCCGCTGAGATATTGCGCATTGTGCTTCGAGGTGGCGATCACCAGGTCGATGCCGGCCTCCTCCATCAGCCGGTCAAGACGATGGTGATCGAACGGTATCGCAAGGCCGCTGGTCGGTTTCGCACTGACATTCATCGGTCGCACTCCCGGCTGTCCGGCGTCGTCAATGCACCGGTGATCCCGGGAGTCTAGGGCCACAACTCCCGGCTCGCAAGCCGGGCGCCCTCGGCCATGGCTTCCAGCTTCGCCCACATCACCGTCGGGTGGACGCGGCGGTAGAACGGCCCCTGCGCAAAGCCACAATCGGTGCCGGCGATCACATTTTCGCGGCCTACCAGCTTGGCCAGCCGCACGATCCGCTCGGCCACCAGTTCCGGATGCTCGACCACATTGGTGGCATGGCTGATGACGCCGGGGATCAGCACGCGACCGTCCAGTTTCGCGTCCTTCCAGACCTTCCATTCATGCTCGTGACGCGGATTGGCGCCCTCGATCACGAAGGCGCCGACCTTGGCCTTCAGGATGACGTCGACGATGTCCTTGAGCGGGACATCGCTGACATGCGGACCCGGCCAACTGCCCCAGCAGACGTGGTAGCGGATGCGGTCGGCCGGCAGACCTTCGATGGCGCGGTTGAGAATGTCGATCTGCTTTTCAAGCCAGCGCTTGTAATCGGCAAAGGATGCCGGCGGCACCATGCGGTCATAGGTGACGGCACTGCGCGCGTCGTCGAGCTGCACGACGAATCCCGCGTCGACGATCATCTTGTATTCGGTGCGCATGGCGCCCGCGATCGCCTCCTGCAGCTCCTCGTCGCTCTTGTAGAACTCGTTCTTGCGGTCGGGGATGACGCTGGCCGGCGCCGCGACCGGCATGAAGGCCTCCTCGATTTTTGTGCCCTTCAGCGCGGCCTTGAAGTTATCGATGTCGGTCTGCAACTCGGCCTGCCCGGTATAGGCGATGGGCCCGACGCAGATCGCCTCGGTGGTGGTGGCGACGGCTTCTTTGGCGTCCAGTTCGGCATAGAACTCGGCGAACTGGGTGCGGTCGGCGCCGCGCTTGAACGGGTTGGCGCTGTCCTGCCGGATCGGCCGGCGCTCGAAGCCGCTCAGCCTTTCCAGCGCGTACTGCGCCCAGCTGATCGACTTGCCGAACTCGCCGTCACTGGGGATATCGACGCCGGCCGCTTCCTGCTGGCGCACCACCTCGGCGACCGAGGCGGTCAGGCAGGCCTGATAGGCCTTCACGTCGTAGGGCTTGCCGCCCTGCCTGGCGCGCAGGAATTCCTGCAAGGCCTGCGGCCGGATCAGGCTGCCAACATGGGTGGTGAGGATACGGTCGGTGCTGCGTTTCATGGGATCACTGCTGCTGGCGTTGGTCCGCCACCGCTATGCCTGCGGCCCGCCGCAAAGGCAATCCATGGGCGGCGCCCAACCTGACGGCATGTCCCCGGCGCGGCGCAGCGCGCCTTCGCGGTGTGCCGCGCCCGGGAAAAGTACCGTACCTAGGCCTTCACCACGCCGATCAACTGCTCGAGCTTGACCGGATCGTCACGCAAGGTTGCGCTCGGCCCGTCATAGACAATGCGACCGCGATCCATCACGACGGCGCGGGCGGCGATATCGAGCGCGAGCCGCGAGTTCTGCTCGACCAGGACGATGGCGAGACCGCCGGCTTTCGTCAGCCGTTTGACGGCGCGCGTCAGTTCCTCGACGATCACGGGCGCCAGGCCCTCCGACGGCTCGTCCATCAGCAGCACGGTCGGGTTGCCGATCAGCGCGCGGCCGATCGCCAGCATCTGCTGCTCACCGCCGGACAACTGATTGCCGCGGTTGGTGGCACGCTCGGCCAGCCGCGGAAACAATTCGAACACCGTCTCGACCGTCCACGCCCCCGGCCGCGCCGCCACCTCAAGATTCTCGAGCAATGTCAGCGACGGAAATATCTCGCGCTCCTGCGGCACATAGCCGAGGCCGTCAACGACCCGCCGGTACGTGACGGCTTGCGAAATGTCGCGGCCATGCAACAGCACGCGGCCGCCGTGCAAGGTGGTATGCCCCATGATGGTGGCCAGCAACGTCGACTTGCCGACGCCGTTGCGGCCGATGATCGACACCGTCTCGTCCGGCGCCACGGCGAAATCGACGTCCTCCAGCACCACTGTCTCGCCGTAGCCGGCGCGAACCGCGTCGAGTTCAAGCGCTTTATCCGCCATGGCCGCCTCCATGGTGACCGTCCTGTCCCAGATAGACAGCCTTCACCTGCTCGTTGGCCATGATTTCGGCCGGCGTCCCTTCGGTGAACACGGCGCCCTGCACCAGGACGGTGATCGCCTGCGCGAAGCGGAACACCACGTCCATGTCGTGCTCGATGATCAAGACCGCGATGTCAGGATCGAGACCGGCAACGACGTCCAGAATGAGATGGCTTTCGGACGACGGCACGCCGGCGGCCGGTTCGTCGAGCAGCAGCACGCGCGGCTTCTGCGCCAGCGCAATGGCGATTTCCACCAGCCGCTGCCGGCCATAGGGAAGTTCGCGCACTTCCTTGAGCGCATCGTCGACCAGCCGCAGCGATTCAAGATGGTCGAGCGCCTCGTCGATAACCGCGCGCTTGGCGCCGGCCGAACGCCAGAGATTGTTGCAGTTGCCATCGCGCTCGCCGATGGTCATGCAGATGTTTTCCAACACCGTCAGCCCGCGGAACAGCTGGTTGATCTGGAACGTGCGCGCCAGACCGCGCCGCGCCCGCTCTTCCTGCGAAACCTTGGTGATGTCTTCGCCGTTCAGCATGATGCGTCCAGACGACGGCGCGAGCGCGCCGGTGATCAGATTGACCAGCGTGGTCTTGCCGGCGCCGTTCGGCCCGATCAGCGCGCGGCGGGCGCCGCGCTCCAGCGTCAGGTTGACGTCGTGCGTCACCTGCAGTGCGCCGAAGCTGCGGTTGAGTCCCTGGACCTCGAGAACGGCGGTCATCGCGGTGGGCTCCCGCTCGCCGAGCGCTCGTTATAAGCCAGATAGCCGATGTTGATCGCGGCGACCAAAGCCGCGCCCGCAGCGGTCCACGCCAGCACGCTGAGCGGCGCGGTGGTGAACCAGGCCAGCAGCAGATCGGTGCGTCCGACATTGGCGGCAAAGCCGACGGCCAGACCGATCAGCGCACCGTCGAAGGCGGCCATGCCGATCCCCTTCCACTGCGTCCTGCTCCACACGATCCGGCCGGGCTTGACCCGAATGCGATCCTTCCAGGAGCGGAAGCGGCCAATATCCTCCATGACGCCGAGGATACCCCGGCGCGCGAACAGCACGGTCACCAGCAGCAGAATGCCGATACCGAACTGCCAGAAAGTCGGGCTCAGCTTGGATAGGTGATCTTCCAGGATCAGGTAGACGGCCGCGCCGATGAAGGCGCCATACAGCCGGCCGGTGCCGCCGAGGATCAGCATCACCAGCACCTTGGCGGAAGTATCGAAGTCGAACACCGTCAGCGTCACATAGGCATTGGTCTGGGTGAACAGCGCACCGGCCACGCCGGCAATCGCGGCCGCAATGGTGTAGACCGTCACCAGCCGGCGGTGCACCGGCGAGCCGATCGCGTGCATGCGGCGTACGTTCTCGCGGATGCCTGTCAACGCCTGCCCGAAAGGCGAGTAGACGATGCGGCGGACAAAGAAGAACACCACCGCCAGTACTGCCAGCGCGTAGAGATAATTGGTCCGGCCATAGAGGTCATACTCGAACAGGCCGAGCACCGGCTGGAAAACCAGCCCGGGCATGCCGTCATAGCCGCCGGTGATGTCGGAGCGGAAATTGCCGGTTTCCAGAATCATGATCGCAGTGGCCAGCGTCAGCATCAGCAGCGTCAGGCCGCGGTAGCGCAGCAGGAACCAGCCTGAGATGAAGCCGGCCAGACCGGCCATGATGGCCGCGGCAAACAGGCCGCTGATCGGCTCGGTCCAGCCCAGCCGCGCCGAGGCGAGCCCCACGGTATAGGCGCCAACGCCAAAGAAGGCGGCATGGCCGAGCGTGACGATGCCGGCATAGCCAAGGATCAGATCGAGGGAGATCGCAAACAGGATCATCACCAGCACCTGGCTGCCGAAGGTCATGCGATCCGGAAACACAAAGAACGCGGCAATGGCGATCAGCCACGGCAAGGCTTCCGCCGGCCGGAAGCGATCCCGGCGCACCAGGAATTCGGCGGCGGCGGCCCGCGCCTTGATGCGACCGGCTGCGGCCGGCGCGCTGCTGGTGTCACTGGCGGCCATAGAACCCCGCAGGCTTGAGCAGAAGCACAATGATCGTGATGACGTAAATGAAGAAACCGCCGGCCTCCGCGACCAGATACTTGCCCGCGGTATCGACAATGCCCAGCAGCAGCGCTGCCATCAGCGTGCCCTTGAGGCTGCCGAGGCCGCCGACCGCGACCACAATCAGGAACAGCACCAGATAAAGGACGGCAAAATACGGCGTCAGGCCGAACAGCTGGATCGCCAGACCGCCGCCCAGCGCTGCCAGGCCGGAGCCGATGGCAAACGTCACGGTGAACAGCAGATCGACATTGATGCCGACCGATTCCGCCATCCGCCGGTTGTCGACGGCGGCGCGGATGCGCGCGCCGATATTGGTGCGCTCGAAGCCGTACCAAAGCACCGCCACCAGGAACAGGCCGAGCACGATCAAAAAGGCACGATAGCGCGGGAAGGCGCGGAAGCCGAGGTCGACATTGCCTTGCAGCCATGCCGGCAGTGGCACCGATTTCGGGATCGGCCCATAGAAGAACGTGAAGGCGGCGATCGCCATGAACGCCAGACCGATGGTCAGCAGCACCTGATCGAGCTCGCCGGCCTTGTACAGCGGGCGGTACAGACGGCGCTCGAACCTAATACTGATCAAGCCAATCAGCACTGAGGCGATGATCAGCGAGGAAATGAAATCGACGCCATAGGACTGCGTCAGCGACACGACGAAATAGCCGCCGGCCATGGCGAAGGCGCCATGCGCCAGGTTGACGAAATTCATCAGCCCCATGGTCACCGACAGCCCGACGGCGGTGATGAACAGGAACATGGCATAGGCCAGGCCGTCGAACAGAATGCTGACGGCGATGGTGGCGATCTGCGGCACGAGAGCCCTACCCCGGAACGAAACGAAACGCCGCCGCGCCGTTATGCGCGGCGGCGCCGATTGCTGTCACATCACGGCTGACGGATCAGGCGCCGCAGCGCCCGATCTTCTGGGCCTTGCATTCGTCCTTCACCGCCTTGGTTGTGCCGAGGATCCTGACGCCAAGCTTGCCGTCGGCCTTGCGGATCACTTCCATGGCGTGCTGGTCCTGGATGATGTCGCGGGTTTCAGCGTCGATCGTCACCTGACCGCGCGGGCCGTTGGTGGTCCAGCCCTTCATCGCTTCGATCACCTGGGCGCCGTCCGAGACCTTTCCGTCGAGCTTCTTGATGGTGTCGAAGATGGCATGCATGGTGTCCCAGCCCGCCGCCGACATGAAGTCCGGATAGGAATCCTTGCCGTAGGCCGCGTGCCATTCCTTCTTGAAGGCCGTGTTGGCGGCGTTGTCGAGATCGACCGAATAGTGGCCCATGACGATGGTACCGATCGCGGCGTCGCCCATGTCCTGCAGCTTGTTGTCGGGGATCAGGTCCATCGGCCCGATCAGCTTGACGCCGGCGGCGCGCATGCCGAGGTCGCCGTAGGCCTTCATGACGCCGGTCGCGTGCGCGCCCGACGGGATGAAGACGTACATGCAATCCGGCTTGGCGTCCTTGATGCGCTGGAAGAACGGCGTGAAGTCCGGCACCTGCACCGGGCTGCCCAGCGGGATCGACAGGCCGACCTTGCCGCCGGCCTTCTCGAATCCGGCCCTGAACGCATCGGTCGAATCCTTGCCCGGCGGGAAATCGGTATAGGCGATGGCCGCGGTCTTGCAGCCGATCTTGTCGAACGCAAAGGCGCCCATCGGATAGGCCGGGTGCCACATGCTGAACGACAGCCGCGCGATATAGGGCGACAGGTTGGTGATCCAGGCCGTGCCGGCATTGGCGACGATCATCGGCGTCTTCGCCTGGGTCAGCACCGGAGCCATAGCGATCGCCGACGGCGAGAACACGAAGCCGGTGAGGATCTGCACCTTGTCGTTGGTAATCAGTTCGGTGGCCACCGTCTTGGCCTGTGCGCCGGTCGGCGGGCCCTCGTCGCGCTTGACGATCTCGACCTTGTGCGGCGCGATATCCTTGGCGTGCAGCTTGACGTAGAGATCGAACGCCTTGTCGATCTGATGTCCAAGGTCGGCATTGGCGCCGCTGAAAGGCAGCACCACGCCAATCTTGACCGTTTCAGCCTGGGCTGCGCCGCCGACCGCGAGCGCCAGGGCCGTCAGCCCGAGCCACCGAAAAATCTTCATGATGTCCTCCCTCAATTACCTGAATTAGTTGGGATACCCAATAATTCGGGGGCCGGCCTCGCCGGCTCATTGAGGGTTAAAGTGGACTAAGATGAAGCGTCAGGTCAATCAGGAACGCCGCTTTCGCAATCCTCATTTTGCCGCGCCTACATGGCGCGAGCGCAGGATTTTTCTCGGACATGGAATGAACCGCCCGCGATGCGGGCCAGTGCGGACAAAGCTGTCGTGTCCGGCGACTCCCTGCCGGCTAGGCCGCCGACTTGGCCGCAGCATCCGCCGGGGCGGTCGCAGAACTGACCGGACTGGCGCCCCGGCGAGCAAGGATCATCTCGAGCGACGCGACTTCGACCCGGTTGCGGCCATGCTCCTTGGCAAAATAAAGCGCATTGTCGGCCTGCGCCAGCAACTCGGGAATGTCGAGCACAGTATCCTGGCACACGACAACACCAATGCTCACTGTCGCGCAGACCGGCCGGCCATCGACGTCCATGGCGGATGTCGCGAAGGTTTCGCGAATTCGCTCGGCCACCGCCACCGCCTTGTCGCGGCTGGTGTCGTAAAGCACCGCCGCGAACTCTTCGCCGCCGAGGCGGCCGATCAGGTCGGACGAGCGGATCGACTGGCGGGCGCCATCCGTGAATATCTCCAGCACGCGGTCGCCCAGCGCATGGCCGAAACGATCGTTGATTGACTTGAAGTGATCGAGATCGATCAAAAGCACCGCGGTCGGCCGCGGTTTCGCATTGTGTTTCTTCGTCAGCGTTGCTGCATCCTGCAGGAAGGCGCGTCGGTTGGCGATGCCGGTCAGCGGATCGACCATGGCGGCGGTGCGATGGCGCTGCTCGGTACGCTCCTTCGCCATCGCCAGCAGGATGAAGGCGATCGAAATGGTGAACAGCAGCGCCTCGAAGCTCAGCACGGTCAACCATACGCTGCCGTATATATTGTTGGTCGGCGACCAGGGCATCAGCGCGACCAATGGCGTGCGCAGCAGGAACAGCGCGCCGTGCGCGAACAGCATGAAGATCGCCGGCCAGCGCGATACCAGTTGTTCGTTACGACCGCGCCAAAACTCATAGGCGGTGAGCCAGGTATAGGCGGTGATGATGGCCGAGGCGATGAGTGACCGCACGTCCAGCGAGTCGTTCAGCAGCGGCAGGCGGCAGACGAGCAGCCAGATCACCGCGCCGGTCACCAGATAGACCGGCTCCACCGGACGCCCGTCGAAAACGCGGGCGCCGGTCCAGGTCACCGCAAAGGCCGTAAACAACAGCGCATTGGCGAGATCGATCGTGATCAGATCCGGAGCCTGGCCGAACATGCCGAACAGCATGACCGAAGCCGCGCGGATCAGATGCGCGAAGCCCCACCAGGCGACGGCGTGTATGGCGGTGTTCTGTGCCCAGGCAAACAGCAACAGCAAGCCGAGAATGGCTTCCACATAGACCGTCACCATGAAAAGCGTGTTGACGTCGAGATTCATGGACCCGCTGCCGCCATTCAAACGGGGGCACGTTCGCCATGTGTCCCCCCTCTGTGGCATAGACCTGGGTAGTGAAAAAAGTAATGAATGTGCTCAAGTACCTCCGGCCGATGCGCGGATATGGTTTCGAAGACGTTTCCAGATTGCGCCGCCGCTAATTCCGAAAGCGCAGGTTGGCGACTTTTCGGGCAGAAATGCTATGCTTGTGGCAACAGATAACCTCCATTAACGTTCTGAAAATCTTCTACCGGCCGGAACCAGACATGCACATTCGCGACGGCATCATCGATGCGATCGGCCATACGCCGCTTATCAAGCTCAAACGCGCTTCCGAACTGTCCGGCTGCACGATTCTCGGCAAGGCCGAATTCATGAATCCGGGCGGCTCGGTCAAGGATCGCGCCGGCCGGCAAATGATCATGGAGGCGGAAGCCCGCGGCGAACTGCGTCCCGGCGGATTGGTGGTGGAATCGACCGCAGGCAATACTGGTATCGGCCTGGCGCTGGTCGCCAATGCGCGCGGCTACCGCACCTTGATCGTCATTCCCGAGACGCAGAGTCAGGAAAAGAAAGACATGTTGCGCCTGTGCGGCGCCGAACTCGTCGAGGTACCGGCCCTGCCCTACGGCAATCCCAACAACTACCAACATGTCGGGCGGCGGCTGGCCGAGCAACTGAAGAAGACCGAGAAGAATGGCGTCATCTTCGCCGATCAATGGAATAATCTCGACAACCGCAAGGCTCACTACGTCTCCACCGGCCCTGAAATCTGGCAGCAGACCGACGGCAAGGTCGATGCCTTCATCTGCGCGCTCGGCACCGGCGGCACCATCGCCGGCACCGCGACCTATCTGCGTGAGAAGAAAAGCGACATCGTCATCGGCGTCGCCGATCCGCGGGGCGCCGCCATGTACAACCTTTTCGCCCACGGCGAGGTCAAGGCCAGCGAGGGCTCGTCGATCACCGAAGGCATCGGCCTCGGGCGCGTCACGCCGATCATCGAGGACATCAAGGTAGACAAGGCCTATCTGATCCCCGACGAGGAAGCGGTGCCGGTCGTCTTCGATCTGCTCGAGCACGAAGGACTGTGCCTCGGTGGATCGTCCGGCATCAACGTCGCGGGCGCGATCCGTCTCGCCAAGGATCTTGGCCCGGGCAAGACCATCGTCACGATGCTGTGCGATTCCGGCACCCGCTATCAGTCGAAGCTGTTCAACCCGGACTTCTTGCGCGCGAAGAACCTGCCCGTGCCCGCCTGGCTGGAACGCACGTCCGATATCAAGCCGCCGCTTGTGAACACTTGAGCTTTCACCCCGGCGGCATAGCTACTGCAATGCAACCGAACAGCCGCTTCGGCCGTTGTACCTGGCGTCCGTTGCACATTGCCGACGGATCGGCCAGTTTTGCCCGCCCCCTTTGGAGTCTTCCGCTATGAATTCAACGCCGAGCACCAAACCTGCCAGTTCCTGGATCAAGAGCGCCGAATGGCTGGCCGGCGAACTCGGCAAGCCAAACGTCGTGGTGGTCGATGCATCGTATTATTTGCCGACGCAGAAGCGCGATCCCAAGGCCGAATATCTGGCCGAGCACATTCCGGGCGCGGTGTTCTTCGACCTCAATGCGGTGTCGGATGACTCTACCGATCTGCCGCATATGTTGCCCGGGCCAGCGCAGTTCGGCGACGCCGCCGGCAAGCTCGGTATTTCCGAGACCGACACTATCGTTGTCTATGACGGCACCGGTCTCTATTCGGCGCCACGGGTGTGGTGGACGTTCCGCATCTTCGGCGCCAAGAAGGTCTACATTCTCGATGGCGGCCTGCCGGCCTGGAAAAGCGAAGGCCGGCCGACCGAAGCCGGCGCGGTGAAGCGCGAGGCCCGCGAATTCAAGGCCGAGATGGAAACCGGCGCGGTCGCCATGCACTCCGACGTGCAGATGGCGCTGAACGACGACAAGATTCAGGTGGTCGATGCCCGTTCCGCCGGGCGCTTCGCCGGCCGCGACCCCGAACCGCGCGAGGGCCTGCGCTCCGGTCACATGCCGGGCGCACTCAACCTGCCCTTCACCGAAATCGTCGAGAATGGCCGTCTGGTGTCGCCCGACCGGATCGCTGCTGCCTTCGCCAAAGCGGGCGTCGATACCGACAAGCCGATCATCGCCACCTGCGGCTCGGGTGTCACTGCCGTGGTGCTGGCGCTCGGTCTCGAGGCGATCGGCAAAGGCCCGGCGCAGATCTACGACGGATCGTGGACGGAATGGGCATCGCGCCCCGACCTGCCTGTTGAAAAGGATTAGTGCAGGATCTGGCTCAGGAACAGCTTGGTGCGTTCGTGCCGCGGGTTGGAGAAGAACTCCTCCGGCGCGTTCGCCTCGATGATCTGGCCCTGGTCCATGAACACCACGCGGTTCGCCACCTGACGGGCGAAGCCCATCTCGTGCGTCACCACCAGCATGGTCATGCCGTCTTCGGCGAGCCCCACCATGGTGTCGAGCACCTCCTTGACCATTTCCGGATCGAGCGCGGAGGTCGGCTCATCGAACAGCATGATCTTCGGGTTCATGCAGAGCGCGCGCGCGATGGCGACCCGCTGCTGCTGCCCGCCCGATAGCTGGCCGGGAAACTTGCCAGCCTGCTCCGGAATCTTGACGCGGGTCAGGTAATGCATCGCCACGTCGTCGGCTTCGCGCTTCGGCATCTTGCGCACCCAGATCGGCGCCAGCGTGCAGTTTTCCAGCACCGTCAGATGCGGGAACAGGTTGAAATGCTGGAACACCATGCCGACCTCGCGGCGCACCTCGTCGATCTTCTTCAGATCGTTGGTGAGCTCGACGCCGTCGACGATGATGCGCCCGGACTGATGCTCCTCCAGCCGGTTGATGCAGCGGATCATGGTCGACTTGCCGGAGCCTGACGGGCCGCAGATGACGATGCGCTCGCCGCCCGGCACCTGCAGGTTGATGTCGCGCAGCACGTGGAAGTCGCCGTACCACTTGTTCATGTCGATGAGATCGACCGCCACGCCGGTGGTGAGCCGGCTGCGCTTCAACGGCGATTCTGACGCCGGCTTCTTGGTCGTGCTGTCGGTCATGAACACTGCCTTTCTTACATCGGGCGTCAGCGTTTGTCGCTTTTGGCCAGGCGTTCTTCGGTCACGCGCGCGTAACGCGACATGGCGTAGCAGAACACCAGGTAGAAAATGGCGGCGACGGCGTAGCCGGTGGTCGAGGTGACCGGCGCCGCCCATTTCGGATCGATGCGCGACACCTCGATGGTGCGCAGCAGATCGAAAATGCCGACGATGAAGACTAGGGTGGTGTCCTTGAACAACCCGATATAGGTGTTGACGATATTCGGGATCGTGACCTTGAGCGCCTGCGGCAGGACGATCAGCCGCATCATCTGCCAGTAGCCGAGGCCGACCGCCATGGCGCCTTCGTACTGGCCTTTGGGCATCGACTGCAGGCCGGCGCGCACCACCTCGGCCATGTAGGCCGAGGCAAACAGCGCAATACCGACCAGCGCCCGCACCAGTTTATCCGGTGACAGATGTTCGGGCACGAACAACGGCAACATCACGCTGGCCATGAACAGCACTGTCACCAGCGGCACGCCGCGGACGAACTCGATGAAGACGATCGACGCCATGCGCACCGCCGGCATGTCCGACCGCCGCCCCAGCGCCAGCAGGATGCCGAGCGGCAACGAGACGACGATGCCGACGGAAGCCACCACGATAGTCACCAGCACGCCGCCCCACAGGCTGGTGTCCACCGTCGACAGACCGATCGCCTCCCAACCGGACAGCAGGATGAACGAGGTCACCGGGAGGATGACGAAGAAATAGATGGCGCCGAGATCGCGGCGCGGCGCGTTCAGCGACAGCAGCCAGACGACACCGATGGCGAGCATGGCGAAGAAGATATCGACCCGCCAGCGTTGCGGGATCGGATAGGAACCGTAGGTAAAGTAGTTAAGCCGCTCCCAGACGAAGGGCCAGCAGGCGCCAATGGCGCGCTTCTGCACCTCCTCACGGCAGGCGTCGCGGTCGACGCCGGTCCAGACCGCGTCGATCAGCAGGAACCGCGCGAGCTCGTAGCCGACCCAGGCCAGGAGACTGCCGACCAGGATGGTCATCACGACGTTGAACGGCGTTGACAGCAGGCGTTCGCGCAGCCAGGCCCACGGCCCGGTCATCGCTATCGGCGGCTTGCGCGGATCGATGACGGTGTCGCGCACGAACGCGATTTTCGCGACCGCCAGTTCGCCTTCGGACATCGTCATGGGCGCGCCCTCATCGTTCCACCAGCGCGACCCGGCGATTGTAGATATTCATCAGCAGCGATGTGGTGAGGCTGATGACCAGATAGACCAGCATGGTGACGGCAACCACCTCCACCGCTTGCCCCGTCTGGTTGAGCACGGTGCCGGTGAACACCTGCACCAGATCGGGATAGCCGATGGCGACTGCCAGCGACGAATTCTTGGTCAGGTTGAGGTACTGACTGGTCAGCGGCGGGATGATCACGCGCATCGCCTGCGGCACCACGATCAGCCGCAGCGTCGGCCGCGGTTGCAGGCCGAGCGAATAGGCTGCCTCGACCTGCCCGTGCGACACCGCCAGAACGCCGGCGCGCACCACTTCGGCGATAAAGGCGGCCGTGTAGATCGACAGGCCGAACAGCAGCGCGGCAAATTCGGGCAGGATCTCGACGCCGCCGGCAATGTTGAAGCGGCCGGCCTGCGGATAGGAGAAGCTGAGCGGAAACCCGGTCAGCACCAGCACCGCCAATGGCAAGCCGATCACCAGCGCCAGCACCACGGCGGCGACCGGCGCCTGCTGGCCGGTACGCTCCTGGCGTTTGCGGGCCCAGATGTAGAAGCCGATCGATCCGGCCACGCCGACCGCCAGCGCCACCAGCACCATCTCGAAGCCATACAGGAATTCCGGCCGCGGCAAAAACAGGCCGCGATTATTGATCATGCCACCGCCGGGAATGACGATGCTGTCGCGGATGTCCGGCAGCGCCTTGAGCACGGCGTTGTACCAGAACAGCAATTGCAGCAGCAGCGGCAGGTTGCGGATGGTCTCGACAAAGCCGCCGGCGACCTTGGACAACAGCCAGTTCTTCGACAGCCGCGACAGGCCGACGATGAAGCCGAGGATGGTCGCAAAGACGATGCCGAGCCCGGCGACCAGCAATGTGTTGAGCAGGCCGACCCAGAAGGCGCGGCCGTAGGTGGAGGCCTGGGACGAATAGGAAATCAGCGTCTGGCTGATATCGAAACCGGCGGTGTTGTTCCAGAATCCAAAGCCGGACGCGATATTGGCGCGCGCCAGATTTTCGATCGCATTGCTGACGGCGCTATAGACCAGGAATGCGATCGCCGCCAACAAAGCGAGCTGGTAGAAGATGCTGCGAACTTTGGG
>JALHNV010000088.1 GCA_022843325.1 Pseudolabrys sp. | reverse complement strand
GGGCCCTGTTTAGCTGCTAGTCATGCGGGCATACCCAATAAAGGCGAGGGAGGAATACCAGTGCCCGCTTCTCTGCAAGGTGAACTGCAGCCGACCGTCTACCGTTTCAAGCTCGGCGGTTTTGAAATCTCGACCATTCTCGACAGCAAGGCGATCCGCGACGGGCTGCACCCGAACTACGGCGCCAATGCCACGGCTGACGAGGTCAAGGCGCTCGCGCGCGCAAATAACATCGATACCGAACGCTTCGAACACAACAACATCCCGACACTGGTCAACACCGGCAAGCAGCTCATTTTGTTCGATACCGGCAACGGCGCGCTGCCCCGCGAATACGAAGCGCTCAAGACGCGGATGCCGGCCGGCAACCTCGCGACCCGCCTCGGCCAGCTCGGCCACAAGCCGGAAGACATCGACGTCATCGTCACCACGCACGGCCATCCCGATCACATCGGCGGCCTGGTCGAGGGCGGCAAGCCGGTCTATCCGAACGCCAAATACGTGTTCGCCGCCGCCGAGTACGATTTCTGGAAGAAGAACGAGAACGTGCGCGAGGCGCGCAAATTCAACCAGAAGCTTTTCATGACCATCTGCGAGCCGCTGGCCGATAAGTCGACCTTCATCAAGCCGGGCGCCGACGTCGCGCCGGGCATCCGCTCGGTCGATGCCGCCGGCCACTCGCCGGGACTGATGGCGTTCCACATCGAAAGCGACGGCAAGCAGTTCATGATCACCGCCGATACCCTGACGCAGTTCGTCATGGCGGTGCAGCGGCCGGAATGGTTCTTCGACATGGACGACGACAAGGACAAGGCGGTGGTCACCCGCAAACGCATGCTCGACATGCTGGCGGCCGACCGGATGCTGTTCTCCAGCTTCCACATGCCGTTCCCCGGCCTCGGCTATATCGAGAAGGCACAGGGCGGCTATCGCTGGGTCGCGCACAGCTATCAGCTGAACCTGTAGTCCTCAGGACCCGGTTTAAGACTCGCGCCGCCGTGCACCGACGGCGATCGACAGCAGCGTACGCTGGGCGATCGCCTCGGCCAGCACGGCGTTGCGGCGCATCTCGAGCGAGGCTTCGGCGAGTTGCTCCATGGTGCGCAGCAGCCGCGGCGGCGACCAGGCGCGCAACGCGGCGCCGACGTCGCGTTCGCGGCTGAAGTGGACCGGCGGCGCGCCGCGCTTCATCGCGAATTCGACCGAGTCGCCGCTCTCCACCGCCAGCTTCATCTTGTGCAGATTGGCGACCTGGCGGATCGCCGCCGACACGATCGCGGCCGGCGACGAGCCGCCGGCGCGCGCCTTGCCGAATTCGGTCTCGACATCGGACGTCTTGCCGGCAAAGGCGGAATCGATGACGCCGTCGAGCGCCAGCGCCGAGGCGTCGGCCACCACCGCCATCACGTCGGTCAGCTCGACGCGGCCGGCGCCCTGCGCATAAAGCGCCAGCTTGCGGACCTCGTTGCGCGAGGCCAGCCGGTCGCCGCCGAGCAGACCCAGCAGCGTGGCGCGGGCGTCCGGGGCGATCTGCAAATTGGCGACGCGCATTTCGTCGTCGATCAGGCGCGCCAGATCGCGCTCGTTATCGACGTAACAGGGCAGCGCGGCGGCGGCCTTGGACTTCTCGCACAGCGTGCGCAGCGGCGCGGTCTTCTTCAGATCGCCGGCCTCGATGATGACGCGGCATTCACGCGATGGCGCCGCGATCACCGGCTCGACCGCGGCGACGATGTTGCGGCCGCCGGCCTTCACCAGCACGGCGCGGCGTCCGCCGAACAGCGGCACCGTGTGCGCTTCCTCGACCAGCCGCGACGGATTGCCGGTGAGATCTTCGCCCTCGATGCGCACGAAGCTGAACGGGTCGTTCGGATCGTCGACCGAGGCTTTGACCAGCGCGTCGGCACGCTCGCGCACCAGCCCGGCGTCAGGCCCGTAGACGAGCACGATCGGCATGGCCGGGTCGGGCCTGGCGATGAAGCGGTCGACGTCGGCGGCCTTGATGGCGGTCATGTGCTACGTGTCGCGGGCGCAGCGCAGCTTCGTGGTGCGCTGGGGCAAGAGCCTCATGTCCCCGCGACGAAATACGACGCCAGGCGATTGCGGATGTTCTCGACGATCACGCTGGCGGCGCGGTTCTCGGCGTCGCGCAGGCCGCGGTCGCCGGCGAAGCGCTGCTGCTGGCCGGGAATGTTGTAGGACACGCGGGAAAACGTGGTGCCGGAGACGACAGCCCGGCCGGTGGTCACATCGGTCAGCGTGTAGCTGGCATCGATGCCGTAGTTCTGGATCTCGGGTCGCGCCGAGTTGATATCCACGATCACCTGGAGATTAGTGGACGACATCTGGACCTTGAGCACGTAATTGGTCGCCGCCCTGGCGCCGCCGCCGGTCAGAGCAAAGATCAGTTCGTCGCGGACGCTGACGCCAAGCCGCGCGAGCCTTGTACCCTGCGGCGCATTGATCTCCGCCACTTCCACCGAAGCGAGCTTGTTGCCAAGCCCGGCACCGGAGGCGCCGCCGCCGACCATGGCACGGTCGCCATACATCGGCTGGAAGCAGCCGGCCACGAGCGCGGCCAGCCCGAGGGCGGCCAGCAATCTGAGCGAACGCGGGAATTCAGGCCACGACATTGACGATCCTCTGCGGGACGACAATGACCTTTTTCGGGCTTTTGCCATCCAGCGCCTTTATTACCGCATCGAGGGCCAGAACGGCAGCCTCAATCTCTTCTTTTCCAGCATCCCGGGCGACCGTGACATCGGCGCGCTTCTTGCCGTTGATCTGCACCGGCAGAGTCAGGGTGTTTTCGACCAGCAGAGCGTGTTCCAGCGCCGGCCAGGCCTCGGTGGCAACCATCGTCTTGTGCCCCAGCGTCGCCCAGCACTCCTCCGCCAGATGCGGCATCATCGGATGGAACAGCCGCACCAGGATATCGCCGGCCTCGCGCAACGCCCACGCCATGTCCGGGGTGGTGGCCGACTCGACCTCGCCGATGGCATCCGACAGCGCATTGGCGAAGTCGTAAATATGGGCGATGCAGCGGTTGAAACGGAGCTTGTCGATGTCTTCGGAGACGTTGTTGAGCGCCCGGTGCGCCGCCTTGCGCACGGCGAGGGCGGCGGGACCGAACTCGGCGGGCCGCTCGGCCGGTGCCGCGACCTGGGCGATCTCGCCGACCAGGCGCCACAGCCGCTGCACGAAACGCGAGGCGCCCTTGACGCCTTCCTCGCTCCAGATCACGTCGCGCTCGGGCGGACTATCCGACAGCATGAACCAGCGCGCGGTATCGGCGCCGTAATCGGCGATGATGTCGTCGGGGTCGATGGTGTTCTTTTTCGACTTCGACATCTTCTCGATCGAGCCGATCTCGACCGGCTCACCACTGGCGATCAGCGTGGCGCTGCGCGTCTCGCCCGCCGTCTCGATTCTGACGCTGGCCGGCTCGACCCATTCACCGCTTTTGCTGCGGTAGGTCTCGTGCACCACCATGCCCTGCGTGAACAGGCCGGCAAAAGGCTCGTCGAGGCCGACGTGTCCGGTCTTGCGCATCGCGCGCGTGAAGAAGCGCGAGTAGAGCAGATGCAAGATCGCGTGCTCGATGCCGCCGATATATTGATCGACCGGCAGCCACTCGTTGGCGGCCGACGGCGTCGTCGGCGCCTCGGTATTCCAGGGATCGGTGAAGCGCGTGAAGTACCAGGACGAATCGACGAAGGTATCCATGGTATCGGTTTCGCGACGCGCCGGTCCGGCGCATTGCGGACACGTGACGTTTTTCCAGGTCGGATGCCGGTCAAGCGGATTGCCCGGCTTGTCGAAGGTCACATCCTCCGGCAGCGTCACCGGCAGATCCTTCGCCGGCACGGGCACCACGCCGCAGGCATCACAGTGAATGATCGGGATCGGGCAGCCCCAGTAGCGCTGGCGTGAAATACCCCAGTCGCGCAGGCGATAATTGATCTGCCGTTGCGCCACCGCGCGATTGCCGGCGGTGGATTTCTCCAGCCGCTTCGCTACCTCCTCCTTGGCCTCGTCGATGGTCATGCCGTCAAGGAAGCGCGAATTGATCATGCGGCCATCGCCGTCATAGGCCACGTCGGTGATGATAAACGTCGCCGGGTCCTGGTTCGGCGGGCACACCACCGGCGTGTTACCGAGACCGTATTTGTTGACGAAATCGAGGTCGCGCTGGTCGTGCGCCGGACAGCCGAAGATGGCGCCGGTGCCGTAATCCATCAAAATGAAGTTGGCGACATAGACGGGCAGCGTCCAGTTCGGATCGAACGGATGCACCGCCCTGATGCCGGTGTCGAAGCCGAGCTTCTCGGCGGTGTCGATCTCCTGCTGCGAGGTGCCCATGTGGCGGCACTGCTCGATGAAGGCCGCGAGCTTCGGATTCTTCGCCGCGGCGGCCTGCGCCAGCGGGTGATCCGGCGCCAGCGCCATGAACTTCGCGCCGAACAGCGTGTCCGGCCGGGTCGTGAAAATCTCAAGCTCGGTCTCGCTGTTCGGCGCCGTCGCCTGATCCAGCATGAAGCGCACCAGCAGGCCTTCGGACTTGCCGATCCAGTTCTTCTGCATCAGCCGGACCTTGTCCGGCCAGCGCTCAAGCTTGTCGAGGGCGTTCAGCAGCTCTTCCGAATAGTCGCTGATCTTGAAGAACCACTGGATCAGCTCGCGCTGCTCGACCAGCGCGCCGGAACGCCAGCCGCGACCGTCGATCACCTGCTCGTTAGCGAGCACGGTGTTGTCGACCGGGTCCCAGTTCACCTTCGATTTCTTGCGCTCGACCAGACCCGCCTTGACGAAGTCGAGAAACATCTTCTGCTGATGCTTGTAGTAGCTCGGATCGCAGGTCGCGACTTCACGCGCCCAGTCCAGCGACAGTCCCATCGACTGCAGCTGCTTCTTCATCGACGCGATGTTGGCGTAGGTCCATTCCTTGGGATGAACCTTGCGGTCGATGGCGGCGTTCTCGGCCGGCATGCCGAAGGCGTCCCACCCCATGGGGTGCAGCACGGCGTTGCCCATGGCCCGTTTGAACCGCGCCACCACGTCGCCCATGGTGTAGTTGCGGACGTGCCCCATGTGGATGCGCCCGGACGGGTAGGGGAACATCTCGAGCACGTAGTATTTGGGCCGCGGGTCGTCGTTCCGGGTGGCGAAGATGCCCTGTGAATCCCAGGCGCGCTGCCAGCGGGCCTCAGCCTCGCGGGCATTATAACGGTCGTATTTGCTTGGATCGGCGGTCATTTCCGGCTCTTTTCAGGGTGCCGGGAGGTGACATGAAAGGGGCGAAGGGGTCAACGGGAGGTTTTTCGCGGGCAGACACAAAGCGGGGTGAAGCCGCCTTGCCCGCTCAACAATTTCTAGCTATATTCTGGCTATAATGCGTTTCGAGATCATCCTGGCGCCGGAGGCGGCAGAAGACTTCAGAGCGCTGAAGGCGCATCTCCGGTCCGCCGTTCGGTCGGCAATCGAGACACATCTGCGGCACGAACCCGGCAAGACAAGCCGTAGCCGCATAAAGCGCCTGCGAGGCGTCGATCGGCCTCAATACCGGCTTCGCGTTGACGACGTCCGCGTGTTTTATGATGTGTCCGATGACACCGTGGACATCTTGGCAATTCTGGACAAATCGGAGGCCGAAGAATGGTTGATCCAGTTCGGAAAGCCGGAATGAAAAAAGTCCCGCTATCAGAGGTCAAAGACGACTTGTCCAGCTTCCTGCGCGCAGCGGAGACGCAGGACATCGTGATTACGCGTCACGGGAAGCCCGCGGGCGTGCTGATCGGTTTTGAATCCGAAGACGACTGGTTCGAATACCGGCTGGAGAATGATCCTCGATTCCGCCAGCGCATTGAGCAGGCACGCGAAAGCTTGCGTGCAGGCCGGGGCATCAGTTTCGAAGATGTGGAACCCGAATAACCATACGTTTCAAGGAACCTGCCGCCTCCCCTTCGTGTTACCCCCAAAACAGGAGGCAAAACCATGATCAAGACCGCAGATATCAAAGAACATATGGAAGTGATTGGCTCCGACGGCGAGCATGTCGGGACCGTCGATCACCTCGAAGGCGCTGACAAGATCAAGCTGACGAAGACGGACCCCTCAGCCGGCGGCAAACATCACCTGATCCCGGTCGGCTGGATCGATCATGTGGACGCCCACGTCCACCTCAACAAATCGTCCAAGGACGTGAGGAAGCAGTGGCAGGACGCCGCGTAACCTGAACGATCACACGGTCACGTTTTCATCGCCCGCGTCGTCCGCGGGCGATGTCTTTTGGGGAGCACGATGGGTCTAAGACCGTGCCCCAAGCGCGCGAATAACAGTCGCCAGCAAGGCCGGCGCCTCGTAAGGCTTTTCGACCATCGGCGCATCAGGAAAATCCATCGCGTGCAGATCGGATTGTCGCATGCCCGTCAGAAACACGAAGGGCATGTCCTTCTTTGCCAGCATCCGGGCAAGGTCGAGGCTGGTGATGCCCCCGGCGTCGGCAAGCTGAACGTCGAGCACGGCCAGATCGAATTTGAGCTTCTCGCCCATGGCCGCCAGCGCATCAGCCGCATTGGTGGCGCAAACGACGCTCGCGCCGGCCGCTTCCAGAATCTGCTGGATGTCGAGCGCGATCAGAAATTCGTCATCCATCACCAGACAACGCCGGCCGGCTAACGCCTTTCGATCCTCCACCGCGACAGTCCCCCGTTCCCTGATTGGAACCGGCTTGTCGTACAACGGCCGACCTTCGGCATTTAAAAAAGACACATGCTGGCGATTTAAAAGCAGCCGGGGCAATATGCAGCATGATCGTGGGGAATCACCGGCCGGGGGGCCCTTACACGCCGTGCGAGCAGTGTCCGCTGCGCAAGCGGCCGAGCCTGCGCGAGTTCGCGCCGGATGAGCTGGAGTTCGTCAAACAGTTCAAAATGGACGAACTGCGGGTCGATCCCGGCGCCAGCTTCCTGCGCCAGGGCACCAGCAGCGAGCATCTCTACACGGTGCTGAGCGGCTGGGCCTTCCGCTACAAGATGCTCGACGACGGCCGCCGGCAGATCCTCAATTTCGCCCTGCCGGCCGACATGCTCGGCCTGCAAGGCACGCTGATGAAAGAGATGGAGCATTCGGTCGAGGCACTCACGCCGCTGGTGCTGTGCGTGTTTCCGCGCAGCAAGCTGTGGGACCTGTACAGCCGTTTTCCCTCGCTCGCCTTTGACATCACGTGGCTGGCGGCCCGGGAGGAGCAGCTGACCGACGAACACATGGTCAGCCTCGGCCGCCGCACCGCGCTGGAGCGGACGGCCTTCCTGCTGCTGCATCTTTACGTGCGAGCCGAGGAAGCCGGGATGACGCGGAACGGGACGATCCATTTCCCGTTCACGCAGCAGCATCTGGCCGACGCGCTTGGCATGTCGCTGGTGCACACCAACAAGACCCTGAAGCGGCTGATGGCGACAAAGGCGGTCCGCTGGCAGGATCGCATGTTCTCGATCGCCGACCGCGCGGCGCTGGCCGAAATCGCCGGCGACGATATTACGTTGCAGACGGGCCGGCCGTTTATCTGACGGCGCCGGTTCAACTCGCTTCCGACAAGACCGTGACGGCCGACGCAACCCGGTTGCGGCCCAGACGTTTGGCCCGATAAAGCGCGGCATCGGCGCGTTCGACGAGATCCCGCTGGAAGTCAGCATCCTCCGGCAGAACGGAAGCGACGCCGATGCTGACCGAAACGAAGCCTGCGGATTTCCCACCGTGGGCGATCTGCAGTTTCTCCACAGCGGTGCGCAGTCCTTCGGCCACCCGCAAAGCGATATCGGTACTGGCGTTATGGAGCAGGACGGCGAACTCCTCGCCGCCGTAGCGCGCCGCAAAATCCGCGCGCCGAACGGCCGCGCCAACGCGGCTATAAGAGGGTGGCAGCTCGGTATCGTGCTCAGGTGCCGAACCGAGGGCACCGGACCGGATGCCGTCCAGCAGAGCGCCACCCACCTTCCGCAAACAGTCGTCGCCGCAGATGTGGCCGTGATGATCATTGAACGACTTGAAGTGATCGACGTCGATCATCAGGATCGCAATCGGCTGACGCCGCTCAAAGGCGATCTCCCATTCCGCCGCAAGCCGCTCGTTGAAGGCGCGACGGTTGCCTAGTCCGGTCAGACCGTCGACTTCCGCCAGCTCTCGAAGCTGCGCATTGCTGGCGCGCAATTCATGCTCGCGGATGTGCAATTGCCCCGCCATATCGTCGAGCGCCGTCGCCAGCGGCACGAATTCCGCCGCCCAAGGCAATCGCGCCGCCAGAACCCTGACGTCGCCGCGGCCGATCCGGGTCGCGGTATGGGCCAATGCACGGATCGGCCGCACCAGAAGCCGCTCACCACCAAACCAGATGCTCACCAAAACCATGGCAGCAATAAATCCGACCTCGGCGAAAGACCGCCACATGGCGGAATTGACGCGCGCCAGCACGTCGCTTTCCGCGAAGCCGACCGCGATGCGCGTCTGGGTATCGGGCAACTGGACAAAGCCGAAGATGCGGCGAACGCCATCGGGCGCAGCCTCGGTGACAAAACCCTCCGGCCGCGCCAGCATGGCCTTGCCCAGGGGGTGGCCGTCGAGCTTCCGACCAATGATATCGCGAGGATTCGGATACTGCGCCAGGATCGTCCCGGAACCATCGATCATCAACATCGCCGCCGAGGCCGGTACAAAAGTCTTAGCGCGATTTTCAAACCAACTCAGATCGAGCAGACCCAGGACGACCGCGGTCGTCTCGCCGTTCGATCCGGTCTGCGCAAGCGCGGCGGTGATGGTCGGAGTCTTGATGCGCGCCGCCACAAAATAATCGCTGAGCGCAAAGCCACCATATTCGATAATGGACCTGAAATACTGGCGCTCGGAAATATCCAGGCCGAGCGCCTGGGGAACGGCGGAACAGACAATCCGGCCATCAAGACCGGCGACGGAGATCGTCTGCAGCCACGGGATCGGATCGGCAATGCGGGCCAGGAACTGACTGCAGTTGCCGTCGGCGATGTCGAAGCTCGCGCGGGCACTCGCAATCACCCGCAGCAGCGATCGCGCCGACACAATCACCTCATTCTGCGCCGCCGCCCCCTGGCGCGCGAGATCGAGGGCATTCGTGTAGGCCGCGTCGATGCGCTCCTTGCGGTCGCGCCCTTCGTTGTAAAGGCCAAGCAGGAGCAACGGCAGGGTCGCGGTGACCGCCAACAGCATGAGCCGGACGCGAACGCTGAAGAAACGCCTGGGCCGGTCGGTTCTCAGTTTTGCTGCCTGCGGAGCCGCGTGTGGCATGTTATCGTTGACCCTCGGCTTCTCCTATCCTGCAGCCGTTAAAGATACTGCGACCATTTGCGTTGCATTTATCTAAATGCCGGGGGTAATGCGTCTCGCATGTCCAATGAAACGCCAAATGCGCCTGTCGGCCTGGGTCCCGTCCGTACCGACATCATCCGCGCCTGCAAAGATGCCGGCCGTGACCCCGCGGACGTCACGCTGATCGCGGTGTCGAAGACCTTTCCGGCCGACGCGATCGAGCCGGTGATCGACGCCGGCCAGCGGGTGTTCGGCGAGAACCGCGTGCAGGAAGCCAAGTCGAAGTGGCCGCCGCTCCTGGAGCGGTATCCCGGTATATCTTTGCACCTGATCGGGCCGCTGCAATCCAACAAGGCCAAAGAGGCCGTGGCGCTGTTCGATGCCATTCATGCGGTCGACCGGCCCAGCCTGTGCGAAGCGCTGGGCAAGGAGATTGCCAAACAAGGCCGCACGCCGTTGTTGTTTGCCGAGATCAATACCGGCGCCGAACCACAAAAGGCCGGCGTGCTGCCGCAGGATGCCGATGCGTTCCTGGCGGCCTGCCGCGAGCGCTACGGCCTGACCATGTCGGGGCTGATGTGCATTCCGCCGCAGAACGAAGCGCCGGCGCCGCACTTCGCGCTGACCGCCAAGATCGCGAGGCGCAACGGCCTGGCGCAATTGTCGATGGGCATGAGCGCGGACTTCGCCACCGCGATCGCGCTCGGCGCCACCCACGTGCGGATCGGCTCGGCGATTTTTGGCGGGCGGCACTGACTCTCCGTTCGTCCGCGCGCGAGCGGGAAACCAGATCTTCCTGAAGACCTGGTTTCCGCCTGCGCGGGAATGAACGGAGTTCGACGCAGCGCCTTACGTATTCATGCTCTCGAAGAACTCGGCGTTGCTCTTGGTGTTGCGCAACTTGTCGAGCAGGAAGTCGATCGCATCCATGGTGCCCATCGGGTTGAGGATGCGGCGCAGGACGTACATCTTCTTGAGCACGGCCGGTTCGGTGAGCAGCTCTTCCTTGCGCGTGCCAGAGCGCGTGATGTCCATGGCCGGGAAGGTGCGCTTGTCGGCCACCTTGCGGTCGAGGATGAGTTCGGAGTTGCCGGTGCCCTTGAACTCCTCGAAGATCACTTCGTCCATGCGGCTGCCGGTGTCGATCAGCGCGGTGGCGATGATGGTCAGCGAGCCGCCTTCCTCGATGTTGCGCGCGGCGCCGAAGAAGCGCTTCGGCCGCTGCAGCGCATTGGCGTCGACACCGCCGGTCAGCACCTTGCCGGATGACGGCACCACGGTGTTGTAGGCACGGCCGAGGCGGGTGATCGAATCGAGCAGGATGACGACGTCGCGCTGGTGTTCGACCAGGCGCTTGGCCTTTTCGATCACCATTTCCGCGACCGCCACGTGCCGGGTCGCCGGTTCGTCGAACGTCGATGATACCACCTCGCCCTTCACCGAGCGCTGCATGTCGGTGACTTCCTCGGGCCGCTCGTCGATCAGCAGCACGATCAGATAGCACTCGGGGTGATTGGTGGTGATGGCGTGCGCGATGTTCTGCAGCAGCACCGTCTTGCCGGTGCGCGGCGGCGCGACGACGAGCGCGCGCTGGCCCTTGCCGATCGGCGCGACAATGTCGATGACCCGCGACGACAGATCCTTGCTCTTGGTCGGATCGTCGTGCTCCATCTTCAGGCGCTCGTCGGGATAGAGCGGCGTCAGGTTGTCGAAATTGATCTTGTGCCGCGCCTTCTCGGGGTCCTCGAAATTGATGGTGTTGACCTTGAGCAGCGCGAAATAGCGTTCGCCTTCCTTAGGGCTACGGATCTGGCCTTCGACGGTGTCGCCGGTACGCAGGCCGAAGCGGCGGATCTGGGACGGCGACACATAGATGTCGTCCGGTCCGGACAGGTAATTGGATTCCGGCGAGCGCAGGAAGCCGAAGCCGTCGGAGAGAACCTCGACGACGCCTTCGCCGATGATGTCGATCTCGGCGGTGGCGAGGTTCTTGAGGATCGCGAACATCAGCTCCTGCTTGCGGAGCGTGCTGGCGTTCTCGACCTGATGCTCTTCGGCAAAGGCGGTGAGTTCGGCCGGGGTCTTGGACTTGAGGTCTTGAAGTTTCATTTCCCGCATGGGGAGTTTACGTCCTTGGAGGAGTAACCGGGGGAGTCTGAGAAAATACGGGACTCGGGATGCCGGTTTACGTGGGGAGAGCGAGAGCAGCCGCAGGTCTGGGGTATCGAGATCGGTGGGAAGAGCCCGGAACCCGATGCAGCGACCGGCCCGAATGGGGGAGCTGGTAACGCGACTGCATCCGCCTGCGTTCGGAGGGATGCCCACAACATAAGAGACGGCGCGATTCTGCGCAAGAGGCGAGCGAAAGCGGCCTCGGCCGTCCTCGAACAAGGCTAACGGGTCAGGACGGCTTGATGACCGCCAACAGCACGATCACGACCATCAAGACCGTCGGTACCTCATTGATCATACGATAGAATTTGGCCGGCCGCGGGTTCGCGTCGCGGCCGAATTCGGCCGTCCAGGCGGCCAGTTTGCCGTGCATCGCCGACATCCCGAGCACCAGCGCGAACTTCACGTGAAACCAGCCGGCGGCGTAGGCGCCGCTCTCCCACACCAGCCACAGCCCCACCACCCAGGTCACGATCATGGCGGGCGTCATGATGAAGCGCAGCAGCCGCCGCTCCATGACCTTGAAGGTCTCGGACTGTTCGGAGCCCCTGGCCGCCGCCGCGTGATAGACGAACAGCCGCGGCAGATAGAGCATTCCGGCCATCCACGAGATGACGGCGATGATGTGCAGGGCCTTGAGGGTCAGGTACATGGGCTTCAGTCTAGTCCACGATGCTGAGTGGTGTCATGGCCGGGCTTGTCCCGGCCATGATCATCGCGGGCTTACGCTCGCCACCCTCGCCTTTCAGGGGAGGGCTAAAAGCAACTCAGCCCCTGACCCTTCGCAGCATCTGCTCGACATGGGCAATGGGGGTCGGCGGCAAAATGCCGTGGCCCAAATTGAAGATGAATGGACCGCCCGACAGCGCCGCCATCACCGCATCGACCTCACGGTCGAGCGCGGCGCCGCCGGCCAGCAACGCCAGCGGATCGACATTGCCTTGCACCGCGACCAGATTCTGAGCGCAATCGCGAGCGAAATCGAGTTCAACTGTCCAGTCGATGCCGACGCCGTTGACCGCGGTCTGCACCACATAATCCGGCAGTTTGCTGCCGGCACCGCGCGGAAAGCCGATCACCTTGGCGCCCGGCACCTGGGCCCGCACGCCATCGATGATGGCGCGTGTCGGTCTGATGCACCAGCGCTCGAATTCCATCGGCGGCAACACACCGGCCCAGGTATCGAAAATCTGAATGCAATCGGCGCCAGCCTTCAACTGCCCGACCAAATATTCGATTGAGCCTGCGACCAGCCGGTCAATCAGACGCTGAAAATTATCAGGATCGCGATAGGCGAACAGACGCGCGGGCGCCTGATCCGGCGTGCCGTGACCGGCCACCATATAGGTCGCGACTGTCCACGGCGCTCCGCAGAACCCGATCAGCGTCTTTTGCGGATCGAGCGCCACGCGAACCCGCCGCACGGTCTCGTAGACCGGCCCGACGACGCTCGGATCGATGGCCGGCAACAACGCATCGATCGCCGCGGCATCGGCCAACGGCTCAAGCCTCGGTCCCTCGCCGGCATGAAACGTGACCGCCCGGCCCAAAGCCAGCGGCATCACGAGAATGTCGGAAAACAAAATCGCCGCGTCGAAGTCGAACCGTTTGATCGGCTGCAACGTGACTTCGGCTGCCAGTTCCGGATTAAAACAAAGATCGAGAAACCCGCCTGCCCTTTCTCGAACAGCACGATATTCCGGCAGGTACCGCCCTGCCTGCCGCATCATCCAGATCGGCGGAACCGCTTCTCGCTGGCCTGACAAAACGCGAAGCAGGGGCTTTATCCCCATGCCCATGGTCTGGCGCGCTTCTTCCATAAAGACTCTCTTAGATTTCTTTTTAGTTATTGTTAGGCGGTTGATTTGACTCATGACTCGTCATCGACAGTCTGTCCACCGCTTGACCCATCGCCCTTCAGAATCGTCTCCAACTCAAGGGCCCACGCCTCCACAGCTCCAGGCTCCTATTTGCTGGCTTCGGCGCGGTTATCCCCGTCTGTCCCCAGACGTCCGTCCACATATCCGCCTCAACGATGGAGTCGGGTCTACCGAAGACCCGGAACGGCAGCCATGTGGATGGATTTGCAGACGTCCCGCAGGGATTGCTTGCGAAACCCTTAAAGGCGTGGCCTGCTCCCCCGGTATTCACACTTGTCCCCAACGCCATACAGATGTCCGACACCGGCTATTTCCACCTGCATCTTGTTTCCGACGCCACCGGTGAGACCTTGATCATGGTCGCACGGGCGGCTGCGGCGCAATATGCCAATGTCGCGCCGGTCGAGCACCTGTATCCGATGGTGCGCTCCAAGAAGCAGCTCGACAATGTGCTGGCGGAGATCACCGAGGCGCCGGGCCTGGTCCTTTATACTTTGCTGGAAGAAGACCTGATCCAGATCCTGGAGGACAAATGCCGGGACCTGGGTCTGCCCTGCATGTCGGTGCTCGGTCCGATCCTGCGCCTGTTCCAGTCCTATCTCGGCGCCGAGACCATGCAGCGCGTCGGTGCCCAGCACGTTCTCAACGCCGAATATTTCCAGCGTATCGATGCGCTCAATTACACCATGTTCCACGATGACGGTCAGCACGTCGACGGCCTGGAAGAGGCGGACGTGGTGCTGATCGGCGTATCGCGCACGTCGAAGACGCCAACGTCGATCTATCTCGCCAACCGCGGCGTCAAAACCGGCAACGTGCCGCTGGTGCCCGGCGTCCCGCTGGCGCCTGCGGTGGAGAAACTGACACGGCCTTTGGTGGTTGGTCTCTATGCCAGCCCCGAACGTATCGTGCAGATTCGGGAGAACCGGCTGCTCGGCCTCAAGGCCTATCATGACGACAACCAGTATATCGACAAGTCCGCGGTCGCCGAAGAGATCGCCTATTCGCGCCGTCTCTGCGCCAAGCACAACTGGCCGAGCATTGACGTCACGCGGCGCTCGATCGAGGAAACCGCCGCGGCCGTGGTGCGTCTGTTGAGCGAACGCCGCCGCCAGCCGATTGGCTAGCATTTGCCGCCCCGATGACGGGACTGAGGAAGGACGTTCATGCCGCTTTGGCTCGCCACACAGCCGCTGGTGCTCGCCTCCAAGAGCGAGATCCGTGGCAAGCTCCTGGCGGCGGCCGGGCTGCGTTTCGAGATTCGTCCGGCGCAGATCGACGAGCGTGCTGAAGAGGCCAAAGCCGGTGTGTCCGATCCTTCGGCCGCGGCGCGCATGCTGGCGCGGGTTAAGGCCGAGGCGGTGTCGGCCGACAATCCGGGCAAACTGGTACTCGGTGCCGACCAGACCCTGGCGCGCGGCGGCCTGCGCTTCAGCAAACCAGCGAACCGCATCGAAGCGACCGAACAATTACGCGCGCTGCGCGGCCGGACCCATGAGCTGCATTCGGCGCTGGCGCTGGTGCGCGACGGCGCGCTGCAATTTGCCTGTGTCGATACCGCGCGGCTGACCATGCGCGATTTCTCCGACCAGTTCCTGGAAGATTACCTCGACATGGCCGGCGATGCCGCGCTCGCCAGCGTTGGCGCCTATCAGCTCGAAGGCATCGGCGTGCATCTGTTCGAACGGGTCGACGGCGACTACTTCACCATCCTTGGTTTGCCGCTGATGCCGCTGCTGCAATTCCTGCGGCAGAACGATTACGCGGGCGGGTAGGCATGTTCATCCTCGGCCTGACCGGCTCGATCGGTATGGGGAAGTCGACCACGGCGAAGTTCTTTGCCGAGGAAGGCGTGCCGGTGCACGATGCCGACGCCGCGGTCCACCGGCTCTATGAAGGCGAGGCCACGCCGCTGATCGAGGCGGCGTTCCCCGGCACCACTGCCGGCGGCAAGGTCGACCGCGACCGGCTCGCCAGGCAGGTGCTGGGTAACGATGCAGCCATCAGACGGTTGGAGACGATTGTCCATCCGCTGGTCGCCAAGGCGCGCGATGCCTTCCTGGCCGAGGCGGTACGCAGCGGCGCCGCGGTGGCGGTGCTCGACATTCCGCTGCTGTATGAGACCGGCGGCGACAAAATCTGCGACGCGGTGGTGGTGGTGACGGCGCCAGCCGACGTGCAACGGGCGCGCGCCTTCGAGCGGCCGGGCATGTCCGAGTCCAAGTTTGCCGCCATTCTGGCCAAGCAAATGCCGGATGCCGAGAAGCGCCGCCGCGCCGATTTCATGGTGGATACGTCGCAGGGATTCGACGCTGCGCGTGCCGCGGTGCGTGAAATTCTGGCCCAGGTCGCTACAATGCCGGCACGGCGGCGGTGATTCTTTCGCCCGCGCCGGCCAGCGGAACACCATGCGCGAAATCGTCCTCGACACCGAAACCACCGGGCTCGATCCGAATCAGGGCCATCGCCTGGTCGAGGTCGGCTGCGTCGAGCTGCTGAACCGGATTCCGACCGGCGCGACATTTCACGCCTATCTCAATCCCGACCGTGACGTGCCGGCCGAGGCCTTCGCCGTCCACGGCCTGTCGTTCGAGTTTCTCAAGGGTCACCGGCGCTTCCACGACATCTGCGACGAGTTTCTCGCTTTCATCGGCGACGACACACCGCTGATTATTCACAATGCCAGCTTCGATCACGGCTTTCTCTGCGCCGAACTCAAGCGCGTGCAGCGGGCGTTGATCGCGCGCGAGCGCTTGATCGATACGCTGGCGATGGCGCGGCGTAAGTTTTCCGCCGGTCCGTACAGCCTCGATGCGCTGTGCGGGCGCTTCGGCATCGACAATTCGCGCCGGACCAAGCACGGCGCCTTGCTCGACGCCGAAATCCTGGCCGAGGTCTATCTCGAGCTGATCGGCGG
>JALHNV010000087.1 GCA_022843325.1 Pseudolabrys sp. | reverse complement strand
TATGACAAAACTCCTGCAGAAAGCACTCGAGGCGGTGCAGCTGCTGCCACCTGAAAATCAGGACGAAATTGCGCGCGCCATGCTCGCTCTGGCGGGGGACGATTCCGAACAGGAAGAAATCGATCCGGCGCACGTTGCGGATGTTTTGGAAGGACTCGCGCAGGCCAAGCGCGGAGAATTCGCGACCGATGCTGAGGTTGAAGCTGCGTTCCGGCGCTTCGAAAAATGAAGCTGCGGTTTACACCGCGCGCCACCCAGAGTCTCGTCGAGATCGCTGACTATATTCTTGAACGTAACCCCGCGGCGATGCTTCGGGTTCGAGCCGACATTTATGACGGCCTTCAGAATCTGCTTCTGTTTCCTAAAGCCGGCCGGCAGCAAAACAAAGGTGGTGTTCGCAAGCTCGTTACCCTCAGGTATGCGTACCTGATCTATTACGTGGTCGAGGAAACAGCGGACGAGATTGTTGTCGTTGATTTGAAGCACCACGCTCGCGGCCGAGGCTTCGAGGATGCCTAGGGTCGGCGGGCGCTTCATTCCGGCGCCGGGGAGGGGTATAGTGGGGGGATGAGCCCCAAGCGCCAGCAACTCATCGATCAGGTCACGTCGCTGCCGGACGACGTTCTGGACGAAGTGCAGGAGTCGGTGGATGCGATTGTGCGCTGGCATCGCGACGGGGTGTTCCGCCTGACCGACGATGAACGTGCCGCGGTGCGAAACGGCATGGAGGCGGCGCGCCGCGGTGATTTCGTGCCGGATGACGAAATGGCGGCGTACGCCAAGCGCTTTCAAAAATGAGGGTTCGATTTACCAGGCCGGCTCAAGCCGACTTGGAATCGATCCACGCGTATATTTCCCGGGAAAATCCGATCGCAGCGTCCGCCGTTATCGCGCGTCTGATCGATCGTGCGACCGCTCTCGGCCGAACGCCACTGGCCGGGCGAGAAGTCGATGAGCCGAATGCACGCGTCATAGTCGTGCCGCGCTTGCGCTATTTCATCTTCTACACGCTCGTCGAGGGTGAGGTTCATATCACCCACATTCGCCATACGTCTCGACGGCGGCTCCGGCACGGCGATCCCTGACGCCGAGCCTGGCCCGTCGCCCGGATGCGCCAACGGTCCGCGCCAAGCGCGGCCCGATGATAAACGCCGCGAAATCCGGGGCGGCCTGTCGGCATTGTGATGGGGTCCCCGGGTTACGCTGCGCTCCACCCGGGCTACAGGGGAAAAACCCCACAACAACAATACCTTGCGTGTCCGGAACAACCCACAGGCGGCGCCCGCGCGCCTTGCCTCAGGGGCCCGCTTCCTTTAACGGAAGGTGGACCTGCCCGGACCCGTCCGGCGCCAGAGTCTGTCAACTGGCGTTAGGAACCTCAAGCGATGGCGAATGTGGTGGTGGTCGGCTCCCAGTGGGGAGACGAGGGCAAGGGCAAGATCGTCGACTGGCTGTCCGAGCAGGCCGACATCGTCGTGCGTTTCCAGGGCGGCCACAATGCCGGCCACACGCTGGTCATCGACGGCAAGGTCTACAAGCTGTCGCTGCTGCCGTCCGGCGTGGTGCGCGGCGGCAAGCTGTCGGTGATCGGCAACGGCGTCGTCATCGATCCGCAGGCGCTGCTCGACGAAATCGCCACGCTGCAGAAGCAGGGCGTCTCGGTCACCCGCGACACCCTGCGCATCGCCGAAAACGCCATTCTGATTTTGCCGCTGCACCGCGAGCTGGAAGCGATCCGCGAAGCCTCGTCGTCGCGCATCGGCACCACCAAGCGCGGCATCGGCCCGGCTTACGAAGACAAAGTCGGCCGGCGCGCCATCCGCTTCATGGACCTCGCCGACCTGCCGGCGCTGCCGGCCAAGATCGAGCGGCTGCTGGCGCACCACAATGCGCTGCGCCGCGGCCATCAGCTCGACGAGATCGCGGTCGCGACGGTCTACGACTATCTCGCCGGCGTGGCGCCGAAGGTGCTGCCTTACATGGACACGGTGTGGTCGCTGCTCGACGCGCGCCGCCGCGAGGGCAAGCGCATCCTGTTCGAGGGCGCGCAGGGCGCGCTGCTCGACATCGACCACGGCACCTATCCTTACGTCACCTCGTCCAACACGGTGGCGGCGCAGGCGGCGACCGGCTCGGGGCTCGGGCCGAACGCCATCGACTACGTGCTCGGCATCACCAAGGCCTACACCACGCGGGTCGGCGAGGGGCCGTTCCCGACCGACCAGATGCACAACGACATCGGCAAGCTGCTCGGCGAGCGCGGCCGCGAGTTCGGCACCGTCACCGGCCGGGCCCGGCGCTGCGGCTGGTTCGACGCGGTGCTGGTGCGACAAACCGTCCGCACCTCGGGAATCGATGGCATCGCCCTGACCAAACTCGATATTCTCGACGGTCTGGACGACATCAAGGTGTGCGTCGGCTACCGGCTGGACGGCCGCGAGATCGACTATCTGCCGGCCGGGGAGCAGGCCCAGGCGCGGGTCGAGCCGGTCTACGAGACCATCGCCGGCTGGAAGGCGCCGACCGCGGGGGCCCGTTCGTGGGCGCAATTGCCGGCGGAAGCGGTAAAATACGTGCGGCGAATCGAGGAAATGATCGGCTGTCCGGTGACGCTGCTGTCGACCAGTCCGGAGCGGGACGACACGATTCTGATGAAGAACCCGTTTGAGATATGATGGATCGAACCGCAGACAGGAGGCGTTGACGCATGATCCCGGGCAGCACGTTCCCGACCCGGCCGGGCAGGGCAACCGCTTTTCGGACAAGATCATGCTCAAGATAAAGCTCATCAATGGCTGACTATTTCCCCCTGATCGCCCGCGCCGTCGCCGGCCTGGACAAGAACACCGGCGAGAACCGCCGCGCGCTGTACGATCGCGCGCGCACCGCATTGGTCAATCAGCTGCGCGGCGTCGAACCGGCGCTGGACGAATCCGACATCACCCGCGAGCGGCTGGCGCTGGAGGAGGCGATCCGCCGCCTCGAGGCGGACGCCTCGAAGAAGCCGCGCCCGGACGCCGATGACGAGGCGCGTCCTTCGTCGCTGCGCGACCAGGGCCTGCGCGATTTCCGCGAAACGGTGGCCGAGGCCGCCGCCGAAGCCAACCGTTCGGCGCAGGCGACCTATAACGCCGTGCCCGGCGACCGGCCGACGTCCTATTTCAGTGGCGACACCGACGACGCGCCGGGCGCCAAGAGCGACGCGGACGACCGGGACCCCGGCACGGAAACGGATAAAGACCGCGACGGCCCGCGCGGCCGCCCGGCCGGCGTCGCCGCGCCGCCGCCTTTCGTGTCGCCGCGCCGTAGCGAGACGCCGGATGCCGCCGCGACGCCCGAGGCGCCCGCCGACGAGCCGGCCCGCGACGCGCCGGATGGTTCATGGCGTAACGCCGGCGCGTCGGCCGCACCGCTGCCGCCGCCGCCCGATAACTTCGGCGACGATCTCGACGACGCCTATGCGCGGCCGCCGCGCGACTACAGCCGCATCATCAAGATCGCGGTGGTGCTGCTGCTGATCGCCGGCGTCGCCGGCGCCGGCTACTGGCAGCGCGACAAGATATCGAGCCTGGTGGCGGGCATCGGCAGCAGCAGCACGCCGCCGGCACCGCAGCAGCAGGCGCAGGCGCCCGCGAGCGCGCCGAAGATCACCGACCGCATCGGCACTTCCGGCGATACCGGCCCGGCCTCCGCGACGGCGCCGGCCGCCGCGGTGGCGCAGAAGGTCGTGCTGTACGACGAGGACACCAGCGATCCGCAGGGCAAGCGCTATGTCGGCTCGGCGATCTGGCGCACCGAGACGGTGTCGCCGGGACCGGGCATGGCGCCCGAACTGGCGATCCGCGCCGATGTCGAGATTCCCGAACGCCGCCTGCGCATGACCTGGTCGCTGCGCCGCAACACCGACAAGGCCCTGCCGGCCAGCCACACCATCGAGGTGATGTTCACGCTGCCGGCCGACTTCGATCAGGGCGGCATCGGTAACGTGCCCGGCGTGCTGATGAAGCAGAACGAGCAGGCCCGCGGCGTGCCGCTGGCCGGTCTCGCCGTCAAGGTGACCAACGGCTATTTCCTGATCGGCCTGTCGGCGGTGGAGGTCGATCTGCAGCGCAATATCCAGCTGCTGAAGGAGCGCGACTGGTTCGACATTCCGATCGCCTATGCCAACGGCAAGCGTGCGATCATGGCGCTGGAAAAAGGCATTCCCGGCGCGCGGGTGTTCGAGGAAGCCTTCCGCGCCTGGGGGCAGTAGCTTTTCTTACCTCTCCCATAGGGAGAGTGAGCCATCGTAGCCCGGATGAGCGCAGCGAAATCCGGGGCGGCCTGTCCGTATTGCGATGTCGTCCCCGGGTTACGCTTCGCTCCACCCGGGCTACAGACAGCAGAGCGTGTCGCAAAAAAATGCCCGGCTCACACCGGGCATTTTCATTTGATGTGGCGAGCGCCGCGCTAGTGCGCGGCGAGCGCGCCGGCGGGTTCGGCCGACTGCGGCGGCTGCTCGATCGCGGCGAGGCGGTTCTTGACCGCCTTCTGCACCTTCTCGAAGGCGCGCACCTCGATCTGCCGCACGCGTTCGCGCGACACGCCGAACTCGGTCGCCAGATCCTCCAGCGTGATCGGATCGTCCGCCAGACGGCGCGCCTCGAAGATGCGCCGCTCGCGCTCGTTGAGCACGTCCAGCGCCGAGGTCAGCGCCTCGTGACGGTTATCCTTCTCCTCGTTGTCGGCCATGATGCGTTCCTGGCTCGGCGAATCGTCGACCAGCCAGTCCTGCCACTCGCCGCTCTCGCCGTCGTCGCGGATCGGCGCGTTTAGCGACGCATCGCCGCCGAGGCGACGGTTCATGTCGACCACGTCCTGCTCGGTCACGCCCAGACGCTTGGCGATGATCTTGACCTGGTCGGGCCGCAGATCGCCTTCCTCGAGCGCCGAGATCTTGCTCTTGGCCTTGCGCAGGTTGAAGAACAGCTTCTTCTGGTTGGCGGTGGTGCCCATCTTCACCAGCGACCACGAGCGCAGGATGTATTCCTGGATCGCCGCCTTGATCCACCACATGGCATAGGTCGCCAGCCGGAAACCCTTTTCCGGCTCGAAGCGCTTGACCGCCTGCATCAGGCCGACATTGCCCTCGGATACGACTTCCGAAATCGGCAGGCCGTAGCCGCGATAACCCATGGCGATCTTGGCGACCAGGCGGAGATGGCTGGTGACGAGCTTGTGCGCGGCGTCGGTATCGCCGTGCTCACGCCAGCTGCGCGCCAGCATGTACTCTTCCTGCGGTTCCAGCATGGGGAACCGGCGGATTTCCTCGAGATAATGCGACAGGCCGGATTCTGCACTGAGTGCCGGCATCGCAGACGAACGGGCCATGGTAGCGCCCTCCTGTTGGTGCCCCCGGGTAAGCCGGCAGGCAGGTGATCGCCGTCGCTCCCCGAGCCGACGGCACGCACCCTGTGTTGCGACCGTGAAGTTTGACCGCACCTGCAGCATAAAGGAGCGGCCGGGTGAAATAAAGCAAACCGCCGTCACGTCGCTGTGAGGGCGCCGTGCGTGCACCAAGCCATTGGTCCGGTTAGATTATTTCGACCGCTTGGCGCCAAGACCACGGTGCTCCGCGGCCAGCGCATCACGTAAACGACGCAAGTCGCCCGGTAGTTCCGAACGGAACTCCAGGACGTCGGCCGTGTCTGAGTCGGGGTGTTCAATGGCCAGCAGATAAGCATGCAAAGCCTGTCTGCCAAGGGCCCCCAAAGCGGCCTGCGCCTCCGGGCCCAACCGGCTGATCTTGGTCTTGAATCCGGTGCCATAGGTCTCGTCGCCGAGGATCGGATGGCCGATATAAGCGAGATGGACGCGGATCTGGTGGGTGCGGCCGGTTTCCAGCGTGCAGGCCAAAAGGCTCGCGACCGGCTGGCCGTCATGGCCCGGGAAGGTCTCCAGCACCTCCCAGTGGGTGACCGCGGCGCGGCCGAATTCGCGCACGGCGCGGCGCTCGCGGTTGTGCGGATGGCGGTCGAGCGGCGCGTCGATGGTGCCCTTGGGCCGGTCCGGCGCGCCCCAGACGAAGGCGAGATAGCCGCGCCGCATCTGGTTGGTGCGGCCGTGATCGGCGAACTGCGCCGACAGCGATCGGTGCGCCTTGTCGTGCTTCGCCACCACCATCAGCCCGGTGGTGTCCTTGTCGAGGCGGTGCACGATGCCCGGCCGCTTGACGCCGCCGATGCCGGACAGGCTGTCGCCGCAATGCGCGATCAGCGCATTGACCAGCGTGCCGGTGGCATGGCCGGCAGCCGGATGCACGACCAGGCCGCTCGGCTTGTCGATGACGATGAGCGCGTCGTCCTCGTAGACGATGGTGAGCGGGATATCCTCGCCCTGCGGCTGGGCCTCTTCCGGGGGCGGCAGCGTCACTGTGACCGTGTCGCCGGATTTGACCTGCATCGACGGATCGCGGATCGTGCGCGCCGCGACGGTCACCTGACCGGCAAGGATCAGCGCCTTCAGCCGCGAGCGCGACAGCGACGGAATCCGCGCCGCCAGCACGCGATCAAGGCGCTGGCCCTCTTCCTCGGCGGCGATGGTCACCGTCTCGTTTTCCGTAACAGGCAGATCCTGGTCCAACCGATGTCCCATGTTGACGACAAACCACTCGATCCCGAGGCCGCGGCGGTGTTCGCGCGGCTGCGCCGGCTGATGCTGATCGCCGGCGCCACCACCTTCATCGCGCTGGCCGGCGTGATCGGTGCCATCGGCTATCGCGTTTTCACGGCCGGGGAAAGGGCGGCGCCTGTGACCGCCCCGGTGACGGCCGAAGCGGTGGCGCCGCTGCCGGCCGGCGCGCGCGTGCTGTCGAGCGCGGTCGGCGACGGCCGCGTCGTGCTGACGGTGGAGATCGGCGGGGTCATCGAGCTGCTGAGTTACGACCTGGGGACGCTGAAGCCGGTGGGGCGGCAAAGGCTGGGCGAGTAGGGGCGGGGGACGGTTTTGGCCGCGCGCGGCGACGACGCAGGCGGTCTTTGATCGGCTGCCATGCCGCTGTTTTCAGATGCCACCGCCATCGGGCCTGACCCGGCGCCGGCGTGACGTTGCGGTGGGGGCGGGCTGCGGTCTGGCGCGGCGGTATTTAATGACGGCAGTGCGCTTGCGCGCCCGGCGGATCGAGGCTATCCCCAACGCCTTGGCCAAGCTCCCTTCGTCTAGTGGCCCAGGACGTCGCCCTCTCACGGCGAAAACAGGGGTTCGAGTCCCCTAGGGAGCGCCAATTAAATCAACAGTTCAGAGTTTTTTGGTCCGGCGAGTCCAATATCGCTGGCGCGTTGCCGAACGTTGAAGCTTAGAATGGCCGCTGGCGCGTTTTGCGCGGCCGGTGCCCTCCCCATCGTCGAATAAGCTTGGTGGCGCGGATGACCGCTCTCCAAGACTGGATAAGCTTGTTGGTGGCCTTTCTAAAGGGCGCGTGTCGCGAGTATCCTTTCCTTAAATTGATCGCCGCAACGGCGGACAGCAAGCAGCAGCCTGCCGATTTTCAAAAATAGGTTCAATTTTGATGGCTTCCAAATTGCGTCAGCGGCCGCAACGACCCCAAAGCAACCCAGCTCAAATGCGACTAGCAATTGACCGCATTCGAAAGCGGATCGGCGAAGTTGAAGCTCTTGACCCGTCTTTGCTCGAAATATGGTCACCAATAGTAGATGCGCTTCAAGCGTCTCTCGATGACACGCTCGCCCGTGCATTTGGACATGATACGGTTGAGTATGAGCGTTATCGTCGAACCGTGGATTGGGCGGCCGAATTACCATCATTCGGTGGGGACACAAGCCTTGATCAATATCGCGACTATGTAGCCAAAGGGAAGCAAGCGGTTTTGATTATGCTTAAGCAGGCAATAAGCACTCTGGAAGAAGAGCTGGGTGAACAAATCACCGCTTATGCCGAGCCGACCCGTGAAAGACCCGGCCGCAGTATTATCATTGGTCACGGAAGATCGCCGTTGTGGCGCGAGCTTAAGGATTTTCTAAATGACCGCCTTGGCCTTGTGGCAGAAGAATTCAACAGCGTTTCTGTTGCCGGAATTCCAACGGTCTCGCGCCTAACTGAGATGTTAGACGGTGCGGCATTCGCTTTTCTTATAATGACGGCCGAAGATCAGCAGCCTGATGGAAAGTCGCGCGCGCGAGAAAACGTTGCGCACGAAGCCGGGCTGTTTCAAGGAAGGCTTGGATTTGCACGCGCTATCATTTTACTTGAAGATGGTTGCGAGGAGTTTTCAAACATTCACGGGTTAGGTCAAATCCGTTTTCCGAAGGGAAACATTGCAGCGAAATTTGAGGAAGTCCGTCTAGTTCTTGAGCGTGAAGGCGTTGGCGGACTGCGCTCGAGTTAACCGCCCAGTCTCTGGAAAATAGAAGCTACGCCGTCAGGAATGGACGTAAACAAAATGCCGACCAACAAGTAAAATACGCCCCCCAATTGCCATGCCACGCCCCCGACCGTAGCTGTCTTCAGTTTTCTTTCGATTTCACTGTAGCCGCGCCTTCGTTCGTCAGCTTCGGAGTCGAAACGATTTTTAGTTTCACGCTGGAATAGTTGATCTTTCTTTGCCAGCTCACTAACGGTCCTTTGAATTTCCTTTACCGTGCGCTCAAGTTGAGCGACTTTTTCATCAAGGGATGTCGCCGGGTCTCTAATGGTTGCGCTGGCAGCCAACGTGTCCCCAGAGTCCGTAATATTTACGGACGCTGATATCGGTGGCATTCGAATAACTGCAAATCGGATGTACAAGAGCCAGCGGAAAAATAACTTGAACATCGAATTCTCACCGAACAAGCGCAAATTGTCGCGCAGACTAACGATGATGACCAACACACCGGCAAACTGAAACAGCATCCCCATCCATCGGATTCGATCCGCGAGAGTGGGAATCGCAACCCAGTTTTGATAAGGGAGGCGCTCAGCAGGGATTAGTTGCATCGAAAAGAAAATGAGCGCGCTTATCAAAATCAATATCCAGAGAGTTATGCCGCGCAAAAACCAATTCTTGAAGATCATCCAAGCAACGCGAGGAGTCTGCAACTGATAACGAAACCGTTTGCTCATTTGCGGCTCTTCTTAAAACTGCATCAGTTTGATGGGTGCATCAAGTTTGCGGGCGTTCAACTATAGTTTGTTTGCTCAAGAAGTCGCTACGGGTGACGCGGCTTCGCCTCTCTTTCCATAAACGAGGTTCAGATCGTCCTGCCGCGCGAGATTGTCATCGGCCAGCGGTAAGAGCTGAGGCGCACCTTGTCCTGCAAGCCATGCCGCGCATGTCCTTGTGGCAATGAGGACGTACGAGGCGCCGTTCCCCGCATTTCGCTGCGCTCCATGCGGGCTATGACGCAACGCACGGCCACCCACCCTCAAAACCTCACCCTCGCCGACAAGCTCCCCGCGTCGCCCTCGGTCGTGTTCTGCGCGTTGAACTCGCGGTAATATTTCGCCACCAGCGTCACCGGCACGTTGTGGACCGGAAAGGTGAAGGCCAGTGCCGGGCCGAGGCCCATGACGCGCGCCTTGCGGGCGCCGAGCGTGGCCCCGGCGCCGCTGTCGCCGGTGATCTGCTGCATGGCGTAGCCGGCGACGCCGAGCTTGAACCACGGCGTCAGGTGCCGGCCGACGGCGAAATCAACATGCAGCAGATCGCCGGAGCGGTAGCGCGTCGCGGTGTTCTCGAAACTGGTGACGTAGATGAGCGCGCCCGACACGTCCCATCCGCTCGAAGGATCGAAGTAGGTGACGCCGAGCTGCGGCGACACCGCGACCGTGTTGCGGCCGGTGTTGACGAGGCGGTTGCGGTCGTAGCGGGCTGCCGGCAGCCACACCGTCGCCGACACGTTCCAGTGCCAGCGGCCGGCGTGCCAGCCGATGATCGCGGGCGTCAGCACCACATCGTTGAGCGCGGTGATGTCGCCGCTGGCGCGCATGGTGGCGAGCGGCCGCGTCACGCTGCGCTCCGCCTCGATGTCGCTGCCGGCGAGCCGCGCCGCGACGGCGTAGTGGCCGCCGAGGATGCGCAGCGGCGTGACGAAGGTCGCCGACAGCACGCTGACGCGGCTGCGCAGCCGGACGTCTAGCTGGCCCTGCGCCGTGCGGGTGCTTTCGCGGCCGGAATAGAAATAGACATCCTGCCGCAGCTGCACGCCGGGCGGCGGCAATACGCCGGTCATGTAATCGCGGAAGCCCTTGAGGTAGGGGCTCTGTCCGTTTTCGACGGCCAGGGCCGGCGCGCACAGCGCGGCGAGCAGCAGACCGAGCGCGGTTGCCCCTTTGAACGATGTCAGCCCCATTGCCGGCATTATGCATTGGGCTGCGGTGATTCCCAGTGCGTGCGGCAATCTCTCCCTGTCATGCCCGCGTAAGCGGGCATCCAGTACGCCGCAGCGCGACAGTCCGTAGCCCGGATGGAGCGCAGCGCAATCCGGGGCGGCCCATCCCGGATTTCGCGGAGTTTATCATCGGGCCGCGCTTCGCGCGGACCCGTTGGCTCATCCGGGCTACACGCTACACGCTCCGCGTCCCTCCCACCGAGCCATGCAGATTTCCCACCGTATGCCGCCGCATCGGCATGTTGCGTGGCGCGGCATTCCGGTTATGGTCGCGCCCGCGCATCGTCCGCGCGGATAATCAATACGAAACGATATTGGGAAGAAACACATGACAATGCGCGTCCTCGTTGCAGCCGGTGTCCTTGTCGCGACAGCCATTGCCGGTGCTTTGCCCGCCGTCGCCCAGACTTTCCCGCAGCGCCCGATCACCATGATCGTGCCGTTCGCCGCCGGCGGCGGCACCGACGCGGTCGGCCGCGCCATTGCCGACACCATGTCGGCCGACCTCGGCCAGACGGTGGTCATCGAAAATGCCGGCGGCGGCGGCGGCACCATCGGCGCGGTGCGCGCCGCGCGTGCGGCGCCCGACGGCTACACCATTCTGCTGCACCAGCCGGGCCTCGCCGCCGCGGTGTCGCTCTATCCCAAATTCGGCATCAATCCGGAAAAGGATCTGGTCGGCGTCGGCCTGGTCAATGTCGGCTCGCTGATGATCGTCGGCCACAAGTCGCTGCAGGGCGACACGCTCAAGGCCGTCGTCGACGGGGCCAAGCAGAGCGGCAAGAAGCTGACCTTCGGCCACGCCGGCGCCGCCTCCATGGGTCACTTCTGCGGCGCGCTGCTGCAGCAGGCGCTGCAGGCGCCGATCGACCTGGTGCCGTATCGCGGTGGCGGGCCGGCCATGGCCGACACCATCGCGGGCCACGTCGATCTGACCTGCGTCGGCCCGAATTTTGGCGTCGAGCAGATGGAAGCCGGAACGCTCAAGGGCTTCGGCATCACCGGGCGCGAGCCGTTCGCGCCGGCGCCCAAGGTCGAGCCGCTGGCGATCGCCTATCCCGATCTCGACCTGCCGTACTGGCACGCGCTGTTCGCGCCGGCAGGGACGCCGAAGCCGGTCATCGACCGCCTCAACGCCGCCTTGCGCAAGAGCTTCGCCGATCCGCGCGTGCAGAAGATCTTCGCGTCCAACGGCATGGCGGTCTACCCGGAATCGCAGCACGCGCCGGAAGCCGCCAGCGCCCTGTTGAGCAGCGAGATCAAGCGCCTCGGCGAGGTGATCCGCGTCCACAACATCAAGCCGCAGTAAAGGCCGCGCCGCGGTACGTGATGACATGAGCGTCGAGCAGGCGATCAATATCGAAGACCTCCGCCGGATGTGCCGGCGGCGGCTGCCGCGCATCGCCTTCGATTACATCGAAGGCGGCACCGAGGACGAGCGCGGCATGCCGACCAACACGGAAGGCTTTCTGCGCTACCGCCTGCTGCCGCGCTACCTCGTCGATGTCAGCAAGCGCGAGCAGTCGGTCACGCTGTTCGGCAAGACCTATTCCAGCCCGTTCGGCTTCGGCCCGACCGGCACCATGGGCCTGTTCCGCCGCGGCAGCGAACTGATGCTGGCGGAGGCTGCGCGCGAGGCCAACATTCCCTACGTGATGTCGGGCGCCAGCAACGCCTCGATGGAAGCGGCGGCGCGCATCGCGCCCGATCATCTCTGGTACCAGCTTTATTCGGCGACCGACCAGGGCATCTGCGCCGACCTTTTGCGCCGCGCGCACAATGCCGGCATCGGCGTGCTGATGGTGACGGTCGACGTGCCGGTGCGCACGCGCCGCGAGCGCAACATCCGCAACGGCTTCAACTTCCAGCACAAGCTCAAGCCCGCGATCGTCGCCGAGGCGCTGATGCATCCGGCCTGGATCGTCGAATATCTGCGCCACGGCGGCGCGCCGATCCTCGACAACTGGGCGCCCTATGCGGCGAAGGGCGCCAACGCCACCGAGGTGGCGCAGTTCTTCAATTCGCAGGTGCCGGCGCCGTCGCAGACCTGGCGCGAGCTCGACACCTTCCGCAAGCTGTGGCCCGGCAAGCTGGTAGTGAAGGGCGTCATGACCACGGACGACGCCGAGCGCGCGGTGGCGGCGGGTGCCGACGGCATTCTGGTGTCCAACCATGGCGGCCGGCAGCTCGACCGCGCGCCGGCGCCGATCGACATGTTCCCCGCCATCGACGCGGCGGTCGGCGACAAGGTTACGCTGATGCTCGACAGCGGCATCCGCCGCGGCTCCGACATCATCACGGCGCTGTGCGTCGGGGCCAAGTTCACGTTCCTCGGCCGCGCCGGTCTCTATGGCGTGTCGGCCGGCGGGCTGGCCGGCGCCAAACGCGTGATCGAGATATTCCGCACCGAGCTCGACCTCACCATGGGGCAGATGGGCTGTCCGACGGTTGCCGATCTCGGGCCGCAGTGCCTGTGGACCGAGCGCGACCTCGCGCCGGTGGTGACGCGCCCAAGGGGTAGGGGGGCGTATCGCAGCGAGCTGTAGCCCGGATGGAGCGCAGCGAAATCCGGGGACGGCCCATCCCGGATTTCGCTGCGCTCATCCGGGCTACACTTTCATCACGAATGCGCTACTTCTTCGCCGCCCGGCTGATGATGCGGTCGGCCGAGCGGTCGACCTGCGTGTGATCCCGAAACCAGGACAGCGCCGCGGTGGCGAGTTTCAGCGGTTCGGTTTCGCCGGCTTCCATCAGTCCGTAGCCCGGATGAGCGCAGCGAAATCCGGGGACGGCCCATCCCGGATTTCGCTGCGCTCATCCGGGCTACACTTTCATCACGAATGCGCTACTTCTTCGCCGCCCGGCTGATGATGCGGTCGGCCGAGCGGTCGATCTGCGTGTGGTCGCGAAACCAGGACAGCGCCGCGGTGGCCAGCTTCAGCGGGTCGGTTTCGCCCGCTTCCATCAATTCGTAGATCCTGGTCTTCATCGGCTCGTAGCCGCGCGCGCGCTCGTCCTCGGTGAACACGCCCATCTCTTCGATGTGCTCCCAGGCCAGCATGAATGACTCGGCGTAGAGGTCGCGCTGCTCCATCTCCATCCTCCGGCACTTCAACGGGCGATCTTCGCCGCAGTTCCGGCGCTTTGTGCGGCGAGAGGAAAGCCCCTCATGGCAGCCTATCCCGGCTGGCAGGGCATTGGCAGCGGACAAACGATCGATTATGACCCTGTCCGCGCCATCCCCGGCACCCGAACTTATCAAAACCCGCCGCAAAGCCCAGCCTATGGCCAACCCCCGACGATGGCTTCTCGCGGCCGTGGTGCTGCTGATCCTCGCCGGCATGGCGGTTGCGGCGTGGGGCCTGAGCCTCGGCATCACCCCCGACATGTTGCGCGGCTGGATCGCCCGGCTCGGCGTCTGGGCGCCGATCGGCTTCGTCCTGCTGTACGGCATCTCCAGCGTCGCCATGTTGCCGGGCGGTATTTTCGACCTGGTCGGCGGCGCCATGTTCGGTCCCTATCTCGGCAGCGTCATCAATCTCGCGGGCGGCACGCTCGGCGCGGTTCTCAGTTTCCTGGTAGCGCGCTACCTGGCGCGTGACTGGGCCGAAGCGCGGGCAGGGCCGCGGCTGCAGGGCGTCATGCGCAGCGTCGATGCCGAAGGCTGGCGCTTTGTCGCCTTCCTGCGCCTGGTGCCGGTGTTTCCCTATGCCATCGTCAATTACCTGCTGGGCGTGACGCGCATTCCGTTCATGCATTATCTGCTGGCGACGGTGGTGTTCATGGCGCCGTCGACCATCGCCTATACCTGGCTCGGCCATGCCGGCCGCGCGCTGGTGGCGGGCGACGACGACATGATCCAGTACGCGCTGATCGCGCTCGGCGTGCTCGGCGCGCTCTTGGTGCTGCCGCGATTCATGATGCGGATGCGGAAGAAAGACAGCTAGCGCCCAATTCCCGCGATGGTGGCATCCCGCGCCGCCTGCGTGGTCGCGCCTCCATTTATCAAAACATCTCCGGCGCAATTGTTTGACATCGCCGCGCGCGGCATCGACACTTGGCGTCAGGCGATGACTGGTGCGTGACCGTGACATCGCCTCAACAAAAGGCCGGGAGGGGCAGGACAACGAGCAAGGAGCGCGCGTGATCATTTCGTTTGTCATGAAGGAATCACTATGGCGCGTTCTGAAGACCATCCCTCGACTCCCGGCTCTGTCCCCGATCCTGCAAAATTCGGCGTCATGCCCGGCGGCGGCGTGGTGCCGTTCCGGCTGCCGGCCGGAGCCCTGAACTACCTCGACCGCAACCAGTACATCTCCAACATGGAGGTGATTTCGTACTTCCCCGAGATCGACATCATGATCTTCGGCGACGAGCACTCGTGCCTGTGGGCCAGGGGCAAGCGCCGCCTCATCGCCTTCAAGGGCGGCTGGGTCGATATCACCGAGCCGAAGAAGGCGGCCGTGATCCCGCACCAGTCCAGCGCCGTCTTCCAGAGCTGCGTCTACAACGCCCGGCTGAAGAAGTGGCTGACCGTGGCGGCGCACCAGATGCCGCTGACGCCGGGCACCACCGAGTATCCGCGCGGCAAGTATCATCCGGAATATGCGAAGAAGGTGATGGACGATCCGGGCTTCCGCGGCATCAAGGTCTACGACGCGACCGACCCGGACAAGATCGAGCTGCTCAACGAATTCAACACCGGCAAGACCGGCCACGGCGTCCACCTGCCGTTCTATGACGGCGGCAATTACGGCTATCTGGCCTGCGGCTGGGACGACCAGTTGCGCATGGAAAGCACCGAGCGCGTCTTCAGCAACGGCCTGATGATCGTCGACATGACCGACCCGTCGAAGGTCAAGGAAGTGTCGCGCTGGTGGGTGCCGGGACAGCGGCTCGACGAGGAGGAGCTGTACCGCACCACCTATCCGTTCGCCGGCGATCAGTGCTCATGGACCAACAACCGCACGCCCTGCATCGTGCCGGTGCGCGTCGAGGACGGCGGCACCGTCGGTTATGGCGGCTGGGGTCATTTCGGCATGTATGTCCATGACCTCACCGACATCCGCAACCCGAAGGTTTACGGCAAGGTCACGCACCCGCTGGAGGCGATCGGCGGCATCCCGTTCCACCACGTCGTGCCGGTGCAGGCCGATCCGGTGCGCTTTCCGAAGCTGCAGAACCTGGTGATCGGCATCCCGGAATCGCTCGAGGCGGATTGCCGCGAGCCGTTTCACACCAGCTACGTCATCGACGTCTCGGACAAGACCAAGCCGCGCATCGTCGGCCTGTTTCCGCGACCGATGCCGCATCCGGACGCGCCGTACAAGGACTTCGCCATGGCGCGCGGGCGTTTCTCCTCGCGCGTCATGCAGCACTGGATCGCGCCGGGCAAGGCGCGGCCGGACATCGTCGCGCTGTCTTATCTCAACGCCGGGGTCCGGCTGTTCGACATCTCGGACCCGACCGAGCCGAAGGAGGTGGCCTATTTCGTGCCGCCGCGCGACGGCGAGATCGAGGACTACATGAGCTGGCGCCGCGGCACCACGGAAGCGGTGTTCATCGAGTGGGACCGCAAGCTGATCTGGATCTCGACGCACGCCGGGCTGTACTGCCTGTCGGCGCCGTTCCTGGGCCCGCCGGTGCTTGAGCCGCAGGCGGTCACCGAATGGTCGGTGCCGCATGTGAATGTCGGCTGGGACGGGTAGGGGAGTGATACAAGAGAGGTGAGGCGAGCGAGGCTGCTTGCTTCACCTCTCCCATAGGGAGAGGTCGACGCGCCATGAGCGCGTTTACGCGCGTCTTCGACGCGCTATGGCGCGGCGGGTGAGGGGTTACTGATTATCGAGAGTCCTGGAACCCCCTCACCCCAACCCTCTCCCCCAAGGGGAGAGGGTGTCCTCTGAGTGCGTCGGTCTGCTTCGGGCTGCAATGATCGCTTTGACGAGGCGGTGCGGCAGACGCGCTTCACCTCTCCCGTGGGTAGAGGTGCCTTAACTAAGCCGCGCGGCAGACGCGCTTCACCTCTCCCATAGGGAGAGGTCGACGCGCGAAGCG
>JALHNV010000086.1 GCA_022843325.1 Pseudolabrys sp. | reverse complement strand
AGCGGCCTGCCGGAAGAATTGCGCCACTTTTGCATTGATAATTCCGAGTTATCTTCCCTTACCTCGAAGGGCATTCCCTCCCCTTCTCCCACCGTTTCGGCCACACTAACTCCTTCAGTCCAAGGAGAGCGCCCCTATGCAATTCCGCGTAAGCGTCTGTAGTTTCCTGCGTCACTGCTCCGTTGAACGCCAACTCTCCGAGCATACTGTTCGGGCCTATACCAACGACCTCGCAGACCTCCGAAAGTTTCTTGGTAGCGATATCGCACCCGCTGAAGTCACGGTCGCAACACTCAGCGCTTATCTCGAAGACATGCTCGATCGTCGTAAACTGGCGGCGACCACCGTACGCCGGCGATTTGCCTGCTTGCGAGCGTTCTTCCGCTATCGTGCGACGTGCGAAACCTTCGTCGACCCATTCTTAGCAATCAAATTGCAACTACCCCGCCGAAAACGGCTGCCGCGCACTCTGTCACACCCGGAAATATCGTCGTTGATGACGTCGCTAACCTTGTTCGCCGGCTTGCGCGATACGCACAACGACGTACTAGCGGCGGCAGTAAGCCTCATCGTGGCGACGGGAATTCGTGTGGGAGAGTTGTGCCAACTTGCGGCCGACGACGTTTCCCCCGACGGCGCTATTTGCCGCATCCATGGCAAGGGGTCCCGTGATCGCGTGGTCTATATCAGCGATACGCCATTGAGATCCGCGCTAAAATCTTTGGTCGAACAGCGCCGCCGCGCTGGCCACAGTCACGGCCCGCTCTTTCTCAACCGGCACGGCCTAGCCCTGAAGCCACAGTCGATCCGGTCGCGCCTTCGCCGTTACTCGCATCAGATCGGGCTAACCCGCCGGGTCACCCCACATATGTTACGGCACACAGCGGCCACACTTCTAATCGAATCGGGTGTGGATATACGTTTCGTACAGCGTCTGCTGGGCCACTCAAGCATCGCAACAACGGAAATCTATACCCATGTGTCCGATGAAGCCCTGCGGGTCACACTGGAGCGAGCGAACATCCTTGCCGTATTAGGCCGTGGCACTCGCAGAAGTTCACGCCGCGATGAAGCGCGCCAGAAAGTTCCGGTCGCCTGACCGGACGAGCTCCCGCGCTGTCTTTCGTCTCGCGAGCGGACGACAGCGTTCAACGGCACGGCCTCCAGTAGCTCCCCTGCTGGGGGCCGTGTTCGTTTGCTGTCTTGCGCCTACTTGAACCTGGTCACCTTGTACGGCTTGCCCTTGTCATCATAGGTGGTCCATTCGCCGGCCTGCTTGCCGTTGTCGAAATGGCCGGAGCGCATGATTGCGCCGTTCTTCCGGAACCACTCCCAGTAGCCGTCGAGTGCTCCGCCGCGCGTCGTGCCTTTGGCTTTGACGCTGCCGTCCTTGTGCAGATCGATGCGCGTCTTGCGCGGCGCTTTGGCCATCGTTCACCCCGGCAGCATGCAGCGGTCGCGGAGAAATTTCGCAAAACAAAAAGGCCGGGACAATGCCCGGCCCTTCCGAAATCCGTTTGCGCGTGCGAAGGCGCCCTGCCCTCAGTCGTCGCGGTAGACGCGCTCGCGGCGCTCGTGGCGCTCCTGCGCTTCGACCGACAAGGTTGCGATCGGACGGGCTTCCAGGCGGCGCAACGAGATCGGCTCGCCGGTCTCCTCGCAATAGCCGTAGGTGCCGTCGTCAATCCGGGCCAGCGCCTCGTCGATCTTGGCGATCAGCTTGCGCTGGCGGTCCCGCGCCCGCAGCTCGATGGCGCGGTCGGTCTCCGACGAGGCGCGATCGGCAAGATCCGGGTGATTCTGGTTTTCCTCCTGCAGGTGCAGAAGCGTTTCCTTCGCTTCCTTGAGGATGTCTTCGCGCCATGCGAGCAGCTTGGCGCGGAAATAGTCGCGCTGCCGTTCGTTCATGAACGGCTCCTTGTCGGATGGCTGATAGTTTTTCGTTTTCGCCAACATCCCACCGACCCCTGTTTTTCTTGTATTCTTAGCAAGTCACCCCGGGCATTGCGGCAGGCTTATATACGGACGCAAGCAGCCCGACAATATCCGAGTAAGGATGGTGTTAAAGCCAGATTTGTGTGACGGCGCAATGACTTCGGCGCCCGGTACAGTTCCGGCGGGGCGCTCAGGGCCTAGCGGAAACCGGCTTTGGCCAGTTCGACCGCCACCCGCAGATCGATCTCGCCCAGAACGCCGTCGAGTTCCGGGTCGCCGGTCGCCTCGGTCAGGCCATCGGCCGCAACCTTGAGTCGCGCTAAAGTCGGCCCGTCGACGCTGCCGTCGAGCAGTCCGAGCTTCAGCTTGTCCAGGACGTCGAGGGCGTTGCGCCCTTTGGCGACGCCGCGCTTCTTGCGCTCGGCCGGGTCCTCGAACCCCTGCAACGCCATCAGGGCATCCACAGTCGAGATCGAGCGGAGCGAGCCGGCGGCCGTGGAATTATGCGGCGAGTCCTGCTCGCTGACCGAGAAGGTGCCCCCGCCGGACCGGCGCGCGGACGCCGGCGCGGACGCCAGTGCGGCTCCATTCGGCCCGTAGATGCGCATGGCAGTCAGCCCCTTTAACCGAAACGGATCGGTCCCCGATACCGGCAAGCCTGAGGCTCTATGGTTAACCCGAGGTAAATGTCCCGGCAAAATTTGCCGAAGCGGCTTTTCGTGCCGGCTGCCCGGCCGCCGCGCGCGCCGGCGACATCGCGATTTCCGATGCTTATTCAATGCCTTGGATCAGCCGGCGCGGTTGGCACGCGGCTCGCAAGGGAGAGGCCCAAGTCATACGTCACATTGGGGAGCAGTGATGACGAAGACGTTCAAGGCCGCATCCGTCGCGGTACGCTGTTTTGTGTTGCTAGCCACACTGTTGGTTCCGGTTCACGCCGGAGCGGCTTCGCGCATCAAGGACCTCGCCAATATCGAGGGCGTGCGCCAGAACCAGTTGATCGGTTACGGGCTGGTGGTCGGTCTCAACGGCACCGGCGACACGCTCAACAACATCCCCTTCACCAAGCAGTCGCTGACCGCGATGCTGGAGCGCCTCGGCGTCAACATCCGCGGCCAGACGCTGCGCACCGGCAACGTCGCCGCGGTGATGGTGACCGCCAACCTGCCGCCGTTCGGCACCCAGGGCACCCGCATCGACGTCACCGTCTCGGCGCTCGGCGATTCCAAGAGCTTGCAGGGCGGCACCCTGCTGGTGACGCCGCTGCTCGGCGCCGACGGCAATGTCTACGCGGTCGGCCAGGGCTCCGTGGCGATCGGCGGCTTCCAGGCCGAAGGCGAAGCCGCCAAGATCGTGCGCGGCGTACCGACCGTCGGCCGCATCTCCAACGGCGCGCTGATCGAGCGCGAAATCGAATTCACGCTGAACCGGCTGAGCCAGTTGCGCATGGCGCTGCGCAATCCCGACTTCACCACCGCCAAACGCATCGCCGCCGCCATCAACGACTTCATCGGCGTGCCGACCGCCGAGCCGCTCGATCCCGGCACCGTCGGCATCACCATCCCGCAGCAATACCGCGGCAACGTGATCGCGCTGCTGACCGAGGTCGAACAGCTTTTGGTCGAGCCCGATCTCGCCGCCAAGATCGTGATCGACGAACGCTCCGGCATCATCGTCATGGGCCGCGACGTGCGCGTGTCGATGGTCGCGGTGGCGCAGGGCAACCTCACCGTCACCATCACCGAGACGCCGCAGGTCAGCCAGCCAAGCCCGTTCGCCCGCCGCGGCGAAACCGTGGTGGTGCCGCGCACGCAAGTCGGCGTCCAGGAAGATGGCAAGAAGCTCGCGGTGGTCCGCGAAGGCGTGTCGCTGCAGCAACTGGTCGACGGCTTGAACGCCCTCGGCATCGGCCCGCGCGACCTGATCTCGATCCTGCAGGCGATCAAGGCCGCCGGCGCGATCCAGGCCGATATCGAGGTGATGTGATGAGCAGTGCCGTCATGCTGCCCGGCGCCAGTTCGAGCGCGCTCGACATGCTGCAGGCCCGCGCCCAGGTCGCCAAGACGATGGACGGCTCGACCCACGCCAAGGCGAAAGCGTCGGCCGAAGACTTTGAGGCGGTGTTTCTCAACACCATGTTCCAGCAGATGTTCACCGGCGTCGAAGGCGACGGTCCGTTCGGCGGCAGCGGCGCCACCGGCGTCTGGCGCACCTTCCTCACCGACGAGTATTCACGGTCTTTTGCCAAGGCCGGCGGCCTCGGCATTGCCGACGAAGTCTACAAGACGCTGATCGCGCAGCAGGAGGTTCACCAATGAGCCGGCAGTTCCCCGCCCCGATACCCGGCCCGCCGCCGATCGCCAATGTCGGCGAAGCCGAACGCGCCATCGCCAACCTGCACCGGATCATGGACCGGCTGGAGCAGACTGTTTCGGAAGAGTCCGCTCGCGTGCGCAATGGCCGGCTGCGCGACGCCGCCGACCTCGAGCAGTCCAAGGGCGAACTGGCCCATCACTACGCCGTCGAGAGCGAGCGCGTGAAGGCCGCGCGGACGATCATTGCGGCCTCCCTGCCCGAGGCGCTCGACGCGCTGCGCCGCCGCCACGATGCATTTCAGGCGCTGCTACAGGACAATCTGATGGTGCTGGCGACGGCGCACGCGGTGTCGGAAGGCATCATCCGCGGCGTCGCCGGCGAATTCGCCCGCAAGCAGGCGCCCTCGACCTATGGCGCCTCCGGCCGCGCCAGCGCGCCGGCCAGCAAGGCCAGCCAGCCGATGGCGATCAGCCGCACGCTGTAGGCCCCGTCACGCCGGCTAGGCTTTGACCTCGATCTTGAGGCCGGTGTTGATGTCGATCCGCGCGCCGTCGCTCATCGTCATGATGTTGTTCTTGGTGTCGAGATAGGCGCCATTGGCCATCTGCACGATCGACAGCGGATCCACATAGAGCGCGCCGGTGACCGTATCGTACTGTGTGCCGTTCGGCGTGGTGCGGATGTTGTTGGCGGTGTCGATGGTCGAGCCGTCGTTGAAGTAGATGATCGGGTCGAGAACGTTCTCCGGCTTGACCCGGTTTCTCGACTCCGTCAGGTCGGCCATCACCTTCTTCATCGCTTCGGCGTTCTTGCGCTCGATGTTCTGCTGCGCCATCTGCGAAATCAGAGCGCCGGCATTGTCGATGCCGTTCTGCGTGATCAGGGCCATATTGTTGGCATTTGTGGCGCTGCGCTTCAAAAACGCCTTGATGCTGTTGCCGCCACGCGCGGATTCCAGCATGCCCATCAGACCGCCATTGTTCTTCTTGGCGGCCTCGATCGACGTATAGGCCTCGTCCAGCCAGTTTGGCGGCGCGACGGCGCGGGATGCAAGTCTGACCGACGACATACGCAAGCGACCTTTGAAACGCGCCTCAGCGTAACCCGTGCCCGTTAAAATTCCTTAACCGCCAACGTCCTCCGGCGCGGCGTTCTGTCCCGCAACCTATCGTTAACCACGTCTTTTTACGGGCCGTTTGGTTCCGTGTGCGATGACGTCGGCATTGCCAGTAAGGCAGGTAGAACCAGAAAGGTGCTCAAGATGGCCGGTATCGTTCTTTCGGCTGGCGTTCGCTCCAACCTTCTTCAGTTGCAGCAGACGTCCAGCATGATCACTGCCACCCAGAACAAGCTTGCGACCGGCAAGCGCGTCAACTCCGCTCTCGACAATCCGAACAACTTCTTCACCGCGCAGGGCCTCAGCAACCGCGCCGGCGATCTGAACAACCTGCTGGATTCGATGGCGACCGCCGTTAACACCATTCAGGCGGCCAACAACGGTATCACTGCGATCACCAAGCTGGTGCAGTCCGCCCAGTCGCTGGCGTCGCAGGCTCAGCAGAATTCGGACACCGACGTTCGCGCCGGTCTGGCGGCCCAGTTCAACACCCTGTTGACCCAGATCGACCAGCTGGCCGGTGACTCGGGCTTCAACGGCATCAACCTGCTGAACGGTGACGACCTCACCGTGACGCTGAACGAAAGCGGCACGTCGGAAACCACCGTGACCGGCGTTGACAACACCGTCGCTGGCGACCTCGCGATCGCCAACGCTGCCGGCAACTGGGCGAGCTCGGCCAACATCACCGCCGCCTCGGACGACCTGACCGCGGCCCTGACGACCCTGCGTTCGCAGTCTCAGTCGCTGAGCGCGAACCTGTCGGTGGTTCAGATCCGCCAGGACTACACCAAGTCGATGATCAACACCCTCCAGGCGGGCGCCGACGCCCTCACCCTGGCGGACTCGAACGAGGAAGGCGCCAACCTGCTGGCGTTGCAGACCCGGCAGCAGCTGTCGTCGACGGCCCTGTCTCTCGCTTCGCAGGCGGACCAGAGCGTGCTCCGTCTGTTCGGCTAAGACGCCGCAACGGCCCGAAACGAAACGGCGGCCCCCGGGCCGCCGTTTTTTTATGTCGGAAAAACTTATGGTTAACGATCGATTAATGGCCTGCGATCTTAACGATCTATCAACCCTAATAATTCATTATCGCTCGCTAGAGATTGGCCCTTCGCAGGCAAGGAGTCTGCCATGAGTGACATTGTTCTTTCGAGCGGCGTTCGCGCAAACCTGCTGCAATTGCAGCAGACAGCGAGTTTGATCACGTCGACCCAGAACAAGCTGGCCACCGGCAAGCGCGTCAATTCCGCGCTCGATAATCCGATCAATTTCTTCACGGCCCAGGGCCTCACGGTCCGCGCCAACGACCTCAACGCCCTGCTCGACACCATGTCGACCGGCATCAATACCATCCAGGCCGCCAACAACGGCATCACCGCGATGACCAAGCTGGTGCAGTCGGCGCAGTCGCTGACGTCGCAGGCCCAGCAGACCACCGACACCACGGTCCGCGCCAATCTCGCCGCCCAGTTCAACACCATTCGCACGCAGATCGATCAGCTCTCGGCCGACTCCGGCATCAACGGCATCAATCTGCTCGGCGGCAGCGATCTCACCATCACGCTGAACGAGACCGGCAGTTCGTCGGTGACGATCGCCGGCGTCAACAACACCACCGGCGGCGACCTTGCCGTCGGCGCGGCGGCCAACAACTGGGGCACCATGGCCGACATTTCCGCCGCCGCCGCCGAACTGGCCACCGCGCTGATCACCTTGCGTTCGCAGTCACAGGCGCTCAGTTCGGACCTCCAGACCGTGCAGATCCGCCAGGACTTCACCAAGGCGATGATCAATACGCTGCAGAGCGGCGCCGACGGCCTGACGCTGGCCGACAGCAACGAAGAGGGCGCCAACCTGCTCGCGCTGCAAACCCGGCAGCAATTGTCGACCACCGCCCTGTCGCTGGCCTCGCAGGCCGACCAGAACGTGCTGAAGCTGTTTCAATAGACGCGGCGGCCCGAGCGCGCAGATCTTCCTGCGCGGCACGGGTGATGGCCGCGAGACGCGAGGAGCGAAATCGGATGGGCCTGAAAGTCGAACTCAAGCCGGGCGAGCGTTTCATCGTCGGCGAATCCCTGATCACAAACGGCGGCCAGCGCACACGGCTCCTGATCGAGGGCGACGCGCCGATTTTGCGCGAGAAAGACATCATGACGCCGGCGATGGCCGATACGCCCGCCAAGCGCATCTATCTCGCCGTTCAACTGATGTACACGTCGCGCGACCCGCGCTCCCAGCACGATACCTATTTCGCCCTCATGCACGATCTGGTGAAGGCAGCGCCGAGCGCGTGGGCGCTGGTCGTTGAGGTGAGCAATCACATCCTCGCCGGCGATATGTACAAGGCGCTCAAGAGCGCCAAGACCCTCATTGCCTACGAAAAGGGACTGCTCGACCATGCGACACGCGGCAACGGCCTACGGCAAGATCGCGAAACAGACCGCAAGTCCGCGTGAGCTGGAGGCCGACCTGCTGCTCAGCGCGGCGGCGCGGCTTCAAGCGATCCGCGACGGCTGGGACGACAAGCGTCCGGAACTCGACTCGGCCCTGCTCTATAACCGCAAGCTGTGGTCGGTATTCGTCGCCTCGGTGATGAGCCCGGAGCATCCGCTGCCGGCTCCTGTCCGTCAGAACGTCGCCAATCTCGGACTCTTCGTCTTCAACCAGACGCTGACCGTCATGACCAACCCGCAGCCCGAACGGCTGGCATCGCTGATCCTGATCAATCGCGAACTCGCCGCCGGTCTGCTCGGCCGGGCCTGACGCGCGCCCCCTGAACGACAAAACCGCGGCCGGAGCCGCGTTTTTTTGTGCCTCGCGACGGTCAAACGCCGCGAGAAGCCTTACATGTATTCGACCAGGCTGATCCGGAACAGCATCGATGTGGTCTGCATCGACGCCTGCATCTGCGTCTGCAGCGTCAGGATCTTCGCCGCCACCTCTTCGTCCGACACGCCCCTGACCTGGTGCAGGAAATCCTGGAGCGCAGCATTGGTCTGCGCATTCCGTGCCTTGGTTGCCGTCATCGTCCCCAGCGCCCCGGCCAGATCGGCCTGGATATTGGCGACCGTCTGCACACCGGACGTATTGCTGATGTTGCCGCTGACCCGCTGGTTCAGCGCCGCGCTCAGGTCGACCGCATTCGGATCGGAGGCCGATACCGTCACCGCCGCCAGCGTGGCAATGTTCTGCACCAGCGTGCGGATGCCTTCCTCGTTGGCCCGGCTGCCATAGGCCACGATCTGCGAGGTATCGACGCGCGCCGTCGATGTCGCGCGCGCCGAACCGCCATCGGCTTCGCCGGTGTACCAGATCACGGTGTTGGCGGCGCTGCCGGCGGTCATGGCGGTGGCGCTGCTGAACGGCGGCCCATCAACCCGCAGCGGCGGATTGTTGGCGACGGCATCGAAGAAGTCGTCCGACGCCGACACCGCGGACGCCGCCGTCAGGGCGCTGCCGGCGAGCTTGCCAGCGGCCGTGGTCAGAGCAGCGTGCAGATTGGCAGCCGTGTCGGCGGCGGTGGCGCCGATGGTAAATTCGTTGGCACCGGCCGGGGAAGCGGCGGTCGCGGTGAGCGTCAGGTTGGCGCTGCTGCCGTCGGGCAGATCGAAACGCAGCGTGACCGTATCGCCGGCATTCGGCAGGCCGGTCAGATCGACCGATAGCGAGGCCGGCGACCCGGCCGGTCCCGCGACCGTGGCATTGGCGAGGTTGGAGTTGACCGATGCCAGCTTGAAGCCGAACGGTGAGACTGCGTCCTCGCTCACGGCCACCGAAGTGGCCGTCGGCTGGTCAATTACCAGCCGGCCAAGCCCGTCGGCGCCAAGATCGGCCTGCTTGCGCTCGGCGATAAGTTGCTTCAGGCCGGCCTGCGTGCCCGTGCCGTCGAGAATAGCGCCCATGGTCTGGACTGCCGGCTTGTCGGTGGCGCGGCCGGAGAACAGGTAATGGTCGCCGGCCTGAACATTCAGCAGGCCGAGCAATTCGTCGAGCGACAGCAGCGCGGTTTGCTGCGCGCTCAGCGTGCCGGTGCTGTTGCCGGTGGTATTGGCCTGCATCATCGCCGCCTTTACCGCGCCGCCGATGTCGGACATGCGGCCGAGCGCCGTGTTCATCAGGTTGATGCGGGTCGAGACGTTGTTGATGGTGGCGTCGTAGCTTTTGATCGCGGCCAGTTGCGCGTTCAGGCTGACCGCAACACCGCGGTCGAGACCGAGCCCGGCATAGGTGCTGGACATCTCGCCGGTGCTGAGCTGGCGCTGCAGGTCGTCGAACTGCGCCCGCATGCTCACGAGGCGCTGGATGAGAAAGGCCGACTGCCCACCGCTGATCGAAACGCTCATGGTGTCCTCACATCCGCATCAAGGTGTCGAACAGGTTCTTCACCGCCGACAGAACTTGCGCATTGGCGGCATAGGCGTTCTGCAGCGTGATCAAATTGGCCATTTCGGCATCGACATTGACGGCGGCGCCTTCATTGAAGGACTGCTGCAGCGCGGCCACCACCACGTCCTGCCCCTGTTTGAGGGAGTTGGCGGAATTGGCCGCTTCGCCCTGCGTATTGATAACCTGGCGCAGGAAGGTGCTGATCGATCCGGAGAACGGCGCCGACGCCGTTCCGATACCGGTATTGCCGGAGAAGACATGCGTGCCGGTCGTCAGTTGCTCGTAGATGAAGTTCGGCCGCGTATTGTCGCCGGCGGCAACGCCCGCGTCATAGGCGACCAGTTTTGAGTTATCCGCAACCAGCGCGGCATTGACGGTGATCCGGCCGGCAAAGCCAACGCTCTGCGCGCCATAGGCCGACACGGCGCCGGTGTAGAGTGCGCTGCCGTCAGTAAAGAATGCCATGGCCGGACTGCCGCCGGCGAGGCCGGTGGCGGACGATGTCTTTGACATGCCATTGACGTTGACACGGTTGGCCGCGCCATCGTCGAGCACGCGCACCGTGGTGCCGGATGGGTTGGACGCGGCCATGCCGGTGTTGGCGATGGCCTGGTTGATCTGCGCCAGCACCGAACTTATGCCACCGGAAAAGTCGATGCCATAGACCTTGTCAGTGCCGGTGCCGCCCGGCAGCGGCAAGGCGGACGCATCGTTGACCCGCACCAGCGTGATGCTGCGCGCTGTGTTGGTGAGTTGATCGGTGTAATTGATCGTGACGGTGTTGCCGGCCGACAGGCCGTCGATATCGATATCGAAGCCGCTCTGCGCGCCGGACGTCACCGCGCTGCCGGCGGTGGTCGTGTTCGACAGCGCCGATGCCATGCCGGCGGCGATGGCGTCAAGCTGGCTCTGCGCCTGCACCAGATCCTGGTCGCGCATCTGGAGATAGGCTGCGATCTGGCCTGAGCGGATGGCGTTGTTCTGGATCAGGTCGATCGACCCGCCATTGGTCGACACCAGCGTCAAGGTGCCGACGCTGCGTTTCGACGGATCGGCGCTCCACTGCGAGGCCGGCGTCATGCTGCCGCGGGTGTCGAAGGCGATCTGCGACGCTTCGGTGCCGACAAGCTGGATGCCGGAATTTGTGAAGACCGTGACCTGGTTGTTGCCGCCCTGGACGACGTTGATGTCCATCAACTGCGCCAGTTGATCGATATAGCGGTCGCGCTGGTCCATCATGGTCGCGGTCGCGCCGTCGGAACTCGACGAGGCCGCGATCTTCTTGTTCAGATCGGCGATCTGCCGCATCGCCTCGTTGGCGGTGGCGACCGAATCCGACAAGCCCAGTTCGGCGGTGGCGCGCAGACTCTGGACCTGCCCGCTCATCTGGTTGAGCTGGGTCGCCAACTGCTGCGCCGCACCGATCACCGCGCTGCGCGCCGCGTTGTCGTCCGGGCTGGTCGACAGCGCCTGCAGCGCCGTGGTGAAATTGTTATAGATCGATTCCAGCGAACTGCTGGCGCCAGGCGTGCCGAACAGACTCTGGATCTGATTGTAGAACTGGGCGCGCAAATCGGCGAAGGCGGCGCCGGAGCTTTCCACCCGGAGCTGCCGCTGCACATATTGATCGAACTCGCGCTGAATGCCGACGACGTTGACGCTGATGCCGCCGCCGCCGGCCATCGCCGTCTGGCTGATGGTTTTGCGGATATAGCCGGGCGTGTTGGCGTTGGCGACGTTCGACGACACCAGCGCCAGGCTCGCCTGATTGGCTTGCAGGCCGGAAATCGCCGAACTCAGTGCCTGGGTCAGACTCATGGCAGACTCATATTCCCGCTATCGTCTCCACCGCGCCGGATGACCCGACGCGCCTAGCGCAGCATGCTCAGCAGATCGCGGATCATTTCGTTGCTGGTGGTGATGACCTTGGTATTGGCCGAATAGGCTTGCTGGGTGACGATCAGCTTGGTGAATTCGTCGGCGATGTCGGTGTTGGAACCTTCCAGCGACGCGCCGACGATGGTGGCGGCGGTGCTGTAGGTCGGCACGCCGGAGTCCGCGGTGGCGCTGTAGGCGCCGCCGTCCAGCGCCTTCAACTGGTTCGGGTTGCTGAAGTTGGCGAGGGGCACCTGCGCCAGCGCAATGGTGCGGCCGTTGGAATAGGTGCCGACCACGCGGCCCTTGTCGTCGACCGACACCGACTTGAGCTGGCCGGCGGCAAAACCGTTCTGCTGCAGCAGATTGACGGAGACGGCGCCGTTCGGGTCGGCGAACTGGGTGATGCCGCCGGAGCCGATGGCTATCTGGATATTGCCGAGCGGAATTCCGTTCACCGACGCGTTGGTCAGCGCCACCGAATTCACCGGCGGATTTGGTTCGCCATTAGCGCCGAAGGTGAAATTGGTGCCGACGTTCTGCCACGCCGCACCGATGCCGGTCGCCGCGGAATTGGTCTGGTAGAACAGGTTCCAGGTGTCGCTGTGACCGGTGCCGAGCGAGGCGGAATCGGTCTTGGCCCAGCGCAGGTTCACCTGCACCGCCGAGCCGGCAGTGTCGTAGACGGTGATGGCGCCACCGGACACTGAATCGTTGATGAAGGCCGCCACGTCGTCACCGATGACGGCGCCGTTCGGCGGCCGGCCGGTCAGCGTTTGGATGCCGAAATTGGCGGGATTGGCAGTGCCGCTGACGGTGATCACGTCGGTGCTGCTGGTGGCGGCGACCGAGATATTGCCGGTGCCGTTCGCCGCTGCGGTGCCGCCGGCCAATGTCGCCAGCTCGGCATTGAGTTCGGCCAGCGTCGACACCTGACCGGCGCCGGTACCGAAGGTGACGGTCAAAGGCGCGTTGCCGCCGATGGTAAAGGTCAGGGTCTGGCCGGCGGTGGCCGCACCTTGGGTCAGCAAGTTGACCGGATTGGTGGTGCCGGCGGCGACGCCGAGTTCGGTCAGCAGCGCCGGGGTACTGGCGCCGCCGATGATGATGGCCGTGTCGGCATCGGCCCCGGTCAGGACCAGGTTGGCGCCGCTCAGGGTGGCGGTGACGCCGGTGGTGCCGGTCTGGGCGTTGATGGCGGCCAGCACGGCGGCGGCGTTGTCGCCTGCGGTAATGGCGATCGGGGTGCCGTTGATGTCGAGCGTACCGCCGGCCGAGCTCAGCGCCGCCAGCGACGACGTGCCGGTCAAAACCGCGTTGGCGTCGAGGTTGAGCGTGGCGCCGGCGCCGGTGATGGTGGCGTTGACGGCCGCGCCGACCAGCGGGTTCGACGAGAAGCGCGACGGGCTGAGCAACTCCGAACCGGCCACGTCGGAGTCGTAATTCGCGGTCGCTGGCGCGGTCGCGAGATTGGCGCGATAGGTGATGCTGGTGGTCGGCAGCGCAGGCAGGAAGCCGCTTTCGAATTTCAGCATCTCGGGCGTGCTGCCGGTCAGATTGCCGGTGGCAGGGTCGATCGGAATGCCCATCAGGTAATAGCCCGCGCCGTTGACCAGGTAACCGTTCTGGTCGACGGCGAAATCGCCGCGCCGCGTGTAGAGATCGACGCCGCCAAAGGCCGGGCCGGCGGCCGAAAAACTCTCGGGTTTGGCGACCACGAAGAAGCCCTGGCCGTTGATGGCCATGTAGGTCGATACCGAGGCGCCCCGAATATCGCCCTGCACCGTATTGGTGGAGACCGAACTGGCGGTGACGCCACCGGCCACCTGCTGCGCCGGCGGCGCGTCCGGCATCATCTGCGAGAACCGGCTGTCGATGCGCTTGTAGGCCGTGGTCTGCGAGTTGGCGATGTTGCCCGAGACGTTCTGCAACGCATGGGCCTGCGCCTGCATGCCCGAGACGGCTACGTTAAGGGCGCCGAAAATACTCATGACCTCTCCTCCACTGGCGTCAGCACGACGCGCCCCGCATGGGACGCGTAAATCTCCCGCGGACTGCCTGTGGCAATCCGCGTGCCAGCGGAAAAGTCCCGCAATTTCAGATGCTTGTGGATTAGACCGGGGGAGCGCGACGGGAGCGTTTCTGCCGCGGCCGGCAAATCTTGCCGGGACGTCAGCAGTCCGGGTGGCGCAGGGCGCGGTCGAGAAAGTCTTGCAGCGCGACGATGCAGGCACGGTCGCGGTAGAGCCTCGGCTTGGCCGCGGCGATGCGTTCGCTGAGGGCGCGTCGAGCGTCCCTGTCGTTCGCCAGCCGCGCGGCCATGGCGATGAAGCCGTCGATATCGGCCGCAATCGTGTCGGTCACGCCCATCATCTGCAGAATGGCGGCGCTGTGTCGGCTGCGCATGGTGGCGCCGGGCAGCGTCACGATCGGGAGATTGTGCGGCAGGCTTTCCAGCGCCGAGTTGCAGCCTGACCAGTCGATGCTGTCGAGGAACACGTCGCACTGCCCGATGGCCGCGCCGAATTTGCTCTGGCTCATGCGCGGCAGGAACACACAATGGTCGGCCGGGTTCAGCCCTTCCGCCGCAAAGGCTTTTTCCAGCCGCGTCTCGAACAGCGTATTGATGCCCGGCCCGCCGCTGTGGCGGACGAACACGAACTGGCAGTTGCCGGCCGCTTTGGCGATGCGGGCAAAGACGCGGTCGTGCTGCGGCAGGTATTTGAACAACGACTGGCCACACCAGAACGCCGCCGCGTCGCCGCGCAGCCCCAGTTCGGCGCGGGTGACCGGCACCGGCGCGGTCGCCACCGGCTCGTAGTAGATCGACAGGTTGGGCAACCGCACCAGATTTTCGGTGTAATGCGAGGCTGCGTCCGGCGGCTCCATCAGATCGCTGCTGAGATAGTGATCGAGCGTCGCCAGCCCGCTGGTTTCCGGGTGGCCCCACGACGTGCACTGCACCGGCGCCAGCCGCTGTGCCGCCAGCGGCAGCGCCAGCGTGTCCATCAGCAGGCCGGGATAGATCAGCACATGCGGCGCGTCGGCGAGGATCTCGCGGCGCCAGCCCTCGGCGTCGAGCGTGCGATGCACGAAGCGGTCGCACAGGCTTTCCGCCACGGCGGTTTCCGTATCGCGCCGCGTGCCGAGGTGATAGCCGAACACCTTGAAGCGACTGCGGTCGAGTTGTTCGACCCATCCCTTGATCGGAATTTTCCAGTTCGAATGGAGATAGAAATGCGCCGAAACGATGCCGACGCGGACCGGCTCGCCCGGCATCGGCGGCGGCGCCAGCGGCGCGGCATCGGGAAAGCGCTGCGTGACGACGCGGCCGATCATGTCGCCATAGATCGCCTGCAGATCGCGGTCGACGTTGCCCTGATAGGCCAGAAAGAACGGCTGCCGCGCGACGCTGGACTTGATCAGGTCGCCGGTGAGGACGCCTGCGGCGACATCGTCACGCAGGCGGCGCAGGCTGTCCTCATACGCCGTGCGGCACCGCCCGATCTCCGCCTCGTCGGCATACAGGATCGGCAGTTCGGCAAAGCAGGCGGCGAACCGCGCCTCTGCATAGCCGGGTCGCAGCGCCAGCGCCCGGGCGAAATCCGCGCGCGCTTCCTCGTTGCGGTTGAGGTCGATCAGCATGCAGCCGCGGTTATAATAGACCTCGGCTGCGTTAGCGTCGCGCGCCAGCGACTGGCCGAAGCTGTCGAGCGCCTCGTCGAAACGGTGCAGCAGCCCGAGCACGCGGCTGCGGTTGTCGCGCGCCTCGACATACGATGGATCGATCGCCAGCGCCTGCTCGTAGCAGGCGAGCGCCTCGGTCTCGCGGCCGAGCGCTTCCAGCACGGCGCCACGGTTGTTGTGTGCCCTGAGATATTTCGGCCGGAGCTTCAGCGCGCGGTCGAAACAGGCCAGCGCTTCGTCATGCCGGCCGAGCGCGCGCAGCGAATTGCCGAGATTGTAATGCGCCTCGGCATAATCCGGCTTGATGGCGATGGCCTTGCGATAGCTGTCGAGCGCCACCTCGTCGCGGCCAAGCGCGGCGAGCGCGGCGGCGCGGTTGTTGTGCGCCTCGGCGTATTTCGATTTCAGCTTGATGGCCTGGTCGAAACTGTCGAGCGCCTCGGCATGGCGCTTGAGCGCGTTGAGCGCGAGACCATGGTTGAGCAAGATCTGCGGCGTCTTGCGCGCCGCCATGGCCGTGCCGATCAGGCGCAGCGCCTCGGCCGGCTGGCCGGCGGCGAGCCGGACCAGCCCCATCATCTGCAAGGCGTCGATGTGATCGGGCCGCACCGCCAGAATGGCGGCGTAGAGCTTGCCGGCCTCGGCCAGCCTGCCCTGCTGATGCAGGGCCAGCGCCTGCGCCAGCGTCTGCGGCACGTTGAGCGGCTGGGATTTCGGCAGCGGTTGCGGCATGAGACCTCTCACCCGAGAGGTAAAAAAGCCGCGCTGAGTCGTCTAGTCCCGCCGACTCCCGCTCGTCCCCGCGGGCGCGGGGACCCAGATCTTAAAACGGAAGCACTCGATTCCCGCTTGCGCGGGAATGAACGGAGGAGTGATCAGCCCTGCCCGTCCGGCACGAACTTCATGGCGATGCCGTTCATGCAGTAGCGCAGGCCGGTCGGCTTCGGGCCGTCATTGAACACGTGACCCTGGTGACCGAGGCAACGGCTGCAATGCACTTCGGTGCGGGTCATGAAGAACGAGCGGTCTGACTTGGTGCCGACGGCATTGGGCAGCGGCTCGTAGAAGCTCGGCCAGCCGGTGCCGCTCTCGAACTTGGTGGCGGAATCGAACAGCGACAGATCGCAGCCGGCGCAGGCGTAGATGCCCTTGCGCTTTTCCTGATTGAGCGGCGAGGTGCCGGCGCGCTCGGTGCCGTGCTTGCGCAGGATGTCGTATTGCACCGGCGTCAGGCGCTTGCGCCATTCGGCGTCGCTGAGGTTACGGAAGTCAATGTCGGTCGTTGCAGCAGTCATGGATCCGGCCTCGGTGTTCGTTT
>JALHNV010000085.1 GCA_022843325.1 Pseudolabrys sp. | reverse complement strand
ATCGTTCGTCCCGGCTGCGGCAGCGGCAGGCGTGGCCGCAGGCGGCCGGCTCGGAGGCGCTCCGAACAAATCCCCACCGGGCGCCGCTGGCGCGGCGCCGCTTTGCGGGGGAGAGATCGAAGATGACGACGTCAAACTCGCATCCGCCGTCACCGCTCCCGCGTCGATGCCGCTCTTTTCGGCGACGCGGCGGGTGATGGTGGAAAATTCCATCGCCTTCAGGAAGGCGATCAGGTTCTTGTAATCCGGCTCGTGCACGGCGAGTTCTTCGACCGCGACCTCGAGCGGCACGTTCTGGTCGAGCGTCACCAGCCGCTTCGAAATGCGCGCGACCTCGGCATTGTCGATCAGGGTCTGGCGGCGCTTGTCCTGCTTGATCTCGCTGGCGCGGGCCAGCAGCGTTTCCAGATCGCCGTACTGGCCGATCAGCTGCGCCGCGGTCTTCACCCCGATGCCGGGCACGCCCGGCACGTTGTCGGACGAATCGCCGATCAGCGCCTGCACCTCGATCACCTTGTCGGGACCGACGCCGAACTTTTCCATCACCTCGGCGGGACCGATGCGCTTGTCCTTCATGGTGTCGTACATGGTGACGCAGTCGTTCACGAGCTGCATCAGGTCCTTGTCGGACGACACGATGGTGGCGGTGGCGCCGGCTTCGCAGGCCAGCCGCGCATAGGTCGCGATCAGGTCATCGGCCTCGTAGCCGGCCTGTTCGAGACACGGGATTTCAAACGCGCGCACGGCGTCGCGGATCAGCGGGAACTGCGGCCTCAGGTCTTCCGGCAGATCGGGCCGGTGCGCCTTGTATTGCGGGTACATCTCGGTGCGGAAGGTTTTTTCCGATTTGTCGAAGATCACCGCCAGATGGGTCGGCTTGTTGTCCTTCGGCATCTCGGCCAGCAGCTTCCACAGCATGTTGCAGAAGCCGAGCACGGCATTGACCTGAAGGCCGTCCGACTTGCGGGTCAGCGGCGGCAGCGCGTGATAGGCGCGGAAAATGTAGCCGGAGCCGTCGACCAGGAAGATGTGGTCGCCCTTTTTCAGCGGCCGTGCCGCCGGGTTGGCAGGAACAGCGGCGGGCGCGGTGGTTTTGGCTTTGGCTTTTGATGCTGGCATGGCCCGAATGTGGGCCGCCGGAGGCGGTTAATCAATCCGGCGACGGACCTGCCTGTGGACGCCGATTACTCGGCCGGCTGCATCGAGATTTTGGCCTTGCGGGTCGATTCCGGCACCAGCCAGAACCGCGCCGGCCGCTCGAACAGGAACCTGGCCGGGGTGCCGCGCACCAGCCAGTAGATCGTCAGCGCGCCGATGACTCCGGCGGCGGTGACGATGGCCGACATGGAACCGATGTCGGTGAGCGCGCCTGTCTTCAGCAGCACGGTGCGGGTGGCCGCCATCGGCAGGAAGAACGCCAGATAGATGACGATCGAGTTGCGGCCGCAGTAGCGCAGCGGCTGGAAGGCGTCGTGCATCGCCATCAGCGCGGCAGCGGCGACCACCGCGGCGGCGCCGATCAGGCCGAGCGCCAGCGAGGCGAACGGCAGGGTCGCGTAGCCGATGTGGACAAGCGCCGCGGTGGCGAGACCCCACAAGACGAGCACAGCGAACGTGAGAGCGGGGCGCATCTGCGCCCGGGCCGCCAGCGCGAACACATAACGCGCGGCGATATAACCGGTGTAAAAATAAACGAAGCGCGCGGCGAATTCGTCGATCGCGGTCCAGCCGGTCGCGATGGGCGCGATCTCCAGCGCGGCGGCGATCAGCCAGACGACGGCCACCGGCACGTGCCGCGCCAGCTTCGTCACCACGAAGAAAATTGGCAGCAGATAGATGAACCACAGCGTGCCGAATGGATCGATCAGCGACATGAGATAGAGCCGCGCCACTTCCGACACGCCGCTGGTTGCGGCGATGCCGGGCGCCTTGAACACGAACTGGATCGTCATCCACAGCAGATAGAAATAGACGAAGTGCAGCACCTTGCGGTCGAGATAGACTCGCCAGTCGCGGTCGATGGTGCGCGCCAGGAACAGCCCGGAGATCAGGAAGAAGGCCGGTACGCGGAACGGCAGGGCGAATTCCACCACGGCGTGCAGCCAGCCGGTCTGGCCGGTCGCGGCTTCGACGCCCAGTGTCGAATGCATCATCACCACCAGGATGATGCAGATGCCTTTGGCGTAGTCGACCCAGTCGATCCGCCCGTCATGTGTCTTGGCGCCGTCCATGGCGGTCGTATGACACGCTGACGGTTTCATTGGCGTTTACACAATCGCAGAAAATGGCCTGGTTCCCGGCTCTCGCAACCGGTTCGCGGCTCTGCTATGCAGGCGCCATCCGGTGCGTCCGGAAATGATTAACCATCTAAGCGTCGGATATCTCTCAAATGCGCGTGGCGATGATCGGCACCGGCTATGTCGGACTGGTTTCCGGGGCCTGCTTTGCCGATTTCGGTCACGACGTGGTGTGTGTCGACAAGGACGCCGCCAAGATCGCGGCGCTCAAGCGCGGCGAGATCCCAATCTTCGAGCCGGGCCTGAGCGACCTGGTCGCCAGCAATGTGCGCGGCGGCCGGCTTACCTTCACCACCGAACTCGCCGGCGCGGTCAAAGCCGCCGACGCGGTGTTTATCGCCGTCGGCACGCCGTCGCGCCGCGGCGACGGCCACGCCGACCTGACCTTTGTGTTCGACGCCGCCCGCGAGATCGCCGGCGCGCTCGACGGTTTCACCGTGGTCATCACCAAGTCGACGGTGCCGGTCGGCACCGGCGACGAGGTCGAGCGCATCATGCGCGAGGCGCGCGCCGGGATTGATTGCGCCGTGGTGTCGAACCCGGAGTTCCTGCGCGAGGGCGCGGCGATCCGCGACTTCAAGCATCCCGACCGCATCGTCGTCGGGACTGACGAACCGCGCGCGCGCGAGGTGATGACGCAGCTTTATCGGCCCCTGTATCTCAACCGCTCGCCGCTGCTGTTCACCGACCGCCGCACCGCGGAGCTGATCAAGTACGCCGCCAATGCGTTCCTCGCCACCAAGATCACGTTCATCAACGAGATCGCCGATCTCGCTGAAAAGGTCGGCGCCGACGTGCAGGAGGTCGCGCGCGGCATCGGTCTCGACAACCGCATCGGCGCCAAATTCCTGCATGCGGGGCCGGGCTATGGCGGTTCGTGTTTTCCGAAGGATACCGTGGCGCTGCTCAAGACCGGTCAGGACAGCGGTGCGCCGCTGCGCATCGTCGAGGCGGTGGTGGCGGTCAACGACGCCCGCAAGCGGGCGATGGCGCGCAAGGTGTCGAGCGTGCTCGGCGGCGATCTGCGCGGCAAGACCATTGCTGTCCTCGGGCTGACCTTCAAGCCGAACACCGACGACATGCGCGAGGCGCCGTCGATCCCGCTGATCACCGCCCTGCAGGACATGGGCGCCAAGGTGCGGGCCTACGATCCCGAAGGCATGGCGCAGGCCAAAGGCGCCGTCGACCATGTGACGTTCTGCAACGACGCCTATAGCTGCGCCGAAGGCGCCTCGGCGCTGGTGATCGTGACCGAGTGGGAACAGTTCCGCGCGCTCGATTTCGACCGGCTCAAGGATGTGATGGAGCGGCCGGTGATGGTCGACCTGCGCAACATCTACCGGCCGGAAGAGGTCGAACGGCACGGGTTTGTCTATGAAAGCGTCGGCCGGGGCCGGAAGTGAGGCGCGTGAATCTGGCCCAGATCAGAAGTTGTCGTCTCCCGCGAAGGCGGGGGACCCAGTAATCACCGGCGCCGCTGTATTATTGTTGTTTGCGTTTACTGGATCGCCCGCCTGCGCGGGCGATGACGGCTGAGGGTGATGCGCCACTTCTCCGAACCGCTTCCCATCGACGACGCGCTGCCGCGGCTGACCGATGCGCTGCGCGGCGGCAATACGGCCGTGCTGGTGGCGCCGCCCGGCGCCGGCAAGACCACGCGCGTGCCGCTGGTGCTGCTTGACGAGCCCTGGGCAGCCGACAGAAAAATCCTGGTGCTGGAGCCGCGGCGGCTGGCGGCGCGTGCCGCTGCGGTGCGCATGGCGGCAACGCTGCGCGAACAGGTCGGCGACGCCGTCGGGCTGCGTGTGCGGTTCGACTCGAAGATATCGAAACGCACCCGCATCGAGGTGGTGACCGAAGGCGTATTCACCCGGCTGGTGCTGGACGATCCGTCGCTCGACGGCATTGCCGCCGTGCTGTTCGACGAGTTTCATGAACGCTCGCTCGACGCCGATCTCGGTCTGGCGCTGGCGCGCGAAGCGCAGCAAGGCTTGCGCGAGGATCTGCGCCTGCTGGCGATGTCGGCGACGCTTGATGGCGCGCGGGTGGCGGCGCTGCTCGGCGACGCCCCGGTGGTGACCAGCGAAGGTCGCGCCTTCGCCGTCGAGACGCGCTATCTCGGCCGCGACCCGCGTGAGCGCATCGAGCGGCCCGTTGCCGACGCTGTGCAGCGGGCGCTGCGCGCCGAGCCCGGCTCGGTGCTGGTGTTTCTGCCCGGCGCCGGCGAAATCCGCCGCACGGAGACGCTGCTGAAGGAACGCATCGGCGATCCCGCCGTCGATATCGTGACGCTGTACGGCGCGCTGGACGCCCGCGATCAGGACCGCGCCATTGCCCCGGCGCCGCCGGGACGACGCAAAGTGGTGCTGGCGACCTCGATCGCGGAGACATCGCTGACCATCGAGGGCGTGCGTGTCGTCATCGACAGCGGTCTGGCGCGGGTGCCGCGCTATGAGCCCGATGTCGGTCTGACGCGGCTGGAAACCGTGCGCGTGTCGCGCGCCGCCGCCGATCAGCGCCGCGGCCGCGCTGGCCGCACCGAGCCGGGCGTTTGCTACCGGCTGTGGGACGAGCCGCAGACCGGTTCGTTCGATGCCTATACGCGGCCGGAAATTCTGTCCGCCGACCTGTCGTCATTCGTGCTCGATCTGGCGCAATGGGGCGCGGCCGATCCCGCCAAGCTGGCGTTTCTCGATCCGCCGCCCACAGCGGCGATGAATGAAGCGAAAGCTTTGCTCACCGAACTCGGCGCCATTGACGCGCAGGGCCGCATCACCGACGAGGGCCGGCGCTTGCGCGCGCTGCCGCTGCCGCCGCGGCTGGCGCGGATGGTCATCGATGCCGCCGCCGAAGGTGCGGGTGACGACGCGGCGGCGATGGCCGCGGTGCTGACCGAGCGCGGGCTCGGCGGCGACGATGCCGATCTGCGCCACCGGCTGGACACGTTTCGCCGAGACCGTTCCAAACGCGCCGACGAAGCGCGGGCGATGGTGAAGCGGTGGGTGGCTCTGGCACAGCCGGCCGAGCGGTCCAAGGTCACTGACGGACATGCAGCAAGCATCGGCTCCATCCTTGCCCTCGCTTATCCTGACCGCGTCGCCCGCAACCGCGGCGGCGGCAATGGCGCCTTCCTGCTGGCCGGCGGGCGTGGCGGCACGATCGACCCGGCGTCGGCGTTGGCGCGCGAGCCGTTTGTGGTCGTCGCCGAACTGACCGGCACCGCGGCGGCGAGCCGCATCGTGCTGGCGGCGCCGATCACGCTGACCGAGATCGAGCATCGCTTCTCAGGCAAAATCGAGGATCGCGACGCAGTCACCTTCGACACTGCCTCAGCGTCCTTGCGGGCGCGGCGCAGCCGCCGCCTCGGCGCCATTGCTTTGGCCGAACAAATCAAGCCGGTGACGCCGGATGCCGGCACCGCGCGCGTTCTGGGCGAGGGCATCGTCAGCCTCGGCCTCGACAAGCTGCCGTGGAGCAAGGCGGCGCTGCAATTCCGCAACCGCGTGTCGTTCCTGCGCCGCGCCGAAGGTGACGAATGGCCTGATGTCACCGACGACGGGCTGGCGCGTACCGCGGCCGATTGGCTGGAGCCGCTGCTCGCCGACAAGACCACGCGCGCCGACATTGCCGCCGAGCACTTGTCCGACGCCGTCATGGAGCTGGTGCCGTGGAATTTGCGCCGCCGGCTGGACGCTGAGGCGCCGACGCATTTCACCGCGCCGACCGGCTCGAGCGTGCCGATCGACTACGAGGCGGAGCAGGGCCCGACCGTCTCCATCCGCGTGCAGGAGATGTTCGGGCTCTCGCAGCATCCGGCCATTGCCGGCGGCCGCGTGCCGCTGGTGATCGAACTCTTGTCGCCGGGCCACAAGCCGGTGCAGATCACGCGCGACCTGCCGGGCTTCTGGCGCGGCAGTTACGCCGACGTGCGGTCCGACCTGCGCGGGCGCTATCCCCGCCATCCCTGGCCGGACGATCCGGCGGCGGCGCTGCCGACCCGGCGTGCCAAGCCACGCGGTCAGTAAACTTGTCGCTCGCCGCTTAACCGGCCGCTTACCATCGTGTTGCCGCGTCAGGGTGTGCGGGGTCGTGTTAAGCCCGTTTTGGTAGCGCCCGTGCAATGTCGCCCGGTCATCGACGGGTCATTGGATCATGCGCAACATTCTCATCATCGCCGCTTTTGTGCTCGTAATCGGCGGCGCACTGGCGCGCTTTGCCGACCAGAAGGTCGAGATGCCGGCCGTGCCTGCGGCCCGGGCCGCGGTGCAGCCGGCCGTGTCGGGCCGCAGCCTGACGCTGGCCGCCGACCGCGGCGGTCACTTCAAGGCCGACGCGCGGATCGCCGGCCGGTCGATCGACTTCCTGGTCGACACCGGCGCCTCGCTGGTCATCGTCCGTGAATCCGACGCGGCGAAGATCGGCATCCGGCCGATGCGTAGCGATTACACCGCGACGGTCTCGACCGCGAACGGCAAGATCAAGGCTGCGCCGGCCCGGATCGACCGTGTCGAGATTGGCGGCCTCCGGGTCGATGACGTGCCGGCGCTGGTGCTGCCCGATGCCGCGCTGAGCCAGAATCTGCTCGGCATGTCGTTTTTGTCGCGCCTCAAGCGCTACGAATATGCCAATGGCCGCATGGTGTTGGAGCAGTAGGCCGTCACCTCCCGATTTTCACGACCGTCGCAGGGACCGCTTTGCCTGTCCCGGGCGTTAGGGTATGGAATTTCACAACGCCTGCCTGCATTTCCGAGGACCTGATGTTTCCCACACCGAAGCCCGCGCTGACCCCGAACACCTATGCCTATGAGTCCTCGCCGCTGGTGAAGGCAACCGGCTTTCGCGAATACGACGCGCGCTGGCTGCTGGAAAAAGAAATCAACCTGATGGGCATCCAGGCCCTCGGCATGGGTCTGGGCACGCTGATCCGCGAACTTGGCGTCAAGCCGGAGATCGTCACCGGCCACGATTTCCGCGGCTATTCCGCCTCGGTGAAGATGGCGCTGGTGTCCGGCCTGATGGCGGCCGGCTGCAAGGTGCACGACATCGGCCTCTGCATCACGCCGATGGCCTATTTTGCGCAGTTCGAACTGGACGTGCCCTGCGTTGCCATGGTGACCGCTTCGCACAACGACAATGGTTGGACCGGCGTGAAGATGGGCGCCAACCGGCCGCTGACCTTCGGCCCGAAGGAGATGACGCGGCTCAAGGAAATCGTGCTCGGTGCGCAGTTCGACCTCAAGGGCGGCGGCTCCTACGTGTTCGTCGAGAACTTCCCCGATCGCTACATCGCCGACATCACCACCCGGCCGAAAATCAAGCGCAAGCTCAAGGTCGTCGCCGCCTGCGGCAACGGCACCGCCGGCGCCTTCGCGCCGCGCGTGCTGGAAGCGATCGGCTGCGAGGTGATCCCGCTCGACTGCGAACTCGACCACACTTTCCCGCGCTACAATCCGAACACCGAAGACATGCAGATGCTGCACGCGATGCGCGACGCCGTGCTGCTGCACAAGGCGGATGTCGCGCTTGGCTTCGACGGCGACGGCGACCGCTGCGGCGTGGTCGATAACGAAGGCGAGGAAATCTTCGCCGACAAGGTCGGCGTCATGCTGGCGCGCGACATGTCATCGCTGCACAAGAACGCCACCTTCGTGGTCGACGTGAAGTCGACCGGCCTGTTCATGACCGATCCGGTGCTGAAGGCCAACGGCGTCAAGGTCGACTACTGGAAGACCGGTCATTCTTATATCAAGCGCCGCGTCAACGAACTCGGCGCGCTGGCCGGCTTCGAGAAGTCGGGCCATTTCTTCTTCAACAAGCCGTTCGGCCGCGGCTATGACGACGGCATGATCTTCGCGCTGGCGGTTTGCGACATGCTCGACCGCAGCCCGGGCAAGACCATGGCCGACCTGCGCAAGGCGCTGCCCAAGACCTGGGGCTCGCCGACCATGTCGCCGCATTGCGACGACGAGAAGAAATACGGCATTGTCGAGCAGGTGGTGAAGCACTTCGAGGCGCTCAAGGCCAAGAACGAAAAGTTCGACGGCCAGCCGATCCGCGATCTCAACACCGTCAACGGCGTGCGCGTCACCGTCGAGGACGGCACCTGGGGTCTGGTGCGCGCGTCGTCGAACAAGCCGGAGCTGGTCGTGGTGGTGGAAAGCCCGGCGTCGGAGGCGCGCATGCGCGAGATGTTCAAGTCGGTCGACGCCGTGCTGCGCACGCACCCCGAGGTCGGCGAGTACAACCAGACGATCTAGCCGCTTTTACCTCTCCCCGCCTGCGGGGAGAGGCGGACATCCGAGCGAAGAATTAGCCCCAATACCGCCCCGTCGCGCCGATCACGACCACCAGCAGCCCGAGTGGCAGGTTGACCGCGATGATCTGACGGATGCGGCCGAGATGGCCGGCCGCGACCGGGAATTGCTGCGCGTCGGCGGCGCGCTTGAACTTCAGCCACGGCCCGTGGAACAGCCACACGAACAGGCCGGTCATCACCAGCCCGAGCAACTGCATCAGGTTGATATAGAGCGGCGCGCCCTTGAAGCCGCCGAAGCTCGCGAACATCATCCAGTAGCCGCTGCCGAGCAGCAGCAGCACCGAGACCCAGACCCAGGGCAGAAACTTGGCAAAGAAGTCGCGCCACAGCTTCAGCCGCAGCGGCGGCTCCATGGCGCCGGTGGCGGGGCGCAGGCAGACATAGGCCGCGAACATGCCACCGACCCAGACGACGGCGCCGATCACGTGGGCGGCGAGCAGCAGGCTGTTCATCAACATGAGGCGGGGCTTTCGTTGGGGGCGAGTGAGTTTACTCGTAGCACAGATGCATGAAGGTCGTCATGGCCGGGCAACCGGGTCCGGCCTTCGGCCGGCCCGGCCGTGACGCTTGTCACGGCCATCCACGCCTTGCCTCGTTTGCCTAGCCGTGGATGCCCGGCACAAGGCCGGGCATGACGGTCGTGAGGCTTTGCGGTAATGGTCAGTCATGCGCATCACCATTCTCGGCGCCGGCCCGGCCGGACTTTACCTCGCCTATCTGATCAAGCGCCGGCGTGCCGACGCCGATGTCACCGTGATCGAACAGAACCAGGCCGACGCCACCTTCGGCTTCGGCGTGGTGTTTTCCGATCGCGCGCTCGAATTCCTCCGCGACGACGATCCGGACACCTTTGCCGCCATCGCGCCGCACATGGAATCCTGGAGCGACATGACGCTGGTGCATCGCAACGAGCGCATTGTCATCGACGGCATCGGCTTCGCCGCCATCGGCCGGCTCAAGTTGTTGCAACTACTGCAGCAGCGGCTGCGCTCGGTCGGCGTCGAACCGCAGTTCGGCCGCGCCATCGGCTCGCGCGATGAACTGGGCGAGGCGGATCTGGTCGTCGGCGCCGACGGCGTCAATTCGCTGATGCGCCGCACTTTCGCCGATGAGTTCGGTGCCAGCGTCCATTATCTTTCCAATCGCTTCGCATGGTTCGGCACCAGCCAGACCTATGACACGTTGACGCAGACGTTCCGGTACACGCCGATCGGCGCCTTTAACGCGCATCATTATCGCTATGCGCCGGGCCGCAGCACCTTCATCGTCGAAATGGATGAGGCGACCTTTGCCCGCAACTTCGAGCGCCTGACCGACGCCGAATCGCGCGCGCTGTGCGAAAAGGTTTTCGCCGATGCGCTGGGTGGCCGGCCGCTGATTTCCAACAATTCGATCTGGCGGCAGTTTCCGGTGGTGCGCAACGCGCGCTGGCATCACGGACGGCACGTGCTGATCGGCGATGCGTTGCACACCGCGCATTTTTCGATCGGCTCCGGCACGAGGCTCGCTCTGGAAGATGCCATCGCGCTCGACAAGGCGCTGGCGGAAAACGCTGATGATGTTGCCGCCGCCTTGCCTGCCTTTGAGGCGACGCGTCGGCCGATCGTTGACAAGATCGTTGCCGGCGCCGAGGCCAGCGCTTCCTGGTATGCCAATTTCGCCGCGCACATGGAACTGGCGCCGGCGGATTTCGCCATGAGCTACATCACACGGTCGGGCCGGGTCGATATCGAGCGTTTGCGCAAGCTGTCGCCGCGCTTTGTCGAACGCTATGAGCGCGAGCATCGGTAGCAGACCGCACTGCAACAAACCCAAAAGTTAATAATTGATAAAAGGTTGCGTTATACCAATAGCGCTCTCAGGGAGCGCTACGCATTGATCGATATTGTTGCGCAGAATTGGCTGCCCTTCGCCATCGGGCTCTGCTTGGCTGGATTTGCCAGCCTTGGATTGATCGCATGGGGTCGTCTGAAAATTGTCGGTAGCGGCGCCAAGGACGGGACCATGCTTTCCATGGTTCTCAACAACATGACCCAAGGCGTGGTTATGTTCGACGATGCTGAGCGTCTGGTTGTCTGCAATGATCGCTATGTCGCCATGTACCGGCTCTCGGCCGATATCGTGAAGCCCGGGCTGACGCTTGCCGAATTGATCAGTCATCGCAAGTCGACGGGCAGTCTGACGATAGACCCTCACAAATACCGCGCCGATATTCTGGCCGCGGTGCGCGAAGGACGCGCAACAAACAACATTGTGGAGACGCCGGACGGGCGCGCCGTGTCGGTGGTCAACTGGCCGATCGAAGGCGGCAGGTTCTGGATAGGGACGCATGATGACATCACCGAACGTATCCGGGCCGAACGGAGAAGCGCGGCGCTGACCGAGCAGGAACGCCGCCGCGTGGCGATCGAATCGGAAATCAGCGTGTTCCGCGAAAACGCCGCGCAGGTTTTGCAAACGGTGACCGAAAGCACGGCGTCGCTGAGGTCGATCGCCTCGGCGTTATCGGATTCGTCCGGCAGTACATCGCAACGCGCGGCAGGCGCTGTACAGGACTCGAGCGAAGCGTCCGCCAACATGACGGCGGCGGCCGCCGCTGCCGAAGAACTGATCGCCTCGATCGCGGCGATCGGCCGCCAGGTGAGCCAGGCGGCAGAACTGGTGGCGCACGCCGTCACCGAAGCGCGCACGACCGATGAGCAGATGAAAAACCTGACCGGCAGCGTTCAGGAAATCGGCCAGATCGTAAGCCTGATCCGCAGTATTGCCGGCCAGACCAATCTGCTGGCGCTCAATGCCACCATCGAAGCGGCGCGGGCCGGCGAAGCGGGCCGCGGCTTCGCGGTGGTCGCATCCGAAGTGAAGTCGCTTGCGGTTCAGACTGCGAAGGCGACCGAGGAAATTGCTGTCCAGATCGACGCGGTGCAGACCTCGACCCGCTGTGCGGTCGACGCCATCCGGCGCAACACCGAGCGGATGCGGGAAATCGACGGCTACACCTCGGCGGTGGCGCTGGCGCTGGAACAGCAGGACAGCGCGACCGGCGATATTTCGCGCAACGTGTCGGGCGCCGCTGCCGGCGCAAAAATGATGGTCGCGGTCCTTGATGACGTCACCAGCGCGGTTGACGACACGCGCAATGCGGCCGGTAAAGTCCTGGCAGCATCGGCGTCGGTTGAAGACGCCGCCGCGGGGTTGCAGCAGCGGATTGAAAATTTTCTCGTCCGCGTCGCGGTTTAATCAGCGTCCAGACCGTCAGCCGACGGTAGGCGCCAGCGGAATTTCGATACGGCAGTGAACGCCGCCGGGCAGGTAATTGCGCTCAACGGTGCCGGCCAACTCGGCCGGCACCGCCATTTCAATGAGGACCGAGCCGAAGCCTTTCGCGCTCGGCGGCTGCAGGCCACGCAGTCCGGTTTCCGACCAGTCGATCGTGATTGTCCTGTCATCGCGCCGCCAGGTGACGTCGAGTGCGGCTTCGGGATCTTTGAGCGCGCCATATTTCGCCGCGTTGGTGGCGAGTTCGTGGAATGCAAGGCCGAGCGTTTCCGCCTGCTTGCCCGTCAAGCTCACACGCGGGCCACCGATCGCGACCTTGCGATTGTCAGCCTGCACGTAAGGCTTGAGTTCGGCCGACAGCAGGTCCTCCAGGCTCATGCCGTCCCAGCCGCCTTCGACCAGCAACTGGTGGGTACGGGCCATGGCGCTGATGCGCGCCTCGAAACTGGCAATGAAGTGTTCGGTCGAAAGCGCCGATTTTGCGGTGCGCCGCGCAATCGTGCCGACGGTGGTCAGAAGATTTTTGACGCGGTGGTCGAACTCGCGAGAGATAATGTCGCGCATCCGCTCGGCGAGGACTTCCGATGTCTGGTCGACAGCTTTCTGCACCATGCCGACGATATTGCCGTCGGCGTCGTACGCCGGCAGGTGATGGCAGGTCCACCAGACTTCGCGCATCCCGCCGCCTTCCGACTCAGGGCGCGGGATCGAAAACGGACTTTTGACGATGGCGTTGGCTTCGCCGGCGACCGCGCGCAGAAAGGCGTCGCGAAACATGGTCAGCCGTTCTTCGGTTTCCGGGAAGGCGTCGAACACGTAGCGACCGATCAAGTCCTCGCGCGTGCGTTTCGTGACCGCGAGATACTGGTCGTTCATGTCGATGATGTTCAACTGCCTGTCCAGCACCAGATAGGGCGTGGGCAGCACATAGAACATACGTTTGAAATCGACGTCGGACCCGGCCATTGTGATGCGTTTGGTGTCGAAGCGATGATTATAGGGTTGCGGGTGCAGGCGTCAAAGCGGATTGGCGGTCATCCGTTGCGGCCGTCGCCGCGCAGCGCCGGCAGACCGATGCCTGTGGCCTCGAAGCCACCATCGACCGCGATCACCTGCCCGGTGATGTAGCTGGCGCGGTCGCTGCACAGAAAGAAGATTGCCTCGGCCAGTTCTTCCTCCAGCCCGTAGCGATTGAGCGGAATGGCGTCGTGATATGCCGCACGTATCGCCGGCGAATGCACGGCTTTCGCCATGGCGGTGTCAACCGGTCCGGGCGCCACCGCGTTGACGCGGATGCCCAGGGCGCCGAGCTCGACCGCCTGCTGTTGCGTCAGTTGCGCCAATCCTGCCTTGCTGGTGCCGTAGGCGACGCGAAGCGTCGAGGCGCGCAGACCCGAGATCGATGTGATGTTGACGATGGCGCCGCCGCCGTTGTCCCGCATGATCGGTGCCACTGACTGCGTCATCAGAAACGGCCCCGTGAGATTGACCGCGAGCACGTGCGACCAGTCTTCATACGTGACGTCGAGGATCGGTTTGAAGATCGCGGTGCCGGCATTGTTGACCAGCGCATCGACCCGGCCAAATTGATGCACCACGCTGGCGACCGCCGCAGTCACCGCCGCCGGATCGGACACGTCGCAGTGGACCGCCGTCGTGGTGTCTGACGTCAGCGTCGCGATACTGCGCTGCAGCGTCTCGTCATCGACATCGAGCAGCGCCACCCGCCAGCCATCTGCCAGAAAACGCCGGGCGGTGGCGAGCCCGATGCCGCGCGCAGCGCCTGTGACGAGGGCGACCTTGTGTGCCCCCGTCTTCAGCGCCGCTGGCCCTGTCATGTTCTGGCTCATGGTTCCTGCCGTGCGGCGATCCGCCTTTTCTAAGCGGAAAAACGACCGTCGCAAAGCGGTCTGCCAACGTTTCCGTGACCCGCCGGAACGGTTCGCGCCGCAAGGCTTTATCTGGCGGGTATGGAAAAAAGGAATCGTCGATGACCGTTCATGCACTTGGCGCCGGCATGGTGCTCGCTGCGATGCTGGTGGCGTCACCCGCCCCAGCGCAAAACGTGGGACCGGCCGATGTTCAGAAGGCGCTCGGCGGCAAGCGGGTTTCCTTGTCCTGTGCGGACGGAACCACCGGCAGCGGTCGTTATGTGATGGGCCGAAGTGTCGGGACCATTAGTGGAACCTATCAGCGTCCGGATACCGGACCGCTCCGCGACGTCGGCCGGGTGCCCGCCGCAGGCGATCAGCTCTGTCTTCAGTTCAAGATGCTGAACGGCGGGCAGGAGGCTTGTTTCGGCGTCCGGCAGGAGAGCGAAACGCTTTTCACGTTCACCAGACTGGGCGGCTTGGTCAGCGCGTGTCAGGTGGCCGCGCTATAGCGCGGCTCAGTCGTTCTCTTCCTTGAACGAGTCCCGGTATGCATGCGCCGGGTAGACGCCAAGTATGGTCAGTTCTTTCGAGAAAAACGCCAGTTCTTCCAGCGCATGGACCAGACCGGTGTCGTCGGGATGGCCTTCGACATCGGCGTAGAACTGGGTGGCAAAAAAGTTGCCGCCGACCATGTAGCTCTCCAGCTTGGTCATGTTCACGCCGTTCGTGGCGAAACCGCCCATCGCCTTGTACAACGCCGCCGGCAGATTGCGCACGCGGAAGACGAAGGTCGTGATCACCTTGCCGTTGCCGGGCTTGGCCCATTTTTTCTCGCGCGACAGCACGACGAAACGGGTGGTGGAGTTGGTTTCGTCCTCGACGTTTTCCTTCAGGATGTTGAGCCCGTAGATTTCAGCGGCCAGCCGCGAGGCGATCGCGGCGCGGCTGGGGTCGTTCGCCTCGGCGACCTCGCGTGCCGATCCGGCGGTGTCGGCGGCCACGACCGGCTTAAGCTTGAGCTCGCGGATCACGTTGCGGCACTGGCCAAGCGCCATCACGTGGCTCTGGACCGATTTGATGGACTGCAGCGTGGCGCCTTTCGGCGCCATCAGCTGATTGCGAATCCCCAGGAACCATTCGGCGACGATGTGCAGCTTCGCCGTCGGCATCAGGTGATGAATGTCGGCAACGCGCCCGGCGACCGAATTCTCGATCGGGATCATGCCGAGGTCGACGTCGCCGCTGGTGAGCGCTGCGAAGCAGTCCTCGAAGGTCGGGCAGGGGACCGGCTCGTAGTCCGGATAGGCTTGGCGGCAGGCGATATCGGAATTCGCCCCGGGCTCGCCCTGGAAGATGATCTTTTTCTTGGCCATGGGGTTCCTTGCGCAGACCTCAAACCGAGAGTCAATTGGCCAGCATCTGCCGCGCCTTAGCCAATTCTTCCGGCGTATCGACGCCGAGCGGCACGCTCTTCACCACCGCCACATCAATACGCATGCCGGCATCCATTGCGCGCAACTGCTCCAGCCGCTCGCGCTGCTCATTGGCCGACGGCGGCAGCTTGACGAAGCGCTCCAGCGCCGCCCGCCGGTAGGCGTAGAGGCCGATGTGGTGATAATGCGGTCCGGCGCCGGTTGCATCGGCGCGGGTAAAGGTGGCCGCGTGGAGCCGGCCCGGCGCCACCATCGCGCCGGTCACTTTGACCACGTTCGGATTGGTGCGCTCGGCCGGATCGGTGATGACGGCGGCGAGCGTGGCGATGTCGACGGCCAGGTCGGCCAGCGGGCCCAGCGCGGCGCGAATGGCGGCCGGATCAATGGTCGGCAGGTCGCCCTGAACATTGACGACGATGCCGTAGCGGTGCTCGGGGTCGAGCGCCTCCAGCGCCTCGTAGATGCGGTCGGAACCCGAGGCGTGGTCGCTGCGGGTCATCACGGCTCGCCCGCCGGCTTTTTCCACCGCCGCCTGGATCGCTTCGGAATCGGTCGCCACGACCGCCTCACCGATACCGGCGCTCTCGGCCCGGCGCAGCACGTGGACGATCATCGGCAGGCCGTTGATATCGGCCAGCGGCTTGCCGGGCAGGCGGGTCGAGGCCATGCGGGCCGGAATCAGAATAATGGTATCTGGCATCGGTCGAACCGCCACTTTGGCCGGCAGGATGATGCAGAGGCGTGACGAATGTCGCAGCCGGCGCGGCGCTTATACGGGTTGCCTTGGCCGGGGCAAACCGGTATCTGTCCGCCGGTCGCCGGACCCTTGGCGGCGACCCGAGCCAGCCGCCTCGCGACCCCTTCCGGGACCAGAATTGCGATGAACTCATTCGAACTGAACAAGATCCTCGGCGCCGTTCTCGCCACCTGCCTGGGCCTGCTGTCGCTGAATATCGCGGCGAGCGCGATTTTCTCGCCGGTAACACCGGAAAAGCCGGGTTACGCGATCGCGGTGAAGGAAGAAGCCGGCACCGACACGGCCGCCAAGGAAGAGTCGCAGCCGATCGAAGTGCTGCTGGCCAGCGCCTCGAGTGAACGGGGCGCCTCGACGACCAAGCAGTGCTCGGCCTGTCACAGCCTGGAAAAGGGCGGTCCGAACCGCGTTGGCCCGCATCTGTGGGACGTGGTCAACCGTCCGGTCGCCTCGATCGAAGGCTTCAACTATTCGGCGGCTTTGAAGGGCAAGGGCGGCACCTGGACGTTTGACGAGCTCAACAAATTCCTGCGCAGCCCGCGCGCCCACGTGCCCGGCACCACCATGGCCTATGCCGGCATCAGCCGCGATCAGGCGCGCGCCGACGTGATCGACTACCTGCGTACCCATGCCGATAACCCGGTGCCGCTGCCAGCGACCGCTGCGGCGCCTGCCGGTGCGGCGCCTGCGCCTGCTGGGGCCGCGCCCGCCG
>JALHNV010000084.1 GCA_022843325.1 Pseudolabrys sp. | reverse complement strand
GCTGCGCGGTGCCGAAGGGTGCGTTCTATGCGTTTCCGAATATCAAGAATACCGGTTGGAAGGCCAAGCCGCTGGCCTCGTCGCTGCTCGAAGATGCCGGCGTCGCCATCATCGGCGGGCCGGACTTCGGCATTCTCGGCGAAGGCTACGTGCGGCTGTCCTATGCCAACTCGACCGAGAACATCCTGAAGGCGCTGGACCGGATGGGCGCGTTTCTGTCGACCCGAAAGGCGGCGTAGCCTATTCTTGCCTCCCCGTGACGGGGAGGGTCACGCGCCGCAGCGCGCTCTCTCGGAGCGCATCAATCGAACGGCGACTTGCTGGCGGCCGGGGCCGGCGGGTCGGTGTCGTCCTTCGGCGGATCGGGCTCATCTTCGCGCGCCCTCTCGTAGATCACCCGCGACGGGCCGGGTTTCGGAATTTTCACGCCCTCTCTCTCGAGCGTGTCCCACAGCGCCATCAGCACGTCGCTCTTGACGTTGGCGATGCCGAGCGACGGGTCCTTGACCCAGAACCACAGTTCGAAGCCGATCGAACTGGCGCCGAACGCCGTCAGCATGCAGGCCGGCGCCGGTTTGGCGACCACGCGTTCGACGCTCAGCGCTGCCGCGATGGCGGCTTCCTGCGCCTTGCGCGGGTTGCTGTCATAGGTGGTGTTGAAGGTTGCCGACAGCCGCACGAAATCGCTCGAATAGGTCCAGTTCGCCACCCGCTGGGTGATGAAGTCCTCGTTCGGAATGAGGTATTCGCGCCCGTCCCGTGTGTCGACCGAGGTGTAGCGCGCGCCCATGATGCCGACGCGGCCGAAATGTTCTCCGACCGAGATGATGTCGCCCGGCTTGATCGACTTGTCGGCCAGCAGGATGATGCCGCTGACCAGGTTGGACACCACTTTCTGCAGACCGAAGCCGAGGCCGAGGCCGACCGCGCCTGAGAAGAAGGCGAGCGCGGTGAAGTCGATGCCGGCGGTCGACAGCGCGATCAGGATCGCGAAGGTGATCAGCATCAGCCGGGCGATCTTGCCGATCAGCACCTGGATGGACGGGGTCAGGTCCGCGGAGCGCTGCAGGCGGCGCTCGATGAAGTCGCTGGTGGCATTGGCCAGCCACAGCGTCAGCACCATCAGCACGCTGGTCTTGATGACGAGCAGCGGCGTCACGCGCAATCCGCCGATCGCCAGCCCGACCGAGTCCAGCGCCGCCATCGTCGGCCGCAGCAGCCCCAGAATGCTGAGGGCCGCGATGGTCCAGGCGAACACGGCGACCAGACGGTAGGCCACCGGATTGCGGATCAAGCCCGCGACCAGGGCGATGAAGAACCAGGCGGTCGCCAGCTTGGCGGCGACGCCGAGCAGGTAGGAATGGCTCGGCCACGTCGCGGACATCAAGCCGACCCGCGCGACGGTGAGCAGCAGCACGAAAATGATGATGCCGATATTCTGCAGCAGCAGCCGCACCAGCAGCCGCAGGAAGGCCGGCCATCCCATCGTCAGGTCGGTCGGCTTGACGCGGCTGCGGATCATCTTGCCGGCCAGCGCGGAAACAGCCGCGACGCCCAGGATGATTCCAATCTGGATGGGTAGCCAAATGGACCTGAACTCGTCGCCGAGTGTGGCCAGCGCTTCGTTGAGCGCGCCTCCCAGTTGCCCGATGTCAGTCATGTCAGGTTCCCATCTGGGCCTTCATTAGCAGGTCGGATTGTCATCCGGCTTTGGCCGGGCCGGTAAGCGTATCAAGTTATGCACATCCCGGCGGTCTACCGGCTCACGACAAAGCGGAACCCGATCAGAACGATCGCCAGTCCGATCACCTGCGCGATGCTTGGCACCGCGCCGAGCGCGACAAAGCCGATCACGAGCGAAAAGCCCGGAACCAGCGCGGGGAAGGTTGCCGCACGACCGGCGCCGAGCAAAATGACCGCACGCGTGAACAAATAGATCGGCAAGGCGCCGGCCAGCAGGCCCTGCACGACGATCTGCAACAGGTTTTCGGTCAGGCTCATGCGGAAGATGCCGTCGAAGCCCACGAACACCGCATAGAGCGGCGCACAGATCAGCACCGACAGCGCACCGACCACGGCGGTGCCGCGCATGCCCGGGACGCGCCAGATTCGCAGCAAGGTGCCGAAGGCCGCCCAGAAGAATCCGGCCAGCGCGAACAGCAGATCGCCGCCAATGCCGTGGCTGCCAATGGTGGTCAGCGACTCAACGCCAAAAACGATCAGCCCGACGATCAGGATGGCGCCGCCGACCATGCGCGGCATGGTAGGGCGTTCGCCCAGCACCAGCGTCGCCAGCATCAGCCCGAACAGCGCGGCGCAGGCTGGCTGAATGGTGGTGCCATGCCCGAGCGGCACCAGCGTGAAGCCGGTATAGGCGAGCAGGGCTTGCGGCGGCCCGGCCAGCACGGTCAGAACGATGCCGCGGCCCCAACCGATGCCGCCGAGTTCGATGGCGCCGCCGCGCAGGGCGAAAGGGATCAGAAATATTCCCGACCAGTAGAAGCGGTGAAAGGCGAGGTCTGAGGGCGAAAAGCCGATCGAGACGCCGTGCTTCGCGGCAACGAAGCCGGCGGCCCAGCCAAACGAGGCGCCGATGCCGCACAACACGCCAATGAGGACGCCGGAAGACTTTGCCGCCGCAGGTTGCGCCTTCGGATCCATGGTCTGGCCTTAGCGCACGGCCCTGCAACTTGAAACAGGTTTCAGGCGCACCATGCACACATCAAATAGCTGCCGCGCAGGTGACGCGGCCCCGGCAGATATTCTAGGATCGCCATCCAAGTCCAATCGGGACATTGAGCCCAAAACACTACCGGGATGGAATTGCTCATGGCGAAAACGCGTAAAGTCATCATCACCTGCGCCGTTACTGGTTCGATTCACACACCGTCGATGTCGCCGCATCTGCCGATCACCGCGGAGGAGATCGCCGACGCCGCGATCGGCGCGGCCGAAGCCGGGGCGGCGATTGTCCACCTGCACGCCCGCAATCCGCAGGACGGTCGCCCCGACCAGACGCCGGAGGGGTTCGCGCCGTTCCTGAAGGTGATCAAGCAGCGGTCCAATGTGGTCGTGAACATCACCACCGGCGGCGCCCCGACCATGGCCGCCGAAGAGCGGGTCAGGCCGGCCGCGCACTTCAAGCCCGAGGTCGCCTCGCTCAACATGGGCACCATGAATTTCGGGCTCTATCCGATGATCCCGCGCTTCAAAGGCAAGTTCAAGCACGACTGGGAAGAGCCCTATCTCGAGCGCTCGCGCGGCGGCATGTTCAAGAACACCTTCGCGGATATCGAATACATTCTCGCCACCTGCGCCGACAACGGCACCCGCTTCGAGGTCGAGTGCTACGACATCGGCCATCTCTACACGCTGCGGCATTTCCTCGACCGCGGGCTGATCAAGGCGCCGGTGTTCGTGCAATCGGTGTTCGGTATTCTCGGCGGCATCGGCCCGCACCCTGAAGACGTGATGATGATGAAGCGCACCGCCGACCGGCTGCTCGGCGACGCCTACCACTGGTCCGTGCTCGGCGCCGGGCAGAACCAGATGCGGATTGCGGCGATGGCGGCGGCGATGGGCGCCAATGTCCGCGTCGGCATGGAGGATTCGCTCTGGATCGGCGCCGGCAAGCTGGCAGAGTCCAATGCCCAGCAGGTGACCAACGTGCGCAAGATCCTCGAGGGCCTCGGCCTGGAGGTGGCGACGCCGGACGAGGCGCGCGAAATCCTGTCGCTCAAGGGCGGTGATAAAGTGGCGTTCTAGCGCGCGGCTGGGTCAAATTTCCCTCTCCCGGACCGGGAGAGGGAAAGCAGAAACCCTGCGACCGATTTCCCGTTGCTCTTGGGCGCATGAGTCCTTCCTATACGGACGGAAGGAGATTCGTTTCTTATGGCCGCGCTCGACACCTTCAGCATTGCGATCCTGCTGGGCAGCGTTCTGGTTCTGGCCGGGATTCTGTCGAGTCTGGTCGCGTTGCGGTTCGGCGCCCCTTTGCTGCTGGTGTTCTTGCTGCTCGGCATGATGGCGGGCGAGGGCGGCCCCGGCGGCCTGCGCTTCAACGATGTCGGTGCCGCCTATATGGTCGGCTCGATCGCGCTGGCGCTGATCCTGTTCGATGGTGGCCTGCGCACCAAGATGTCCACCTTCCGGCTGGTGCTGGCGCCGGCCGGAATCCTGGCCACCCTCGGCGTGTTGCTGACGGCGACGTTGACGGCGCCGATGGCGGTCTGGGCGCTCGGCCTGAGCTGGACCGAGGGCCTGCTGATCGGCTCCATCGTCGCCTCGACCGACGCCGCGGCGGTGTTCTTCCTGCTGCACGCCAAGGGACTGCGGTTGCGGCCGCGCGTCAGCGCCACGCTGGAAGTGGAATCGGCCACCAACGATCCGATCGCCATCTTCATGACCATCCTGCTGGTCGAGATATTGCTGCAGGGCGCGCAAGGCTGGGGCACCATTCTCGGCCTGCTGGCGCAGCAGATCAGCCTGGGCACGGCCTTCGGCGTGCTCGGCGGCTACATCATGGTCTGGGTCCTGAACCGGCTCAATCTGCCGCAAGGCCTCCACGCCCCCTTCGTCGCGACCGGCGGCATCGTTATTTTCGCGCTGACCGGGGCTCTGCAGGGCTCGGGGTTTCTCGCCGTCTATCTGGCCGGCTTGGTGGTCGGCAACAATTCGACCCGTGCCCACAACATGCTGGTCACGTTCATGGACGCCGTGACCTGGCTGGCGCAGATCGCCATGTTCGTGCTGCTCGGCTTGCTCGCCTGGCCGGATCTGCTGCTGCAGCGGCTCTGGCCGGCGCTGCTGGTGGCCGGTGCTTTGACGTTCATCGCACGCCCGGCGACAGTATTTCTCTGCCTGGCGCCGTTCCGGTTCTCGACGCGGGAGAAACTGTTCGTCTCCTGGGTCGGTTTGCGCGGCTCGGTCGGCGTGTTCCTGGCGTCGATCCCGCTGCTGGTCGGATTGCCGGGCGGGCAGATCTACTTCGATGTAGCGTTTGTCATCGTGCTGTTTTCGCTGCTGGTGCAGGGCTGGACCATCCCTGCTGCCGCCCGGAAGTTGCGCATTGCGCTGCCGCGTGTCGATGTCACCGCCCGCCGTGTCGAACTCGATCTGCCGGGCCAACTCGAAAAAGAGCTGGTCGGCTATCCGGTGATCGCCGGCAGCCCCTATCTGCGGCATGGCCTGATCCCGAACTGGGCGCGGCCGACGCTGATCGTGCGCAACGAGGAAATCCTCACGCCGGTCGAGGCCGATCCGGTCCTCGAGGGCGACTACGTTTATCTGCTGGCGCCGCCTGAGAAGGCACAGGCGCTCGATCGGTTCTTCGTCAACATGCCGGTGCCGGCGGCGCCGGATCCGCGGCTGCTGGGCGACTTCTTCGTGCCCGGCACGGCGACGCTCGGTGCCTTGTCGGAAATCTACGGGTTACAGGTCGCTGCCGACCATACCGAGGTGGCGCTGGCCGATTACTTCACCGAGATGCTGCATCACCCCGCCAGGACCGGCGACATTGTGCAACTGGGTCCGGTGGCGCTGTTGGCGCACAAGGTGGAGAACAACCGGGTCACCACCGTCGGCCTGAGGCTGGCCGAGCCAGAAACGCCAAACACCTGGAACGGCCGCGTGGTGGCCCTTGGACGCAGGGCCCGGAAATCGCTCGGGTTGTCCTAGGAGGCGCGCCGCGCCAGCGCCGGGCCGTTCTGAATGAGCCAGGCGCCGCCGAACAGCACGCCGGTCCAGAACAGGTCGCCGAGAACCGTCTTTTCCAAGAAGGGCAGGGCGGCGATGTAGCATTGCACCAGGCCAGCGCCGGTCAGCGGATACATGCCGCTGAACGCCCAGACAGCGAAATTCGAAGCGGCAAAGAAGATCAGCGAGCAGGACAGCACAGCCGCCACCACGGGCAGCGGGCCGTTCCAGCGCCGGGTCAGCATGCCGGCAAAGGCGGCGACCGATATCGCCAGCGTGCCGATGGTCGTGATGCGCCAGTCTTCGGTCGGGAGCCAGAGATTGCTCAGCGCCATCGCCGCCACCGGCACCACCACCGCCAGCGCCGGAAAGCGCAGCACCCGCCCCGCGAACAGGGCGCTCGCCGCCACCGGCAGAAACCCGGGCGCATGCGGCAGTAACCGCGCCACCGCCACGAATGCGACCAGGAACACCACCAGTGCCAGGTCCGTCCAGATCGGATGGCGGGCGAGGGCGGATTGCGGCGATTGGGCGAGCATCGATGACGGTTCCTTGTACGGCCGGACGAGCGTCACGTTAGCACGCCGCGGCCTTCATTTTCCACCCATTCTGCGACAATGGCGGAAAGTGCATCGAGCCCGTCGGTCAGCGCCGCCGGGCCGGGTTGCAGGATCAGCGTCGATTTCACCTCGCGCAGCCAGCCGGAGGCGACGGCCGGCACGCCGGCAAAGCCGGGCCGGGCGGCGACTTTGGCCGGCACGAATTTCTTGCCGCACCAGGAGCCGATGATGATGTCGGGGCGGGCGGCGATCACCGCTTCGCCGGTGACGATACGGTCCTTGGCGTTCTTGCGCGCGGCGAGGTGCGGAAACACCTCGATGCCGCCGGCGGCCTCGATCAACTCCGACACCCAGCCAAGCCCGGAAATCATCGGCTCGTCCCATTCCTCGAAATAGACCCGCGGCCGCCGCGGCAGCGCCTTTCCCCGCATGCGCACCGCGTCGACACGCGCCGCCATGGCCGTGGCCAGGGCGTCGGCCTTGGCCGGTTGCCCGACCAGCGCGCCCAGCGTGCGGATCATGTCGTAGATGCCGGCGAGGTCGCGCTGGTTGAAGGCATGGACCGCGACATTGGCGCGGATCAGGTCGGCGACGATGTCGGCCTGCAGGTCCGAGAACGTCAGCACCAGGTCGGGCTGAAGCGCCAGGATCTTCGGCACGTCGGCGGAAATGAACGCGGCGACGCGCGGCTTTTCCTTGCGGACGCGCGGCGGCCGCACCGCATAGCCGGACACGCCGACAATGCGGGCCTCCTCGCCCAGCAAGTACAGCGTTTCGACGGTCTCTTCGGTCAGGCAGACAATGCGGGCGGGCGGGAACATGGTCTCTCCGTCATGCCCGGCCTTGTGCCGGGCATCCACGACTTTCTGGATGACCAGCATCAAGGACGTGGATGGCCGGGACAAGCCCGGCCATGACGGCTAGCTCAGCAACTCCACGCCGCCCGTCGCGGTCACGCGGCCACCATCGATCCGCACCACATGCGAGGCGATGCGCGTGACCTCGCTGGCATCGTGGCTGACGTAGATCATCGGCACCTCCGCGCCGTCGCGCAGGCGTTCGAGGTAGGGCAGAATCTCGGCCTTGCGGCCGGCGTCGAGCGATGCGAGCGGCTCGTCGAGCAGCAGCATGCGCGGCCGTGCCAGCAGCGCCCGGCCGATGGCGACGCGCTGGCGTTCGCCGCCGGACAGCTTGCCCGGCCGCCGGTCGAGCAGCGCGCCGATGTCGAGCAGGTCGACCACATGCGTGAACGCGGCCGGGTCGGCCGCATGGCCGCCGATCCAGCGGCCGTAATCGAGATTGCTCTTTACCGAGAGGTGCGGAAACAGCCGGCCTTCCTGGAACACATAGCCGACGCGACGTTTGTGCGCCGGCACATCGATGCGCGCGGCATCGTCGAACAGTACGTCGTCATCGAGCGCGATGCGGCCGCGATCGGGCCGCAGCAGTCCGGCGATCATGTTGATGATGCTGGTCTTGCCGGTGCCGGACGGCCCGAACAAAACGGTGGCGCCACCTGCGCTGGTGAAGGCGATATCGAGCGTGAAATCGCCGAGCGCCTTTTCGACCCGAACCGACAGCATGTTAATTTCCGTGCAGGCGCGCCGCGGCGCGGCGGGCGAACCATTCGGCGGCGATCAGAGCGGCGAGGGAGATAATGATGGAGACGATAACCAGCCGGAACGCGGCGCTGTCGCCGTCCGGCACCTGGGTCAGCGTGTAGATCGCCGCCGAGATGGTCTGGGTCTCGCCGGGAATGTTCGACACGAACGTGATGGTGGCGCCGAACTCGCCCAGCGCCTTGGCGAAGCCGAGCATGGTGCCGGCAATGATGCCGGGCAGCGCCAGCGGCAGCGTCACGGTGGCGAACACCCAGAGACGGCTGGCGCCCAGCGTCGACGCCGCGTCCTCGAGCTTCGTGTCGATCGCCTCGATCGATAGCCGGATCGGCCGAACCAGCAGCGGAAACGCCATGATCCCGCAGGCCAGCGCCGCGCCGGTCCAGCGGAACGAGAATACGATGCCGAAATTATCTGCGAGGAAGGCGCCGAGCGGCGCCTTGCGGCCGAAGGCGATCAGCAGCAGATAGCCGGTCACCACCGGCGGCAGCACCAGCGGCAGATGGATCAGCGCGTCGAGCACCGACTTGCCCCAGAAGTTCTTGCGCGCCAGCAGATACGCGACGGCGATGCCGAACGGCAGCGACACCGCCGTCGCCACCGCGGCAATGCGCAGCGACAGCATGACGGCGGTCCATTCCTCGGGGGACAGATCAAGCATTGCCGTATCCGTGTCCCGGACGCGGTGCCGCGCGCTTGCGATGCATCGCAGAGCCGGGACCTTTCCATACCCCGAGAACGCGAAGGCCCCGGGTCAGCAGCGCATCGCCAAGGGGCGCTGCGCTACGCCCGGGACAAGTCCAACGGTTCATCACGACACCGGCTTGATTAAAAAGCTGAAGCCATACGTCTCGAAGATCGTCTTGGCCGCTGCGGAACGCAGGAAGGCGAGATAGCGCGCCGCCTCCGCGTTGTTGCTCGCGGCGACGGCCGCCACGGGATAGATGACCGGCGGATGCGAGCCATCGGGAAACATGCCGACGATCTTGACTTTCGGTTCGACCCTGGCGTCGGTCTCGTAGACGAGACCGACAGGTGTCTCGCCACGGGCGACGAAGGCGAGCGTCGCCCGCACGTTCTCGGCCATCGCCAGCTTCGGCTCGGCAGCTTTCCAGCCACCGAGCGCTTCCAGCGCGGCTTTGGCATAGAGCCCGGCCGGCACGGCCTTGACGTCGGCAACCGCGATGCGGCCGTCACCCGCAAGTCTGGCGAGGTCGAAGGGCTTCGCGATGGTTATCTTGTCGAGTTTGGAATCGCGCGGCGCGATCAGCACCAGTTTGTTGCCGAGCAGGTTGACACGGCTGCCGGCGCTGACGAGCTTCTTCTCGGTTAGATAGTCCATCCATTTCAGATCGGCCGAGACGAAGACATCGGCCGGTGCGCCGCTCTCGATCTGTCTGGCCAGCGCCGAGGAGGCCGCATAGCTCGCCACCACCTTGATGCCGGTGGCCTTGGCAAAGGCGGCGTTGGCATCGTCCAGCGCATTCTTCATCGATGCCGCGGCGAACACGGTGACGGACTTGTCCTGCGCGGCGGCGGGCACAAGCGGCACCATAGCCGCAAGCAGTGCGGCAACGGCACGGCGGCGAGTCAGGCGGATCATCGGGCGCTCCTCGATAGCGGATGCAGGCGCGGCAAGACGCCACGCACGTGCGAGTTTGGGTGCCGGTGAGCGACCGATCCGGAAGCGCCGTTCCGGGTCCGCGGAGCGCACTTACGGCAGGCTCCGGGTCACATCAGCACGCTAGCAGGCCGCGCAGGCCGCCGTAAAGCGATCGGCAACAAGGCTTCGCCAATGGGCAAGGCTGGGTTGCTGTCTTGCCGATTGTCGGCCGGCGGGGCTTCGCGCATGGTCGCCGCCATCGTCAGGAAAGGCCAGCCGGTGGACCCTCTGCTCATTCTCGCCATCACGGCGGGCGCATTTCTGCTCGCAGGCATGGTCAAGGGAGTGATTGGGCTCGGTCTGCCGACGGTCGCCATCGGGCTGCTCGGTCTGGTGATGCCGCCGTTGCAGGCGGCGGCCATTCTGGTGGTGCCGTCGCTGGTCACCAACATCTGGCAAACCGCGGTCGGCGGCGACGTGCGGGGGCTGGCGCGGCGGTTGTGGCCGCTGCTCGCGGGCATCGCCATCGGCACCTTTGTCGGCGCCACGGTACTGCCGCACGACACCACGGGCCAGTCGTCCGTCTGGCTGGGTCTGGCGCTGGCGATCTATGCCGCGCTCGGTCTGGTCCGGCTCGAGTTCAAGGTGGCGCCGCACTCCGAAACCTGGCTGGGCCTGCTGATGGGGTTCCTGACCGGAACCGTCACGGTGGCGACTGGCATTTTCGTGCTGCCGCTGACGCCGTATGTTCAGGCGTTGCAACTCGACCGCGACCGCATGGTGCAGGCGCTCGGCTTGTCGTTCACGGCGTCGACCGTCACGTTGGCGCCGGCGCTCGCCTATGCCGGTGAAATGCGGACGGCGCTGGCAGTGCCCTCACTGGTGGCGCTGGTTGCGGCCTTGCTCGGCATGGTGCTGGGGCAGTGGGTGCGCCAGCGCGTGACGCCGCAGACCTTCCGCCTGTTCTTCTTCGCCGGCCTGCTGTTGCTCGGTCTGCATCTGGCGTCTCGGGGATTGCTGTGATTGGCTAGACCAATGTCGTTCCACTTCATCAGGATCATGTCATGAAAGTCGTCGATCTCTCCCACGTCATGAACGTGCACACGCCCGGCTGGGTCGGCTATGCCGGCAACAAGATGTATTACGCGCAGAACCTGCAGACGGTGCGGATCGTCGCGCAGCGTATCGACACCGCGCTGCACGTCGGCACCCACTTCGACGGCGCGATGCACGCGACCGACAATCGCCGCGGTGACATGGCGCATCTGCCGCTCGATTATCTGATGAACCGCGGCGTGGTCGTCGACATTTCAAAGCATATGCATGACTGGGCGGTCATCACGCCGGAGATGATCGAGGGCGCCGGGGCCGATATCCGCGAAGGTGACATTCTCATTCTGCACACCGGCTGGCACAAACATTACGAGGGGCAGCCGCAGCAGGATCTGGTGCGCTACTTCTGTTATCACCCGGGGCCGAACCTCGACACGCTGCACTGGATGCTGAAAAAGAAGATCAAGTGGTGGGGCATGGACACCGGCTCCTGCGACCATGCCATGAACACCTCGATCCGCTACATGCGGCCCGACCTCGCCGAGGAGTTCACGAAGAAGCACGGCAAGACGCCGGCGGAGTTCTTCGGCACCTTCGAGTACACGCACAAGAAATCCGGCCGCCAGGTCTCGGCCGACGTGTTCCCGTTCCACAACTGGGCCTTCCAGGAAGGCCTGCTGCACGCCGAGAATCTCGGCGGCGATATCGAGCTGATGCTCGGCAAGCGCTGCATCATCGGCGCGTTCCCGTGGCGCTATGAGGGCCTCGAGGGCTGCCCTTGCCGTATCGTCTGTTTCCTCGACACCGACGACAAGGTGGAGGCGGTCGGCGACGCCGCGAAGGCGATCCTGCGCGGGGAGATGCCGATCTAGCTTTGAGCGAGCCGAGGATCCGGGCTATTGCTCTGCAGCGTCGCCTGGATCGCCTCGCGCAGCAAACCGTATTGCGATTTGTCCCATTGCGCGACGTGGATGTCGGCGAGCAATTTGGCCGACTTTCCGAACACGATGATGCGGTCGCCGACGCCGATGGCTTCTTCCAATTGATGCGTGATCAGGATCGCGGTTGAGCCGCTCTCGCGCGCCAGCGCCAGGAAGGTGTCGCGCAACTCCTGCGCCGTCACCTCGTCGAGATGGCCGAAGGCCTCGTCCGCCAGCATGATGTCGGGCTGCACCGAGAAAGCGCGGGCGATGGCTACGCGCTGCCGCATGCCGCCGGACAATTCGTGCGGATAGGCGTTGATGAAGGCGCCAAGCCCGAGGCGGTTAAGCCAGGTCAAGGCGCGCTCGCGTTGCTCTTCCTCGGACAGTCCGATCAATTCGAGCGGCAGCTTGGCGTTGTCGAGCGCCGAGCGCCACGGCAACAGCCGGTCCTGCTGGAACACGGTGGCGATCTTGCCGCGGAAGTAATCGAAGTCGGCATGCGGGCTCTTGTCGCCGATGCGCAGCGTGCCTTCGCTCGGTGCCTCCAGCCCGATCATCAGGTCGAAGAAGGTCGACTTGCCGCAACCGGTCTGGCCGACGATCGCCACCACTTCGCGGGGGGCAATGGTCAGATCGAGACGGTCGATGGCCACCACCGATTGCCCGGTGGTGGTTTGCCGGAACACCTTGCGCACGCCGCGCACTTCGATCGGCGGCGGCCCGCCCGGAGAACGTGTGGTCATGCGCGCCACCGCAGCAGGCGATGCTCGACACGCGACACGATCGCCTCAAGCAGGAACAGCAGTGCCACCAGCACGATGGTCCAGGCGAACACGTCGGCGACCGAGAACAGTTGCTGGGCATTCGACAGTTGGGCGCCGATTCCCGTCACGGCGCCGACCAGTTCGGCGATAGTGACGACGCGGATGGCGAGGCTGATATTGACCTTCCAGCTGGTGAAGATGGTCGGGATAATCGCCGGCATCATCAGCTTGATGAAAAACTGCAGCGTGGTCGGCCGGAACGATCGCATCATGTGGCGAAGCTCGCGCGGCACGCTGCGCATGGCGTCGAGCGTATCGATCAGGAACACCGGCCCGCACACCACCACCAGCACGAAGCCGATGCGGAATTCGACGCCGGGAAACCACAACACGGCGAACAGGATCCACGACACCACCGGTACCGCCACGAACACACGGATAATGGGGCTGAGGTATTTATCGAGCGGGTCGGAACGGTACATCGCCATCGCCAGCGCGAGGCCGGCGATGAAGGAGACGATCAGCGCCGCGATCACCCGCGCCAGCGTCACCACCACGTCGAGCGGCGTGATGGTGCCGATGGCCTTGGCGATCCGCACCAGACTCGGCACCGCGAACGGCGGAATGCCGAGGAAAGGTGCCAGATTTGACAGCACCTCCCACGCGGCGGCGAAGATCAGAAGGGAGACGAGCGTATGCCGCGGGAAACCAAGCGAAGCGACAGGCTCGCCAAGCTCCTTATGGGACATAGATGATATTCGCGTCCGGCATCTTCGGGTAGAACCCGGCCTTGACCGCGCGCTCCATCATATCCGTGATTGATTTGCGCGTGGCCGGCTCCCAGGCGGGCTCGACAATCATCATCAGGCGCTTGCTTTCGACTGCCGCGGTCAGGATGCCCGGCGGCAGCTTCAGCGTTTCATTGGCAATCTTGTCGGCAGCCGCGGTTTCCTTGTGCATGACGTCGGCAACGTCCTTCAGGGCTGCCAGCAGCATCTTCGGGCCGTTGGGAATGCGCTTGATCGCATCGGTGCGCATCGCCGGGACGATCTCCCAGCCGTCGACGCCGGTGATTTCTTTCCAGCCCTCGGCGCCGTTGAAGATCATCTTCCAGTCGGGATTCTGCTTGGCGATGATGCTTGCCAGCGGCTCGATCACCAGCGCGGCATCGACGCGGCTGGCCTCAAGCTGGGCGCGGGCGACGGCGAAATTGGCGTTGACCACGGTGATGTCCTTGCCGAGATCGATGCCCTTGGCGGCGGTGTACATCTTCACCACCTGGAACTGCGAGCCGCCCATATCGATGGCCAGTTGCTTGCCCTTGAGGTCGGCCAGCGATTTGATGGCGGGGTCCTTGGCGAAAATCACCAGGTCGGCCAGCGTGAAGCCGGTGCCGATGATCTGCAGCGGCACGCCTTCCTGCGCCAGTTTCTGGAAGATGGTCGGGCCGCCGATCAAAACGTCCGTCTCGCCGGTGGCGAAGGCCGCGTAGAAGGCGGCGATCGACGGATAGGGGCGAATGTCGAGTTCGAAGCCGTGCTTGGCGTCGAAGCCGCGCGCCTTCATGATGTTCCAGACCAGTGGATTGAATACCGGCAGCGTCAGGCTGGACACTTTGATGACCGGCTTCTGTTGCGCGAGCGCCGGCGCGGCGAACATGCCAGCGGCGATGGTCAGACCCACAGCGAGAGCGGCGAGGTGGCGTCGAGACGTTTTCAACATCATCTTCCCCCTATTTTGATTTTTAGCCGATAGTTCGGACTTCAGCTTGAGGCGACTTTACTCCGTAATCGTTTGTGTGCAAATAATTAGCCGTCAGCCGACGGGAGCACACGATGCCGCATACGCCTTCGCGCGATGGCACCCGATTGTATTACGAGGAAGCGGGCGAAGGCACGCCCATTGTCTTCGTTCACGAATACGCGGGCGACTACCGCACGTGGGAGCCGCAGATGCGGTACTTCTCCCGGTCGCATCGCTGCATCACCTACAGCCAGCGCGGGTATCCGCCGTCCGATGTGCCCAGCGATGGCGCGCGCTACAGTCAGGACATCCAGCGCGACGACGTGATTGCGCTGATGGATGCGCTGAAGGTCGACAAGGCGCATATCGTCGGCCATTCGATGGGCGCCTCGACCGCGCTTCATGTCGGCATTCATTTTCCCGAACGCTGCCTGTCGGTGACGGCAGCGAGTTGCGGCTATGGCTCGAGCCCCGATCCGAAGCGGGTCGAGGATGGCCGCGCCGCTTCGCGGGAAACCGCCAAGATGTTCGAAACGGTCGATTTTCCAACGGCTTCCGCGCGTTATGCCGATGGCGCGACGCGGCAGACGCACAAGAACAAGGACCCGCGCGGCTTCGCCGAGTTCGCAAAAATGTTGAGCGAACATTCGGCGCAGGGCCATGCGCTGACCATGCGCTACGTCCAGGCCGAGCGCCCGACGCTCTGGGACATGCAGGAAGATCTGAAAAAATTCGCGGTGCCGCTGCTGATCCTGGTCGGCGACGAGGACGACTGGTGCCTCGAAAGCAGCGTGTTTCTCAAGCGCACGGTGCCGACCGCCGGCCTGCTGGTCATCCCGCGCTCGTCCCACACCATCACCAGCGAGGAGCCGGCCGCGTTCAATGCGGCGCTGGCCGAACTCATCGCCGCTTCCGAGGCGGGCCGCTGGCTCGCCCACAAACCTTCCCAATAGTCACAGGAGAAAGTCATGGACCTCAAGCTCAAGGGCAAGACGGCGGTAATCACCGGCGGCAGCGAAGGCATCGGCAAGGGCATCGCCCGCCTGTTCGCCAAGGAAGGCGTCGACGTCGCGATCTGCGCCCGGCGCAAGGAGCCGCTGGAGGCGACCGCCAAGGAAATCGCCAAGGAATTCGGCACCAAGGTCATCCCCATTCCCGCCGATCTGCGCAAGGATGCCGACGCCAAAGCCTTCATCGAGCAGGCGCACAAGGCGCTCGGCCGCATCGATATCATGGTCAACAATGCCGGCTCCGCGGCGGGTGGCGTGATCGAGCATCTGACCGAGGACGACTGGGAAAAGGGCTTGCAGCTCAAGTTCATGGGCTATGTGCGCTGCCTGCGTTACGTGCTGCCGATCATGCGTGCGCAGGGCGGCGGCCGGGTGGTGAACCTGATCGGCAATGACGGCGTGAAGCCGTCCTACTGGGAAATCTGCCCCGGCGCGGCCAATGCCGCCGGCCAGAACCTGACGCTGTCGCTGGCCGGCCAATACGGCCGCGAGAACATCAGCTTCGTCGCGGTCAACCCGGGCCCGGTGCGCACCGAGCGCTGGGCCGGGCTGGTCGACGCCATGGCCCGCGACATGAAGATCTCGCGCGAGGAGGCCGACAAGCTGGCCCCGGCATCGATCCCGATGGGCCGCATCGCCGAGGTGGAAGAGGTTGCGTCGCTGGTGGTGATGCTGGCTTCCCCATTGATGGAAATGGTCAACGGCACCATGATCGAAATCGACGGCGGACAGGACAAGCCGTTGATGGACCGTTTCCGGGACAAGCCGAAGGGCTAGGCAGTTCGCCTACAAAAACTGCCCCGATGGCGCGTTTCACGCCATCGGGTGCGCTTGACAAGCTTGGGGGTGCGGACGGACTATTTGCGTACAAACAAGTTCGCCACGCCGGAGGCGACGGGACATTTGCAGTTCATGCAGTCACCGTGTCTGGATGCGGGACTGCCAGCAGGGAGTCTTCGTTATGACCACCAGGCGTCACGTGTTTTCACTCGCTTTCGCATCGACTTTGACCGCCGTTCTCGCCGCGCCCGCACTGGCGCAGGAAACGATCAAGATCGGCGAGCTCAACAGCTACAAGTCGCAGCCGGCTTTCCTTGACCCTTACAAGAAGGGCATGGATCTCGCGCTTGACGAGATCAACGCCAAGGGCGGTGTTCTCGGCAAGAAACTCGAACTGATCGTGCGCGACGATGGCGCCAATCCCGGCGAGGCTGTTCGCGTCGCCGAAGAGCTGGTCACGCGCGAAGGCGTGCCGCTGATCGCCGGCACGTTTCTGTCGCATATCGGCCTGGCGGTGACGAACTTCGCCGGCCAGAAGAAAGTGTTCTTCCTCGCCGCCGAGCCGCTCACCGACAAGATCACCTGGCAGAACGGCAACCGCTACACCTTCCGCCTGCGCCCCACGACCTACATGCAAACGGCCATGCTGATGCCGGCCGCGATCGCCGCCAAGAAGAAGCGCTGGGCGCTGGTCTATCCGAACTTCGAATACGGCCAGTCGGCGGCCGAGAACTTCAAGACGATGCTGAAGAAGGCGCAGCCCGACGTCGAATTCGTCACCGAGCAGGCGCCGCCGCTCGGCAAGGTCGACGCCGGCGCGGTGGCGCAGGCCATCGATGACGCCAAGCCCGACGCCATTTTCAACGTGCTGTTCGGCGCCGATCTGACCCGTTTCGTGCGCGAGGGCACCACCCGCGGCGTGTTCAAGAATCGCACGGTATTGAGCCTGCTGTCGGGCGAGCCGGAATATCTCGATCCGCTCAAGGAAGAGGCACCGGTCGGCTGGATCGTCACCGGCTATCCGTGGGACAAGATCAAGACACCCGAGCACACGGCGTTCCTCGCCGCCTATCAGAAGAAGTTCAACGACTATCCGCGGCTTGGCTCCATCGTCGGCTACGCCACCATCAAGTCGCTGGCCGCCGGCATCGAGAAGGCCAAGGGCACCGA
>JALHNV010000083.1 GCA_022843325.1 Pseudolabrys sp. | reverse complement strand
ATGCGCGCACCCCTCAAAATGGCAACCATATGCGCGCGGCGGCGTGGCACCTAATTTAGATAACTCGGAATTATATGCTCGATTTAGATAGAACGATAAACAAATGGGCAGCCGTTCTGTCGGCGCCCATCTTGAGTCTGCTGGCGTTTGTAATTGCGTACTACTTGGACCCGCTTAATTTTGGTGGACACCAGGCATTAGCTGCAATTCCCGCTTTGTTACTTTCGATAATTATTCTTCTGATAGGCCACACCATCAGCACAACTCACGAGCTACATCAGACGTCCGTCTATTCCGACAGAATATACGAGGCCATAAAGGACTACTTGCACGTAACAAAAGTTGGATCGCCGGAGAAGGCTCAAAGATACATAAACAGCCGAATGCCGATCATTCGAGAGGCTCAAAATACGTCATTCAATCTGAATGACGAGTCTGAGCGAGCAAATGAAAAGTTTTACGAGACATCAGCATACGAAGAAACCATGGATAAGATTTCTTATTATTCATGCCGCAGTCTTATTTGGAAGGATATAGGAGACTCTCTCGCGGTGGCTCGAATGCGGCAAATCAAAAATTCTACCGACGATCATTCTCGCGGCAAAAAGCATGGATACCGCTTTAAGCTAATTAGCCACCAAGAGCCGCAAATGAATTTTATCGTACTAGAGTATACAGATGGAGAACGCGAAGTCTTATTCAACTGGGATTTTCGGGGCGTCGGTCAAGACCCAACAGTTCTTATTTCTAGAGACCGGCAAATTGTAGATATGTTTTCAATTCACTTCGCTCACCTTTGGCGCGGCGCGAGCGATGATCATGACAGCCATCCAACCAAGTCTGTTTCGACGAAGTAGGATGGCTTCTCGAAAGACCCAGCGGCGCTTTCAGAAAGCCACGCTCGCAATTTCGCGGAAATGTCCTCAGCCGTATGCGCAATCGTCCATTCGATGGTGTTGACCATGTATTCGATGAACTCCGCCGGATAAGGTGACGTTCGCTGGAACAACTCGAACTTAATTTCCTTTTCTCTGAAGCTTGAGCCAGCAAGGAGCTCATAGGTATTGTCAAGATCGTAGTGACGAAACTGGCGACTTCCTAAGACTGAAGCTTCTAAAGAGGTGTCCATGCGGCTCCGCCGCCGCTGGTCTAGCGGCCCGAAACGCAAAAGGGCGCCATCATACTGACGAACAACCAGGACCCCAGAATTCTGAAGCTTTTGTTTCACCGCCTTTATAACGCTCGCGGGATTTGTAAGGTAAGGGAAGAAATTGAAGGCTAAAAACATTTCCGCGGATGGCAAGCCATCATAATCTCGATCGAGATCCATATTTAGAAATCGAACCGGACGATTCCAATGTTCGGAACGCGCGCGTGCCTCCTCAATCGCAAGCGCATCTGAATCAACTCCAATTAGCTCGCAGTCTGACGGCGCAATTTCATTTAACAGCGCAAGCCAGAGGCCTGGCCCGCAACCTAGATCGACAATTTGTCTGGGACGAAGCCGAACGAGAGAATCAGCGAAAAGTTTACGTTCGGGCAGCTTCGCGAGGTGGTGTGCTTCTAGCCAGGATGTCGAACTGAGCGGCCTGCCGGAAGAATTGCGCCACTTTTGCATTGATAATTCCGAGTTATCTAAATTAGGTGCCACGCCGCCGCGCGCATATGGTTGCCATTTTGAGGGGTGCGCGCATAAGTAGTCAACCGTCTTGGTCCCGAAAAACGAACACGGCCTCCAGCAGGGGAGCTACTGGAGGCCGTGCCGTTGAACGCTGTCGTCCGCTCGCGAGACGAAAGACAGCGCGGGAGCTCGTCCGGTCAGGCGACCGGCGGGGAAGGCGTTTGTCCGGTCAGAATGGCAGGATCACGTCCAGCACCTGCTGGCCGTAGCGCGGCTGCTGCACGTCGGTGATCTGGCCGCGGCCGCCATAGGCGATGCGCGCTTGCGCGATCTTGGAGGAGTCGATGGTGTTGTCGCTCTCGATGTCTTCCGGGCGCACCACGCCGGCGACGATCAGTTCGCGGATTTCGAAATTGACCCGGATCTCCTGACGGCCCTCGATCACCAGGTTGCCGTTCGGCAGCACCTGCGTCACCACGCCGGCGACGTTGGTCTGCAGCGCTTCCTGGCGGGCGACCGAGCCCTTGCCTTCGGATGACGAGGTCGAGTCGGCGGTGAACAGACGCGTCGGCAGCGCCGAGTTAACAATCGGCAGCTTCTGCTTGCCAAAGAAATTATCGACGCCGGAGTCCTCGTTGTTGGCGCGGCTGCGCTGCGTCTCGTTGGCGATGTTGGCGCGGTCGGTGAAATTGACCTTGACCGTCAGGATGTCGCCGATCTGGTGCGCGCGCTGATCCTTGAAGAAGGCGCGCGAGCCGTTCCGCCACAGCGAGTTCGGATTGTACGAGGCGGGCACCGCAGCCGGCATCGGCATCTGCACCGGCTTGTAGCCCGGCCGCGCCGTCGGATTGTCCACCGCCGACAGCGGCGGCTGCTCGCCAATGTTCTTGATGCGGTCGAAGGCGGCGCAGCCGCTGAGCAGGGAGGCCGCCAGTGTGGCCAGCATCGCGCGCCGCATCGCAAGGGGGATAAACATGGGGTTCACTTTCACAAAGAGAGCTGAGAGCACGGCTAGCGCGTAACGTTTCGGTCGGCGGCGCGGGACGGCGCCAGATTGGCGGCAATGCGCGGCGAACTGGTGTTGATGACGACGCGGCCTGGACCGACCACCGTGCCCTGAACCGTCCGCTTGGATTGCTCATTGAGGACGCTGATGACGTCGCCCTCGGCGCCGGCCTCGGTCGCCTTGCCGCGCACCGTCAAGGTCACGCCCGGCACCTGGTAGAGCATCGTCACGGTCTCGCCGCGCTGTACCAGTTCCGGCTTGGTGAGGTCGGTGCTGCGCAACGGCCGTCCGGCCGGCAGCGCATTGCGGGCGGCGAGGCCGACCACGCGTTCGGGATCGGATACGGCGTCGCGGCCGATTTCGGCGCGGGGCCGGCGTTCGATGGCCAGATCCGACATCTTGACGATGCCGCCGCGCTCGACGGCATGCAGCAGCGTCACGACTTCGGCAGTGGCGACGGCGCGGCCGAACAGCCGCAGCAGGCCGCGGTCGGCGGCGCCGGTCGGCATTTCGAGAGTGGCCTCAAAGCGTCCGCTGCGGCTGTCGAGCGTGACGCGCGATACGCGCGGCTCGCCGCGGGCGGACGGTTCGACATGGATCGCGCGCAATTCACGCTCGAACGTAATCGCGATGTTTTTCGGATCGCCCAGATTGTGCTGGGCGGCCAGCGCTTCCGTGATGACGGTCTCGATGACCGACGCCGGAATGGTGCGGCTGGCGCGCGTTACCGTCACTTCGTGGACGCCGCGCGGGTCGAGGCCGACGAGGGCATGGTTGCGGACGGCCTCGATCACGGCGTCGGCGGACACCGTGCCGGTTGAGCCGAGATCCGGGGCGCGGAAGATCGGCACCCGCGCGATGACACCGGCATGGTCGACCAGGTCGCCGATGCGCACGACATCGCCGGTGACCAGCGCCTGCGACCGCAGCACCGGCCGGATCGGCTCGAGCGTGGATTGTGCGGCGGCCGCTCCGGCGAAGGCGGCGAAGGCAACGCAGCCGAGAGTGAGGGCGCGGATCATCGGTCTAGCCTCGCATCATGTTCGATGTGGAGGAGAGCATCTGGTCGGCGGCGGTAATGACCTTGGAGTTCATCTCATAAGCGCGCTGGGCGCCGATCAGATTGGAGATTTCGGTGACCGCCTCGACGTTGGCCTGTTCGAGGTTGCCCTGCTGCAGGTCGCCGGCGCCATCGACGGCCGGCAGGCCGTCCTGCGGCGGGCCGGAGGCCGGCGACTCGGTGAACAGATTGTCGCCGACCGCGACCAGACCGGCCTGGTTGATGAAGCGCGTCAGCGTGATCTGGCCGATCACCGTCGGCGTCGTGGTGCCCTGCGGCGTCACCGATACCTGGCCCTGCGGATTGATCGACAGGCCGGTGGCGTTTTGCGGCACCGACAGGCCGGGCGACACGACGTTGCCCTGCGCGTTGACGATGCGGCCCTGCGCGTCGAGCTGGAACGAGCCGTCGCGGGTGTAGCCGAAGGTGCCGTCGGGCATCTGGATCTTGAAGAAGCCGTCGCCGCGGATGGCGATGTCGAGGCTGGAGCCGGTCTGCGCCAGCGTGCCCTGCGTCATCAGGCGGGGCGTGCCGACGGTCTTGACGCCGCCGCCGAGGTCGATACCGACGGGCAGGATGTTACCCTGCGCCGAGGTCTGCGTACCGATGCGGCTGACGTGTTCGTACAGCAGATCCTGAAACTCGACCCGCTGGCGCTTGTAGCCGGTGGTGCGCATGTTGGCGATGTTGTTGGAAATGACCTGAACATTGAGCTCCTGGGCCCTCATGCCGGTCGCGGCGGTGTGCAGTGCGCGCATGGTCTATGATTCCCTTGGGCTTAGTGCGGTACGTCGGCGAGCTTGGTGATCGACGACGTGCTCAGTTCGTGCTGCTGTTGCAGCAGCGTGGCGATCTGCGTGTAGCTGCGGGTGATCTCGATCATGCGGGTCATCTCGATGACGCCCTGCACGTTCGATTTCTCCAGCGCGCCCTGGATGATGCGCGACTGCGTGGTCGGCGCCGGCTGCGAGCCGTCGGCGGTCTTGAAGGTGCTGGCGCCGTCCTTCTGCATCTGGCGGACGTCGCCGAACTCCACCATCCGCAGCTTGCCGCGCAGCGAGTCGGTGTTCGCGACGCCTTCCCGCACGCTGACGGTGCCGTCGGTGCTGATGGTGATCTGGCGGTCGTTCGGCTGCAGCCTGATCGGGCCGGCGTCGCCGAGCACCTGATAGCCTTCGCTGGTGACCAGTTCGCCCTGCGCATTGATCTGGAACGAGCCGTTGCGCGTGTAGCGCTCGCCCCGCGGCGTCTGCACGGCAAGAAAGGCCTTGCCGTCAATGGCAACGTTGAGCGGATTGCCGGTCTGGTCGGTCGGGCCGTTGCTGAGATCGTGCCAGGTGCCGCGGTCGCGCACAAAGCTGACGCGGCTGCCGGCGCCGGCCGTGCGGGCGGCCGAGGACAGGTATTCCTCAAACAACGAGCCATCGGCCTTGAAGCCGGTGGTGTTGATATTGGCGATGTTGTTCGCAACCACGTCCAGCTCACGGCCGAGCGCGACCTGACGTGACAGTCCGATCAGAAGTGCGTTCTGCATCGGTAACTCCCCTGAGTGTCGGCCAAGGCCCGCCCTCCCGAGGCCGGTCTTCGCCGAAGTCTGCCGCAGGCTCTCCCAAGCCGGCGGCTGCCAAGGGGTATTGCAGCGGCCGTGCCAACTCACAAAAAGCAACAATTACAAAGGCTTGATTAAAAACAGCGCGGATTTGCACCGGCAACAATGACCGCCTGGAAAGGCCAACCCGGCAAAAGATACCGCCTTGGGGAACCTCGGAAAGTATCTGTTAACCATACCGACCTACCTTTGTGCCAGGGGCGCACGGTTGGGCATTTCAAGGCACTTCACGTGAAGCGGCATCGTTAGCCGGCCCGGCCCGACGTGCGAACCGAGGACTTTCATGGCAAAGGCGAAGAAGGCGAACCCGGACGACAAGGCCGAGGGGGAATCCGAGCAGCCCAAAGCAAAGCGGAAGTTGTCGCTGAAACTCATCATCATCGCCGTCGCCGGTCTGGCCGTTTTGGGCGGCGGCGGCTACGGCGGCTACGCCTACTTTGCCCGTGCGGCGGCGCCCGAGGCGCCGAAGGAAGCCGCGGTGAAACCGGCGGTGTTCGTCGATCTGCCCGATGTGCTGGTCAATCTGTCGAACACCGGCAGCGACCGCACCCAGTACCTCAAGGTCAAGATCGTGCTGGAACTGCCGGATGCGGCGCTGGTGGCGCAGATCCAGCCGCTGATGCCGCGCGTGATGGACGCCTTCCAGACCTATTTGCGCGAGTTGCGGGCGACTGACCTTGACGGCTCCGCCGGTCTCTACCGGCTCAAGGAAGAACTGACCCGGCGCGTCAATGTCGCGGTCGCGCCCAACCACATCACCGCCGTTCTGTTCAAGGAGATCGTCGTTCAATAGACGGCGAGGGGCGTATGGCGAACAGCAACCAGATCGACGAAGACGCACTGGCCGCCGAATGGGGGGTGGCCCTGGAGGCCGAATCCGGCACCGGTGCGGCGGTCGATTTCGGCGCCGGTAGCGGCGACGATCAGGCCGCGGCGCAATGGGCGGCGGTTGCCGATGACGGCGCTGGCAACGGTCAGGCCGGTAAAGGCGGCGAGCGTATCCTGCACCAGGATGAGATCGACAGCCTGCTTGGGTTCAGCCTGGCCGACGTCTCGCTGAACGACAATTCGGGCCTGCGCGCCATCATCGACTCGGCGATGGTCTCCTACGAGCGCCTGCCGATGCTGGAGATCGTGTTCGACCGCCTGGTGCGGTTGATGACGACCTCACTGCGCAATTTCACGTCCGACAATGTCGAGGTCTCGCTCGACCGCATCACCTCGGTGCGCTTTGGCGACTACCTCAACTCGATTCCGCTGCCGGCGATCCTGGCGGTGTTCAAGGCGGAGGAGTGGGACAATTTCGGTCTCGCCACCGTCAATTCCAGCCTGATCTACTCGATCATCGACGTGCTGCTCGGCGGCCGCCGCGGCCAGAGCTCGACGCGGGTCGAAGGGCGGCCCTACACCACGATCGAGACCAATCTGGTCAAGCGCATGATCGAGATCGTGCTGGCCGATGCCGAGCTTGCCTTCAAGCCGCTGTCCCCGGTGAAGTTCAACATCGACCGGCTGGAGACCAACCCCCGTTTCGCCGCGATCTCGCGGCCCGCCAACGCGGCGATCCTGGTGCGGCTGCGCATCGACATGGAAGATCGCGGCGGCAATATCGAACTGCTGCTGCCTTACGCGACCATCGAGCCGATCCGCGCCGTCCTTCTGCAGATGTTCATGGGCGAGAAGTTCGGCCGCGACACCATCTGGGAGGGGCATCTCGCCACCGAGATCGGCCAGGCGCAGATTGCTGTCGACGCGGTGCTGTACGAGCAGCGGCTGCCGCTGCGGCGGATGATGAACCTGAAGGTCGGCGACACGCTGATGCTCGACCTCAAGCCGGAAGCGCTGGTGACGGTGCGCTGCGGCGATGTGGCCTTGACCGAGGGGCGCATGGGCAAGGTCGGCGACCGCGTGGCCGTGCGCGTCGCCAAGACCCTGCGCCGGCCGCGCACCACCTACGCCATGTTTGAAAAAGCGGACGAACCCAATAATCGAATGGAGACGCCGTGAGCTTTCATTACGGATTCCTGGTCGAAAGCCTGGTCGCAGTGTTGCTGCTGATGACCATCCTTTATTGCGTGCGGCTCAACAAGCAGTTGCGCCTGCTCAAGGCCGACGAGCAGTCGCTGCGCGCCACTATCTCCGAATTGATCACCGCCACCCAGATTGCCGAGCGCGCCATTGGCGGGCTCAAGTCGACCATGCGCGAGGGCGAGCAGACCCTGAATGAACGGCTGTCGCGCAGCGAGCGGATTTCCGGCGAGATCGAGCGTCAGTTGGGGGCGGGCGAAGACCTGCTGGCGCGGCTGATCCGCATCACCGGCGCGGCGCGCGGCGCCGAGGAGCCGGAGGAGAAATCCAACAAGCCCGATGCCCGATCGGTTGCCGCGGCGGCGCAAGCCTTCACCGAGCGCATGCGCATGCGGGCCGGGCAGAAAAACGGCGAATCGAGCGGCCTTGCAGCATGATGTGGCAGGCGCGCGAATTGCGGCTGATCCCGATCGTGCTGTTTGCCACGGTCTGTCTTTTCGCGCTCAAGATGTCGGGCCTGGTGTTTGACGGCGGTTATACGCTGGCCGAGCGCATGCAGGGCCTGCACAAGACCGACATGACGGTGACGCCGGCGGCAACGGTGCCGGCCTATCCCACCATCATCGTCGCCGACCAGCAGGTCCCGACCCTTGATGCGGGCCCGCGACAGTCCTGGGCTCAGGAGATGTTCAATTACTCCGACAAAGGCAAAGGCGATGTCACCGGATCGGTCGGTGGCGGCGCCGACAAGCCGGCGGTGCCGCCGCTGAAGACCAGCGACAAGCCGCCGGAAGTGCCGAAGGTGCAGGTTGCCGGCTCGGCCTATCCGCTCGAAGCCGGAAAGATCACACCGCCCGGCGAGCGCGCCGTGCTCGAGCGCTTGCAGGAGCGGCGCATGGAGCTGGACAGCCGCAACCGCGACATCGACATGCGCGAGAGCCTGCTCAAGGCGGCCGAACAGCGCGTCGAGGCCAAGGTGACCGAACTGAAGGCGGTGGAAGCCCGCGTCAATGCCGCCATGGGCGCGCGCGATACGCAGGACTCGCAGCGCTTCAAAACCATCGTTTCCATGTACGAGAACATGAAAGCCAAGGATGCGGCGCGGATTTTCGATCGGCTGGATCTGACCATTCTGGTGGACGTCGCCACCGCGATGAATACACGCCGGATGTCGGAAATCCTGGCCCAGATGACCCCGGACTCGGCAGAGAAGCTCACCGTCGCACTGGCCCAACGCGCCAACGCTGCGGTGCTGCCGCCAGGTCAGGACCAATTGCCCAAGATCGAAGGCCGGCCCGGCAACTGAACCCGCCAGGGAATGTGCGGGCCCATGCGGGCGACCATGCGCTTGCCCGGACAGATCGTGATCGCCTGAGGTACAATGTCCGGCGCCTCGACGTTGCCCCGGGCCGGGTCGCCGCCCGCCATAACACGCAGTGGCCCGCACCCGGCGATCGCCCCGATCGGGCCGGCGCGCCCGCCCGGCGAGCCTACTCGGTTAAGGCGTCGTTAAACGCCGAACTTTACCCTGCCGTCACCGGCCTCTTGGGCCCTGCGTGGAATGGCTACATGACCGCCTTGCCTTCTTGCCAGCAAGCGATGCGCGCGACTGCGTCCGCGCCACGGCGGGCGCTGGCTTGCGTGGCGGCGCTTGGGCTGCTGGCAACGGCGCTGACGGGCGCCGCCATGGCCGCCGGGCCCGTCAGGGGCGAGGTCAAGGTTTTCACCGACGGCGGTTACGTGCGGCTGATGTTTCGCCTCGACGAAGAGGTGCCGGCGAGCGTTCGCCTGACCGGCCCGGTCATGGTCATCAACTTCAAGAAGCCGGTCGATGTCGCGGTCGATCGGATAAATGCCAGCGTTCCCGACCTCATCAGCGCGGCACGGCGCGATCCTGACGGCAGCGCCATCCGTGTGGCGCTGGCACAGAAAGTGAAGTTCAACACCATCGCCGCCGGCGAGCGCTTCTATGTCGATTTGCTGCCGGAGTCATGGAGCGGTCCCGTGCCGGGTCTGCCGCAGGAGGTGCTGGACGATCTCACGCGGCGCGCGATCGGCGCCGAGCGCGAGTTGCGCCGGCAGAACGGCAGAACGAAAGAGTGGCAGCCACCGACCATCCGCGTGCGGGTCGCCAGCCAGCCGACATTCATCCGCTACGTGTTCGAGATGCCCGACGGCGTCAATGTCGTCCCGGATCGCGCCGACGGCACGCTCACGCTCAACTTCGACCAGCAGATCAAATGGGATCTGGCGGATGCCAAGGCGTCGTTGCCAACGACGCTGGAGTCGGTCGACGCCGAGCCTGACTTCGACTCGGTCGCGGTCAAGTTCACGCTCAACGGCCAGCCGTCGGTTCGCCATTTCCGCGAGGACCGCAGCATTGTCGTCGACATCGGCGCGACCGCCATCGCGCCCAAGCCGATGGCCGAACCGGTCCCGGCGAAGCCCGACAGTGCCGCCAAGAGTGCGCCGAACGGCGCGGCCAACGGCGCGGCCAAGAGCGGGCCGGCCATCGCCGCGCCCGACACGGTACCGGCCGGCGCCCCGGCCGCGGCCAAGCCGGCCGAGCTGAAACCGGTAGGGCCCAAGGCTGAAGCGCCCAAGGCTGAAGCCCCCAGGACTGAAGCATCCAGGATTGAAGCTCCGGACGGCGCGGCGCCACAGGCCGACGCACGCCGGGCGGACGCGATTCCGCCGCCCGCGATCAAGCCTGTCGTTGTCACTACGCCCAAGGCTGACAGCAAGGCTGAAACCAAACCTGAAACCAGGCCTGAGCTCGCGACAGTCAAGCCAGACGTCCATCCCGCCCGCGCCGCCGCGCCGCGCACCGATGGCGCTGTGGTCGCGGAGCTGAGTCCGTCCGGTGACAATCTGCGGCTGCGTTTTCCGTTCGCCACGCCGACGCCGGCAGCGATTTTCCGCCGCGCCGACGTCTTGTGGCTGGTGTTCGACAGCGCCGCCCCCATCGATCTGGCCGCTTTTGCCGCCGACAGCAGCAAGGTCATCCGCGATGCCACATTCACGCGTGGCGAGAACGGTGCGGCGGTGGTCCGGCTCCGGTTGTCGCGGCCGCGACTGACCAGCGCCGACACCGAAGGCGCCAACTGGATCGTCAAAATTGGAGATACCGTCTCGGTGCCGACGCAGGCGCTCGCGGTAACGCGGCTGCCAGTCGGGAAGGGGCGGGCGAAAATTGCCATTCCCTTCGACGACGCGCGCCAGGTCCACCGGCTTACCGATCCTGACATCGGCGACCGGTTGATCGTGGTCACCGCGCTCGCCCCGACGCGCGGCTTCGTCAAGGCGCAGAGCTTCGTCGAGATGCGCGCGTTGCCGTCGACCCACGGCGTAGCAGTGCAGCCGATCGCCGACGACCTCGTCGCCGAGCTTGCGGCGGACCAGATCACCGTCTCCCGGCCCGGCGGCCTGTCGGTATCGCCATCCGAACGGGACCAGCAGCAGGCGATGCCGACCTTCCGCGCCTTGACCTTCGATGCGCAGAACTGGACCTTCGACCGCCAGCAGCCATTTACCGAACGGCAGTCGGAACTGATCCGGCTGGCGGCCGCCGCGCCGCCCGGCAAGCGCCGCTCGGCGCGGCTCAACCTGGCGCGCTTCTATCTGGCCCGGGAGATGGGGGCGGAGGCCAAGGCCGTTCTCGAACTGGCGCTTGAGGAGCCAGGCAGCGCCGACGATATCACCGGCAGCGTGCTCAAGGCCGTCGCCGAGGTCATGCTGAACCGGCCCGAAGAGGCGCTGAAGGAACTGGCCAATCCGCAGATCGGCGACCAGCAGGACGCGCCGCTGTGGCGCGCGGTCGCCCAGGCGCGGCAGGGCAAGTGGCCGGAAGCGCGCGAAAGCTTCAAGGACACCGAACGGCTGATGAGCGCGCTGCCGCCCGATCTGCAACGGCTGGCGATGATGGCGGCGCTGCGGTCGAGTATCGAGGTGCGCGATTTCGCCGGCGCCTCGCGGCTGGTCAATGAGTTTGAAACCGTCGGCGTGCCGTTATCCTTGCAGCCGGCGGTCGCCGTGCTCACGGGGCGGCTTTACGAGGGCATGGGCCGCCCCGATGACGCGCTGGAGCAATATCGCGCCGCCGCGGCTTCGCGCGACCGCCCCGCCGCGGCGCAGGGCCGCCTGCGGGAAGTGTCGCTGGAATTCGGCAAGGGCAACATGCCGCGCGAGACCATGATCCATGCGCTGGAGACGCTGGCCACCATCTGGCGCGGCGACGAGACCGAGACCGAAAGCTTGAAGCGGCTGGCGAGCCTTTACACCCAGGATGGCCGCTATCGCGATGCCTTCCATGTGATGCGCACCGCCCTGCGGACCAATCCGGATTCGGAGATGACCCGCAAGATTCAGGACGAAGCGGCGGTGACCTTCGATTCGCTGTTTCTCGACGGCAAGGGCGATGCGCTGCCGCCGGTCGAGGCGCTCGGTCTATTCTACGACTACCGCGAGCTGACGCCGATCGGGCGGCGCGGCGACGAGATGATCCGCCGGCTCGCTGGCCGGCTGGTGTCGGTCGACCTGCTGGATCAGGCGGCGGAGTTGTTGCAGCACCAGGTCGATCATCGTCTGGTCGGCGCGGCGCGCGCCCAGGTCGCCACCAAACTGGCGACGATCTATCTGATGAACCGCAAGCCCGATCGCGCGCTGGCGACGATGCAGTCGACGCGCATTGCCGACCTGTCGAACGAATTGCGTGAACAGCGCCTGCTGCTGGAAGCGCGTGCGCTGTCGGACATCGGGCGTCACGAATTGGCGCTCGAGCTGGTGGCCAATATCAAGGGGCGCGAGGCGGTGCGCCTGCGCGCCGACGTGATGTGGACCGCCAAGCGCTGGCGGGATGCGGCCGAGCAAATCGAAGTGCTGCATGGCGATCGCTGGCGCGAGTTCACACCGCTCAGTGCCGGCGAGCGCACCGATATCCTGCGGGCGGCGATCGGATATGCGCTGAGCGAGGAGCCGATCAGTCAGGCCCGGTTGCGGGACCGTTACGCCGCCAAGATGCAAGAGGGCCCCGACCGCCGCGCCTTCGATGTGGTGAGCGCGCCGATCGGCACCAGCAACACCGAATTTCAGCACGTCGCCAGCCGGATTGCCGGCGCCGACACGCTGGATGCCTTCCTGCGCGACATGCGCGCGCGCTATCCGGACCAGTTGCTGCCGGCCGCTACCGCCGCCGAGGAAACGGCAAGACCGCCGGCGTCACCCCCGGCTGCGGCTCCGCCGGCCGCTCCGGCACCGATCCCGGCCGGCGCCACGTCAACGTTGCCGGGCGGCGTGCCACAGGGCGAACCGCTGAAGCCGGATCCGGCGCCGACCGGCTCGATCCGCACGCCGCGGCCGCGGCCCGTCACCGCCAGCCGCTAGGCGCAGACGGATTCCGGGCGTGATTTACGTTCCGTAGCTCTGGATCAGCGAGCCCGCCACCAGGCTCCAGCCGTCGACCAGCACGAAGAAGATCAGCTTGAACGGCAGCGACACCACGACCGGTGGCAGCATCATCATGCCCATCGACATCAGCACCGAGGCCACCACTAGGTCGATGATCAGAAACGGCACGAACAGCAGGAAGCCGATCTCGAAGGCCCGCTTGAGTTCGGAGATCATGAAGGCCGGCACCAGGATGCGCAGCGACAGCTCTTCGGGCGTCGCCGGCGCCGGCTCGCGGGCCATGTCGACGAAGAGCTGCAAATCCTTCTCGCGCACGTTCTTCTGCATGAATTCGCGCAGCGGAATGGAGCCGCGCTCGAACGCCTGTTCCATGGTGATTTCGTTGGCGATCAGCGGCCGTATGCCGGTGTCATAGCTGCGCTGCAGCGCCGGGCCCATGACGAAGGCGGTCAGGAACAGCGCCAGCGACACGATCACGGCATTGGGCGGCGCGGTTGCGGTGCCGAGCGCGGTGCGCAGCAGCGACAGCACCACGACGATGCGCGTGAACGACGTCATCATGACCAGGATCGACGGCGCCAGCGACAGCACCGTCAAGAGCGCGATCATCTGGATGACGCGTTCGGTCAGGCCGGTGCCCTGGCCGAAGTTGACACTGATGTCCTGCGCGGCTGCGGGTGCAGTCGCGGCGAGGATCACTCCAGCTACTCCGATCGCCACCGTCACAAGACGGACACGGCGGTCGGAATTGACTGTCACGTTTTCCCGGGCGGACGGCCAAGCAGGTTGGCCATCTCCTCTTCCAGATTGTCGTAGTTCGGGCTTGCGGCAGCCGGCTGCGTCTTGGGCTCCGCCTTCACCGCAGGCGCGGCGTCGGCGACCGGCTCGGGCCGGGCGTCGAACTTCGGCTCCGGCCGCACGTCGAATTGCGGCTCGGACCGTGACTCAGGCTCGAGCTTCGGTTCAAACCGCGGCTCGCTTTTCGGCTCGGGCTTGGACTCGATGCGCGGATCGATGCGCATCTTGAAATCGCGCGCCGGCGGGCGGGCGGCTGGCTTGGCGGGTTGCGCCGCCAGCGGATCGGTGACCGGCGGACGGCCGTCCGGCACCGCGGTGCGGCGCAAGGCGGCTTCCAGTTGCTGCGCCATATCGGCGAGGTTCTGATCGGTCTGCGGCGGCGCCGGCGGTTCTGGGGGCAAAACGGCGGCGAGGCTGGTGCGCGGCGGCGGCGCTTCGCTGCGCGGCGCTTCCTGGCGTGGGGCGGGGGCTTCCGGCGGATTAAGGCGCGCCGACAAGTCGGCGGCGAGTCCGGTCATGTTGTCGACGGGGCGGGGACGGGCGCCCGGCTCCGGCGCATGCCACGGTTCTTCGGTGGCGGGCGTGCGGTACGTCCGCGCCGGCGCAGGCGCCAGCGCAGGCTCGTTGCTCGGCTGCAGCGGCCAGGCACTTTCCACCGCGGGAGACTGCCGGCCGGAGGGCTCGATGCGGCCGGGCTCACGTGCGGTGTCGCGCGATGCGGCGCGAACGATATTGGGTTCAACCACGACATCGGTGGGCCCGCCGATCATCAGCAGGTGTTCCACGTTGTCGCGGCGGATCAGGACCAGACGCCGCCGCCCGTCGACGGTGGCGGCATCGATCACGGCCAGACGCGGCTGACGGCCGCGCGCCGCGGCGCCGCCAAGGCGGTTGGAACCGAAGCGGCGCACCAGCCAGGCGGCAATGCCGATCAAGGCAAGGACAATGGCGAAGGCGATGAAGAATTTCACCGGCAGCGGCATTTCCGGGCCGAACAGGTCGAACATCCAGGCGCTCCGTTCGTCGTCTCGTGATTCAGACGTGTTGCGTCTGAATGGTTAACACCGCCGGCACAATTTGCCGCCTCGAATCCTAACAGAGGGTTAACGCGCCCTCTCCGCGGTGGCTTATGCCGCGCGAAAGCTCAAATAACAATGGCAAAGCGTCACCCGCGCCGCGAGTTCCGCCGGCCCGCGTTTACCCGCTATTAACCATACACCCGGCAGAGTCTGCCTAGCGCGGTATCCGCGAACGGATTTCCGAGGGGGCGGCTGTGGCAATCACCGATATTCCGATCCTTTCGATGATCCGGACGCGGATGGAATACGCGCAGGAACGGCAGCGCGTCCTGGCCGAGAACGTCGCCAATGCCGACACACCGCGCTACCGCGCCCGCGATCTGGTGGCGCCGAAATTCGACGCTGCGCCCGCGTCAGTCCAGGCGCCGGTGGTCAAGGTGGCGCTGACGAAGACCGACGGCGCGCACATCGCCGCGAGCGGGCACAGCAACACGGCGTTTCGCACCAAGGTCACGGGCAGCCACGAAGTCACGACATCCGGCAACGCGGTCAGTCTCGAAGACGAGATGATCAAGGTGGCGGCGAACCAGATGGACTACCAGGCCGCCACCGCGCTCTACACGCGCAGTCTCGGGCTCATCAAAACCGCGCTGGGCAAGCGCTAGCGCGCGAGGCGCTGAGGGAGGTTACCGATGGACTTCATGAAGAGCATGGCGATCGCCGCCTCCGGCCTGCGCACCCAGTCCGGCCGCATGCGCATCATTTCGGAAAACCTCGCCAATGCCGACTCGACGTCGGGGGCGCCAAACACCGATCCATACCGGCGCAAGGTGCCGACCTTCACCAGCGAGTTCAACCGCGAACTCGATGCGCGCGTCGTCGGCCTCGGCAAGGTGGACGTCGACAAATCGGAATTCCGCTCGAAATTCGAACCCGGCCATCCCGCCGCCGACGAAAACGGCAACGTCAAGTTTCCCAACGTCAATTCGCTGGTGGAAATGACCGACATGCGTGAGGCGCAGCGGTCTTACGAGGCCAACATCAACGTCATCAGCGCCACCCGGCGCATGCTCCAGCGCACCATCGACATTCTCAAAGCCTGACGCCCCGAACGCGCTCACCGGAGATTAAACGGTCATGTCCTCACCGCTCGCCGCCGCCGGCGCCTACGCCAATATCGCGCGCATCACTGCCGACCCGTCGGCAGCCGTCGGTCCATCGACCGGCCTCGGCGGCAGCAGCGGCACCAGCTTCACGTCGGTCCTCAAGGAAGCGATGGACGCGGTCCACGAGACCGGGCGCAAATCGGACACGCAGAGCCGCGCCATGGTCAACGGCAATTCCAACATGGTCGACGTTGTCACCGCGGTGGCGGAGACCGAAGTCGCCATCGATGCGGTCGTGGCGGTGCGCGACAAGGTGATCGCCGCCTACGAGGAAATCATGCGGATGCCGATCTAGTTTCTTCACCTCTCCCATAGGGAGAGGTCGACATGCGCAGCATGTCGGGTGAGGGGTTACGGACTATCGATCGTCAGTATCCCCCTCACCCCGACCCTCTCCCCACAGGGGAGAGGGAGAAGACCCGAGTTCGCCGCTACGTTTGGTACGACACAGAAAGAGCCTGCAATGACCGGTCCCGAGGTTCTCGACGTCGCGCGCGAGGCGATCTACACGCTCATCATCATCTCGGCGCCGGTCATGCTGGTCGGGCTGGCGGTCGGCGTCGCGATCTCGCTGCTGCAGGCGCTGACGCAGATCCAGGAAATGACCATCGCCTTCGTACCGAAGATATTGGCCATCTTCGTATCGCTGCTGGTGGCGCTGCCGTTCATGGCGGAGAAGCTGCACGCCCAGATGCTCAGCATCGCCGCCCGCATCATCAGCGGTTGATGGCGTGACAATGCCGCGACGTCATGCCGGCCTGCCAGACGAGTCGGTCACATGAACGTCGACGTCTCGTTCTTGCCGGCTTTGGGCGCCGCCTTCATGCTGACCTTCGCCCGCATCGGCACCATGGTCATGCTGCTGCCGGGCATCGGCGAACTGTCGATGCCGTCACGGGTGCGGCTGGGGATCGCGCTGGTGCTGACCGGCATCCTCCTGCCGTCGCACCAGAGCGCCTATGCCATCGACCTGAACGCGCTCGGCCCGGTGATCGTGCTGCTGTTTCAGGAGATCATCATCGGCGCCGTGCTCGGTCTGACGGCGCGGCTGGCGACCTCGGCGCTGCAGGTGGCGGGCTCGGTGGTCGCGCAACAACTCGGCCTCGGCTTCGTCACCGCCGTCGATCCGACGCAGAACCAGCAGGGCATGCTGCTCGGCAACTTCCTCAGCATCGTCGGCGTCACGCTGGTGTTTGCCACCGATCTGCACCATCTGGTGATCGCCGGGCTGAACGACAGCTACACCATCTTCGCGCCCGGCCAGCTGCCGCTGGTCGGCGACGTGGCGCAGCATTTCACCCAGGTGATCGCCACATCGTTCCGCATCGGCATTCAGCTGTCGGCGCCGTTTCTGGTGTTCGGCCTGTTGTTCAATCTCGGTCTCGGCATCCTGTCGCGCCTGATGCCGCAGATGCAGGTGTTCTTCATCGGCCTGCCGCTGTCGATCCTGCTCGGCCTGATGCTGCTGCTGATCGTGCTCGGCACCATGATGGGCACGTTCACCGACTATCTGGCCGGCGTTCTGTCCAGCCTCGCGCCACGGTCTTGATCGGGAGCGCCCATGGCTGACGAACCCGACTCAAGCGACAAGACAGAAGAACCGACACAGAAGAAACTCGACGACGCGCTCAAAAAAGGCGACGTCGTCAAGAGTCAGGAAGTCAGTACCTGGTTCGTCATCGCCGGCGGCACGCTGGTGCTGATGATGTTCTCCAGCACCATGAACGCCAGCCTGACCAC